>JBOHZT010000001.1:0-53335 GCA_050738535.1 Steroidobacteraceae bacterium
ATCTGGGTCTATCCGCTCACCGGCAACTTCCGCCGACAGCTCTGCGCCAATTAGATCCAGCCGCTGTTGGTCATAAAATGCCAGGCCCGTTACGCCTCAGATAATTGTGTGGAATAGAAAGGCCTCATACCCATAGCCGCGGCGCCAGTGCGGAACGAAAGTGAAATACGCCAGATGGGCCGATGAGTCCGGGCCGATGGTGACCTGAATCTGGGCGACGTATTCGCCGTTTGATTTCTCGCGTGCGAACCAATTGAGCCACTCTTCGCTGCCATCGGGAGAGTGCCGGGCGGCCAGCTTCCCGTAACGCTCCTCCAGGCTGAGCAGCTCGGTGGGCGGCTCGAAGGGCATGAAAGTGTAGAGGCGCTCGTCCTGCCAGAGCGCAAATGTTCGGGCGGCGTGCCGCGGCAGAAGCACCTCGAGCACGAGGCGCTCGCTTTCCAAAGTCGGCTGAGAATCGAATTCGACGAATTGCTCCTGGCTCATTCGGCGCTCCCGAGCAGCCGGAGCGGCAAGAACGTGCCGTCCGGGAACGACCTTGCCGTCGCTGGAATCAAATCTCGGATCTTCGAGCGCGGCTCTAGGAACTCGGCGGATGGCGGAGAATTTCGCGTATTCCACCGATTTGCCACTGGAGAATATCAATCCGTTGATCGACGGAACCGGGCCTGTGACATACGATGCGACCGGCCAGCCCGTTACGGCGGCAAGCCAGACTGCCTTCAATGCCGAAGCGACGCGGCTCCGCCAAGGTAGACGATAACGCGTCCGGGAGCTACAAGACGCTCTTCGACTGGACCCGCGTTTCGGGCGCCATGAACTCGGCAGTGCAGAACATGGCATCATCCGCCGCGTAGATGGAGGTCGAACTCGGCGCCGTTGCGCCTCGGCAATGAAGAGTCTATACACTTGATGGCGGCATGACGGCGTTCCGGACCAAGCACCTTCTATTCACCATCGTAGGCTTAGCGGCGGCGGCCATCATCATCATCATCTGGATCGCCGCTGTACGCATCGACCGCACGCCGGCCGCGGTGTCGCGATCCGCGGCCATCACGAATCCGGACGTGAGCGCCGGCACTGTGCTCGGGGATACACCGGCACCGGCCTTCACTCTTGTCGATCAGAACGGTCGACCGACGTCGCTCCGCGACTTTCGCGGCAAGGTCGTCGTCCTGGCCTTCGTGGATTCGCACTGCACGACCGTCTGCCCGCTGATGACCGAGAGTATGACGCAGGCGCTGCGCCTGCTCGGACCCGCGGCATCCCAGGTACAGCTTCTCGGTATCGATGCCAATCCTCTTGCGACTCGGGTCGCGGACGTAGCCGCATACACCCGAGCCCATCACATGCAGGGCAGTTGGCGATTCCTCACGGGCTCATTGCCCGAGCTCACCCACGTCTGGCGCGCCTATCACGTGTACGTCGCAGCCGTGCACAACGATATCGATCATCAGCCGGTCATCGTGCTGATCGACGGGCACGGCCGCGAGCGAACCCTCTATTTCACCCAGATGAGCTACGAAGGCGTCTTGCAGCAGGCTGAACTGCTGGCGGAGGGCATATCGCGGCTGCTGCCGAGCCATCCGTCCGTCCACGATATCGTCCCGCTCGAGTACATTCCGGCCCTCGAGCCGACGGACGTTGTTCGGCTGCCCGGCCTTGGAAAACGGGCCGAGTCGGTCGTTCTCGGCAAAGGTCATCCTCACCTCCTGCTATTCTTCGCTGGATGGCTCGCCGAGGACTCGGACGTGCACAGCGGGCTCGCGGCGCTCGATGGCTACGCGACGCTCGCGCGCCAGCACGGCTGGCCGACACCAGCAGCGATCAACGAGCTCGCGACGGAGGGTTCGGACACCGTTGCGCGGCAGGCGATTGCCCACCTCGCTGCGAGGATCCGTACGCCCATCGTGGAGGATGCGCAAGGCCGTCTGGGCGATGGATACGGCGTTCAGGACCTCCCATGGTTCGTGCTGACTTCATCATCAGGGCGCATTCTGTGGCACCACGATGGCTGGCTGTCCTCGCAGAGGCTCGCCGCAAAGGTTGGCGAGCTGCTGCACGCCGGCTGATGCGAGTCTGAGGACCCCGCTGATCATGGCAAGCTCCGCCGGAACGATCACGCTGGCCGGACCGTGGCCCCGGCGACCGATTCCGCCTCGGCGAGATCGAATACCTTCGAGTCTACTTTCAGGTAGGCCAATCCCTCCTCCGGGACGACGAGCGCCTCCGCGACGCCAGGTACGTGGCGAAGTCGCACCGAGAGCCCGTCTGCGTCCGCAGCGCAGCGTTCACCCACTCGCACCACCCGCGTAGTGAGATGACTCGGCTGGCGCATGGTCCCGGCGATGAACAGCCATAGCACCGCGAGCGCGCAGGCAACGAAGAACACCCCGACGGCGCCGTCGTGCTGATTCACCCAGCCGCCGGCGACACCGCCGACGAAGATACCGATGAATTGCGAGCTGGAGTAGATGCCCGTTGCCGTTCCCGTGGAACCGGAGGGCGCCGTCTTCGTGACCAGCGACGGCAAGCTGGCCTCCATGACATTGAAGCCGGCGAAGAACAGCGTGAGGGCGGTAATTAGAACGTAGACGTCGTGGCCGGCTAGCGCGAGCAGGAGCTGACTGACGGCGAGTGTTCCGACCCCGCCGACGAGCACGGTCTTCATGCGCCGGTACCGCTCGGCGACGATGATCGCCGGCACCATGATGACCACTGAAGCCAGCAGGACGGGCAAGTAGACGAACCATTGGTCGCGACTCCCCACCCCGAGCGTTCCATGCAGGAGGTCCGGCACGACCAGAAAACTGGCCGTGAGCATGGCGTGCAGCGCGAAAATGCCGAAGTCGAGGCGCAGGAGCTCCGGATTGCGCAGCGTCGAGCCGAGCAGCGCGGGGATTGGCTCTGCCTCGCGGTGAACACGCAGTCGGCGGGGCTTGGGAACCACGAAGGACGTGATGGCGATGCCGACCACTGCAAGTACGGCCATCAGCCAGAATATGCCGCTGATGCCAATCCAACCCGCGACCGCCGGTCCGGTCACGATGGCGACGAGGAAGGAGAAGCCGATCGTCATGCCTACCAGGGCCATCGCCTTTGTGCGGTTCTCCTCCGCCGTGAGATCCGCAGTCAGTGCGAGGATCACCGAGCCGACCGCCCCGGCCCCCTGCAATAGACGACCCCAGATGATGCCGTCGATCGATTGCGCGCTCGCGGCGACGGCACTGCCGAGCCCAAAGAGTATCAAGCCGAAAACGATCATGGTCTTGCGCCCGACGCGGTCCGAGAGCAGCCCGAACGGCACCTGCAGTAGTCCCTGGCTGAGCCCATAAATGCCGAGCGCGAGCCCGATTTTGTAGGGAGTCGCGCCTGAGAATTGTCGCGCGAGCGCCGCAAATACCGGGTAGATCATGAAAAGACCCAGCATACGTACGGAGAACACCGAAGCCAGCGATATGGCGGCACGAAGCTCTCGTTTTTGCATCGTCTAAGGTCCTCAAGCTCCCGGCGGCGGCACCGGTTTCGTCCGCAGAAATCCTCCAGGCGGCAGGGCCGCGACTGCGAAGTAGTTACTCTTCGCGAGTGCCTCGTAGAGGGGAGGGGTGAAGAAGGCGGCTATACGCGAGGCGACGAGCGCCGTCGCCATCATCGGAATGACCATCCCGGTGCCGTTGGTCATCTCCATCACGATGACGAAGGAGGTGATCGGCGATTGGGTGACCGCGGCGAGATATCCCGTCATGCAAAGTGCGATCACGGCCGCCATCGGTGCCCAGGCAAAGGCAGCGTGTACCCACTGAGCAAGACCCGCCCCGATCGACAACGTCGGTGAGAAGAGCCCGCCGGGGATTCCGGCCATGTAGCTCACGACCATGGCGCCCCATTTGGTGACCGCATAGCCTTCCGAGAGCGGCGCCGTACCCGTGAGCAGGTGGCGCGCCTGATCGTAGCCGCTGCCCCAGGTTTCACCGTGAGTGCAGACACCGAGCGCGGCCACCACGATTCCGATGACGAGCGCATAGAGCAAGGGCTGGCGCGCACGCAGCGCAATGAGCCAGTTGGGCATCCAGGTGCGCCAGCGCAGAAGAGTCAGGTTGAACGCCGCGCCGAACAGGCCGCAGAGCACCGCCGACAGGACTACCGGCAGGACAAACGCGCCGCCCAAATCCTCGGGCACGTTGATCTGGCCGAAATAGAGGTAGTTGCCCGCCAACGCGAGCGAGGTGAGGCCGGAGAACACCACGGCCGTGATCATGATGCCGTTGGTGCGGCTTTCGAAATCGCGCGCGAGTTCCTCGATGGCGAAGATGATGCCGGCGAGCGGTGTATTGAACGCGGCCGACAGCCCCGCCGCCGCGCCGGCGAGCAGCAGCCGGCGTTCGAGCTGCGCGCTGTGGCGCGGATAGACCCGCCGCGTTTCCGCCATGATTGCCGCGCCGATGTGCACCGTGGGTCCCTCGCGGCCGATGGTGAGGCCGCCGAGCAAACCGATCAGTGAAACTGCGATCTTCCCGACGATTACGCGCAGGCCGAACAGGCGCCGCATCAGCGCGTCTTTTCCCTGCACGCGTGGCGCATGGAGCGCGGCAATCACCTGCGGGATGCCGCTGCCTTCGCTGCCCGTGAACCAGCGCTGGGTCAGGAATACCGCCAGAGCGGTTAGCGCAGGCGTGATCAGGAATGCAAGCCAGGAGCGGCCGGCGATCCACCCAATAAAAATATCGGAGGCATTCGTGCTCAGGTCGGTGTACAGGACCGAGACCAGGCCGACGAGCAGCGCCGCTCCCCAGGGAAGGCCCACCTGCAGGAAGAGCCTCCGCGACTGCACGCCGAGCAGCCGACGCCTCGCCCGCTCGCGAAGCCTCTCCCGTGGACCCCCTGCCGCGCTCTCCGGCGAGCCTGTCCCGAGTCCGTCCGAGTGCGGTTTTGAGCGCCGCCACCAATTCATCGACGGTTCCTCGATGGTGTGCCGCCAGTGGCGTGAGACTTGCTACCGAGCCGCCGCATTTTAAAACATATTTGGCCAAATATACCAGCTCGCCACGGTGTCAAGGTCAACCTTCGAGCTACTCGCCGAGGAGCGTCTCCCCGGCCGCCCGTGCCGTCGTGCGGCGCATGAGCTGGAGCAGCTTCGCGAGATCCCGGCGCATTCGCCGCAGATGGCGCAGATCGATTTTTCGCAGAGCATCGACCAGAAACCCCGGATGAGGACCTGGCGATTGCGATAGTATTCGGCGGCCCTCCGCGGTCACGTGAAGATGAACGAAACGTCGGTCCGATTCGTCGCGCACACGCCGGATGAGGCTCTTCTTCACCAGTGCGTTCGCGAGATTGCTTGCGGTCGCTTGATGTAGCGCCATGCGCCGGGCGAGATCGTTCATACTCATGTCGTCCTCTCGTGCGATCTCCGAGAGGGCCCAGAGTTGTGAGCCCGAGATGGCCACGGATCTGCGCACCTGCGCGTCATGCCAGCGGGCAGAGGCGTAGATCAGCCGCAGGTTCTGCAGCGCCTGAAGCTCGGCGACGTTCCTCGGGGAGGCATCAGCTCTGTTACCCGCCTGTATGCCGCCCTTCGGCTTCAAGCCTTGCCTCCGTACGCGACTCCCGGCCGATCGGCGCCCGGCCCGAGTGCCGCGGATGCGAGCAGCCGGCGCGATCGCCGTGCAACTCGATCAGCAGGCATACTCGTGAGGGGCGCCGGTATTGCTCGAGTCAACCAGTCGCACATTTCCCGCATTTGCTCCCTCAAGCATATCGATGAATGATATTGGCCCGTAGCTGAATTCGCCAGTGGGTGATCGCGGCGCGAATCCGCAGCAGATCGTTCCCAACCATCAGACTCCACCGCACCGAGGAATGGCGGGCGCCATGAACGTGACTCTCATATGGGCTCGTAACCCTGTACACATAGTCTTCACGCTGGCGTTGATCGCGCTGCACCTGCTCGTCGCTGCGCGTGCGATCACGCGGCCCAACCGGATCCCCGCGTCGCGCGTCGCCTGGTTGGCGGTGATCATGTTCCTGCCGGCGCTGGGCGTGATCACCTAACTGGTGTTGGGCGAGTCCAGCATCGGTCGCGAGCGGCTCAAACGCCTGAACGCGGCTCGGGCGCGGATGTCGCTGCCCGACGCCGCACCGTACGCGCCCGCTGTCGTGGACGCGCGCACCGCGACCTTGTTCGCGTTTGGCCGTTCGATCAACGGCTTCGAGCCGGTAGAGGGTAACCGTATCACGTTGTTGGGCGACCCAGCAGCGCCCATCGATGCTCCGATGCGGGATTCCGACATCGCTATGAACACGCTGGTTGCGGATATCGAGCAGGCCCGTGAGCACGTTCACATCGGCTTCTACATCTGGCTCGATCACCGCAACGGTGGCAAGGTCGCCGACGCGGTATGCGCCGCCGCACGCCGCGGGGTGTCGTGCCGGGTCATGGTGGACGCATTGGGCTCGCGCGACCTTATCCGCTCTCCGCGGTGGCGCCAGTTGCGAGCGGCCGGCGTGCGCACGCTGGCGACGCTGGACGACATTCCCCGTCTCGGGCATTTCGCGGTCGGCCGTCCGGATCTGCGTAATCACCGTAAAATCGTCGTAATCGATAACCGTATCACCTATTGCGGCAGCCAAAACTGCGCCGCCCCACAGTTCCGCGTAGCGCCCAAGTTCGCGCCCTGGGTGGATATTTTCCTGCGCTGCGAGGGACCCGTTGCGCGGCAGGCGCAGTACTTGTTCCTCGGCGCCTGGATTGCCGAAGCGGGTGAACGGCTGGAAGCCTTGCCGTCGGCACCCCCGGCGTCTGAACACATCGAGCCGGGCGTGACGGCGCAGATGTTTGGGCCTGGCCCGGCCACCTACGGCAATGCGATGTCGGACATGTTCGTCGCCGTCGTGTGCGCCGCGCGCGAAGAACTGCTCGTCACGACGCCGTACTTCGCGCCCGACGAGGCGCTGCTGCGCACGCTGTGCGCGGCGCCGCGTCGATACCACCATCGTATTTCCGGCACGTAACAATTCCTGGCTCGTCGCCAGCACATGCCGCAGCGTGTACGCCGATCTGCTCTCCTGCGGTGTGCTGGTGTACGAATACCCGCTGGGCTTGCTGCACTCGAAGTCCATGACGCTGGATGGAGAGGTCGCGCTGGTCGGTTCGGCCAACATGGATCGTCGCAGCCTAGAGCTGAATTTCGAAAACAACCTGCTAATCGTCGACCGCGATGCCACGGCGGCGATTCGCCGGCGGCAGCTCGGCTATCTGGCGACATCGCAATCGGTTTCCATCGACGCGGTTCGCGCGTGGCCGTTTCACAAGCGCCTCGTTCAAAACGCAATCGGCATGATGACCCCGATTCTATAGATACGATTCGTCGTGGATCGGGTCAATGCCTCGCCGGCCGCCGGACGGAAACGTTACACCCGGCGCTGACGATTTACTCCTTCTCGGCGACAGAGAGCACGACGGCTGCTTCGGTCGTCAGCAGCCGGAACGTGAAGGTCTCCAGCAAATACAGCTCGACGGCCGAGCCGGAATGGCTGGAATACCCGATCGAGACGTCCCGGCCGATATCGAGCTCGAAGTCGCCGGTGCGGGTCGTCAACACGAGCCCGCCCTTGATGGCGGGGGGCCCAGATGATCTCACCGTCGATCTCGCGCTCGAGGTGCTGAAATACCGGGTAGCCTTCGTCGCTTGCCCCGCTCGCCGTCGTCGATCGCCTGCCGCGCCAACCGAAGAGGGACGCGCAGCTCCACGATTGCTTTCGCTTCGCGCTGCGCGGCTTCGATCCCGTCGAAGCAGGAGGCTGCCGAGCCGTTGCGATGTTCGCAGTCCCGTGGTGCCGTCGCCGCGGCGCTGCATTGAATGCAGCCATGGGTTGGCGTGAGGCATGATTTTGACTATCATGGCTCGAGAAATAGGCACACACCGGCGAACGGGTGACATAAGCGCCCGGAGGGCAGGACGCCCCGAGCTCCGCGAGCGTCCGAGCCTCTCGACGGCACGCATTCTGCTCGCGAGCAATCGCGCCGTATGTTCGCGGGAATCGCGATTACACATGAGCCCGGTGCAACCCTCGTGAGAGGGGCCCCAAGCGGCTCTACGACCCAAACGTCATCCGAAGAACGGATGGCAACCACGACCTTCCGGAAGGAAGGAGGCTTTAGCGACGACCGGATAATTTCCTCGGCGAACATCAGGCTTCCGCACCCGCACGATGTGGTGGCAGTTCGTTAAGAATGGGGGGCTTGCTGATGACAATGAGGAAGCGCTCGCTCGCGCTGGCCATCATCGCCGCGGGTTTCGCGACACAGGCGTCCGCCGTGACGCTGACCATCGCCACCGTGAACAACGGTGACATGATCCGCATGCAGCAGCTCGCGAGCGACTTCGAGCGCGCGCATCCGGACATCAAACTGCGCTGGGTGACGCTCGAGGAGAACATCCTGCGCGAGCGCGTCACCATCGACGTCGCGACCCATAGCGGTCAGTACGACATCGTGACCGTCGGCAACTACGAGGTGCCGATCTGGGCCGCGCAGGGCTGGCTCGTGCCACTCGATGATCTCGGTCTGGAGTTCTCCGAGGACGACCTGCTGCCCGGCGTGCGTGAGTCCCTTTCCTGGCACGGCAAGCTCTACGCGGCGCCCTTCTACGCCGAGAGCGCGATCACCATGTATCGCACCGACCTGCTCATGCGGGCGGGACTGACCATGCCTCACGATCCGACGTGGAAGTTCATCCGCAAGGCGGCGCGCAGGATCACCGACCGCCGTCACGGAATCTACGGGATCTGCCTGCGCGGCAAGGCGGGCTGGGGCGAGAACATGGCCTTCGTATCGGCGCTGGTGAATTCCTGGGGCGGGCGCTGGTTCGACATGAGATGGCGGCCGCAGCTGCGATCACGGCCGTGGAAGCAGGCGGTATCGCTGTATGTAAAGCTGTTGAGGAAATACGGTCCACCGGGCGCCTCGACCGACGGCTTCAACGAAAATCTCGCGCTCTTCCAGGCCGGCAAGTGTGGCATCTGGATCGACGCTTCCGTTGCCGCATCCTTCATCACGGACCCCAAGCAGTCCAGGGTGGCCGATCGGGTGGGTTTCGCGCTCTTTCCGACGCGCGGCAAGCTGCACGACCACGGCAATTGGTTGTGGGCCTGGAGCTTCGTCATTCCGAAGGCGTCCCCCCACATCGCGGCGGCCAGGACATTCATCGAGTGGGCGACCGGCAAGTCCTACGCGCCGCTCGCCGCGGCGCGGTTCGGCTGGGCGAACGTGCCTCCCGGAACGCGCCGGTCACTGTACGCGAACCCAGATTACCGGCGGGCGGCGCCCTTCTCGAGCCTGGTGCTCGAGGCCATCGAGGCCGCTGATACCCATCACCCTTCGGTGCTGCCGGTGCCCTATGTGGGCGGCAATTTCGTCGCGATCGCCCCGTATCAAACCATCGGCACGGAGGTCGGCCAGCAGCTCTCGGCCGCCGTCGCCGGGCAGATTTCCGCGCGCAAGGCGCTCGCCAGCTCGCAGCGCATCGTCGTGCGCGAGATGACCCGCGCACAATACCTGCACTGAAGGACGCTGTAGCGATGGCAAGCGTCCACGACCGGGCCGCCGCCCGCCTCCTGCTTTCACCCGCGGTGATCGTGCTGATGGCCTGGATGGCCATCCCGCTCGCCATGACGCTGTGGTACTCGTTCCACGACTACCAGCTGCTGATGCCGCGGGTGCACGGATTCGTCGGACTCGGCAACTATGTCTACTTCCTGACCGGCCCCGGCTTCCTCGAGTCCCTTGCCAACACCTTCCTGCTGGTGGGCGGAGTGCTGGTGATCACCGTGGCCTGCGGCGTCGGCCTCGCGCTGCTGCTCGACCAGCCGATGCACGGCCGGGGGATCGTGCGCGTGCTCGCGATCTCGCCGTTTTTCGTCATGCCGACTGTCGCGGCGCTGGTCTGGAAGAACATGCTCATGAACCCCGTCAATGGGCTGTTCGCCTGGCTCGCACATGTGCTCGGGATGCATGCCATCGACTGGCTGGCGCAAGTGCCCTTGCTCTCGCTGACGATCATCGTTGCGTGGGGCTGGCTGCCCTTTGCGACGCTGATCCTGCTCACGTCCCTGCAATCCCTCGATCGGGAGCAGAAGGAGGCGGCCGAGATGGACGGGGCAGGCGCCGCGCGCCGCTTCGTGCATGTCATTCTGCCGCACCTCGCGCGGGCGATCACGATCGTCGTCCTCCTGCAGACGATCTTCCTGCTGTCGCTGTTCGCGCAGATCTTCGTGACCACGAACGGCGGGCCGGGCACCGAGAGCGCCAATCTCGCTTACCTGATCTATACCCAGGCGCTGCTGCATTTCGACGTGGGGGGCGCATCCGCGGGCGGCGTGATCGCTGTCGTGTTCGCAAACATCCTGGCCATCGTTCTGATGCGCCTGGTCGGCAAGAACCTGGAAGCGTGAAGCCATGGCCGATCTGACACCCAGGCGGCGCAAGCTCGCCATCACGATCATCGCGTGGACGGTGGCCCTCGTGATCTTCTTCCCGATCCTCTGGATGGTGTTGACCTCGTTCAAGACGGAAGGCGAAGCCGTGGCGATCCCGCCGAAGTTCGTGTCCTTCCACTGGACCACCGCGAACTACGCTGAGGTCTGGGCGCGCACGCAGTATCTGCGGTACTTCGGCAACTCCGTCGTCATCTCGCTCGGCTCTTCCGTCATCGGGCTGGGACTCGCGATACCGGCGGCCTGGGCGTTGGCTTTCTCGCCCACACGGTATACCCGTCTGGTTCTGATGTGGATGCTGTCGACGCAGATGCTGCCCGCCGTCGGCGTGCTCGTGCCGGTCTACCTGCTGTGCGAGCGGGCCGGGCTGCTCGACACCCGCTCGGGACTCGTCATAGTGCTGATGCTGAGCAACCTGCCGATCATGGTGTGGATGCTGTTCACGTACTTCAAGGAGATCCCCCGCGAGATTCTCGAAGCCGCGCGCATGGACGGGGCCACTCCCGGTCACGAGCTGCTGCACATCCTCGCACCCATGGCCCTTCCGGGCATCGCTTCGACACTGCTGCTCAACGTCATCCTGGCGTGGAACGAGTCCTTCTGGACGCTCAACCTCACGGCCGCAGGAGCGGCTCCGCTGACGGCCTTCATCGCCTCCTTTTCCGCGCCCGAAGGCCTCTTCTACGCGAAGCTGTCCGCCGCCTCGACGCTCGCGATCGCGCCCATCGTGGTGCTCGGGTGGCTGGCGCAAAAGCAACTGGTCCGCGGCCTGACGTTCGGCGCGGTGAAATAGGAGGATCGGCATGGCAGGCATCGCGCTGAGGAACGTTTCCAAGGCCTTCGGGCGGGTCGAGGTCATCCGGGATCTCGACCTCGAGATCGAGGACGGCGAGTTGGTCGTCTTCGTCGGCCCGTCGGGCTGCGGAAAATCGACGCTGCTGCGGCTGATCGCCGGGCTCGAGGAGGTGAGCGCTGGGGAGGTGCTGATCGGCGGGCGCAACGTGACGCATCTGCCGCCGGCGCGGCGCGCATTGTCGATGGTCTTCCAGTCATATGCGCTGTATCCGCACATGAGCGTGCGCGAGAACATCGCCTTTCCCCTGAGGATGGCTCGCGAAGACAAGGCCGCGGCCAGTCAACGTGTGCTCGAGGCCGCGCGCATTCTCAATCTCGAGGACCATCTCGACCGCAAGCCGCGCGAGCTCTCCGGCGGGCAGCGGCAGCGAGTGGCCATCGGCCGCGCCATCGTCCGACAGCCGGCCGCGTTCCTGTTCGATGAGCCGCTTTCGAACCTCGATGCCGCCTTGCGCGTCAGCATGCGGCTCGAGATCGCAACGCTCCACCGCCGGCTCGGCACCACCATGATCTACGTGACTCACGACCAGATCGAGGCCATGACGCTGGCCGACCGGATCGTCGTGTTCAACGCCGGCAGCGTGGAGCAGGTCGGCTCACCCTTGGAGGCGTATCACCGTCCGGCGACGGTGTTCGTGGCCGGCTTCATCGGCTCGCCGCGGATGAACCTGCTGAGCGGCGCCGAGGCGAGGCGGCACGGCGCCGCCACCGTCGGCATCCGCCCGGAGCACCTGTCGTTCTCGGCGATCGAGGGCAGATGGTGTGGCGCGGTGGAGCTCACCGAGCATCTGGGCTCCGACTCCATCGTTCACGTCGAGGTCGATGGTATCGGCACCCTCGCGGTCCGCGCGCCCGGCGATATCGACGTGCGTCCGGGCGAGTCGCTCTGGTTGACTCCCGACGAGACGCGGCTGCATCGCTTCGATGAACGGGGCCGGGCGATCCGGTAGGACCGGCGGCACTCCACACCAAACCTAGCCTCGAGGTAAGTGAATACGATGATAGAGTTCTTCGGCAAGCGCATCGAGAGCGCCATCTTCGATATGGATGGCACCATGTTCGACACCGAGCGGCTGCGGTTCCACACGATCCGCCGGGCGTCCCTCGAGCTCGCGGGCCGGCCCATCGAGGACCGCACGCTCCTCGGCTCGCTAGGGTTGAGCGCCGTGCGCGCCGAGGCGCTCGCCAAGGAGCACTACGGCGAGGATTACCCCTACCGGGCGATCAGGCATCGCGCGGATGAGCTGGAGCTCGAGCATGTGCGCGCGCACGGCGTGCCCGTCAAGCCTGGGCTGCGGCAGGTCCTCGAGCGGCTGCGGCGCAGCGGCCTGACGATGGCCGTCGCCACCTCGAGCCGCCGCAGCCTCGCCGAGGAATATCTCATCAACGCCAACGTCCTGAAGTACTTCGACATCACGGTCTGCGGCGACGAAGTGCGCCGCGGCAAGCCGCACCCGGAGATCTTCCTACAGGCCGCCGCCGAGCTCAGCCGCCCGCCGCAGCGGTGCCTCATGGTCGAGGACTCCGAGAACGGCCTGCTGGCGGCGAGCGAGGCCGGCGGACAGCCGGTGCTGATCCACGACATCAAGGCACCGCGAGCCGAGGTCGAAAAGCGCGCGCTCAAGAGCTATGCGAGCATGCTCGACCTCCTCGTGGATCTCGCGGACTGCGTCGCCAAGCCCGGCATGCCGGCGCTCACCGATCCGTTCCCGCAGACGATCAATCGGCTGCAGGTCGGCATTCACGGCTTCGGCGCCATGGGCGGTGGCTACCTGACACAGGTGTTCTCGCACTGGGACGGCTACACCCGGCCTCGGGAGATCGTCGGCATCACGAGCGATCGCGCGCTGCGCGAGGCGGTCAACGCGTTCGGCAAGTTCAGTGTCCGCTACAACAAGCATGCCTTCGACCAGACCATCGACTACGTGCGGCTGGTCGACATGGCGGACGAGGAAGCCGTCGTCGCGATGTATCGCGATTCTGTGATCGTCGGTCTGGCGTTGCCGGAGCAGGCGATCCGACATCAGGCGCCGATCATCGCGCGGGGGCTCCTAGGCCGGCACGCGGACGGCGGAGGGGACCTGACCATCCTGGTCGTGCTGAACAAGGTCCACGGTGCCAGCTTCGTGCGCCGGCACATCGAGAGCGCGCTCTGCGCCATGACGAACCGGTTCGAGAGCGCGCGAATCCTCGCCGGCGTCCATTTCGCCGAGACCGTGGTCAGTCGGATCGTCAGCCGTCTCGGCCAGGAGCGTCTCCTGCGGCAGCTGCGGATCAAATGCGAGCTGCTCGAGAAGAACCTCGCCGCCGTGCGTGATGCGCGGGTGGCGTTGGCCGGGACGGTGGACGAGGAGCCGCAATCCCAGCTCGACCGGCGTTTGAAAGTGCTGCAGGGGGCGTCTGATCCGGCGCGCGCGCTGAGCGAGCTGCACCTCATCCTGTTCTACAGCGAGCCGGACATGCTGCTGTACGCGCAGGGCGGCGGACCGATCGTGAGCCGCCTGCGGCAGGTGAAGACGGTCGATGACATCACGGATATTCAGCTCATCAAGAATCGTCTGTGGAACGGGACGCACGCGATCGTCGCCTGGTACTCGAGCTTGCTCGGCCATGCGACCATCGGGCGTGGCATGGGCGATGCGCGCGTGATGGCGCTCATGCGGCAGGTGGTCGACAAGGAGATCCAGCCGGCGCTGCTGCGCGAGATCCCGGAGCTCGCGGCAATCATCAACGCATGGATGCGGCCGTTCATCGATCGCTGCCGCTCCTCGTTCAAGGATCCCTGCCGGCGGGTCGGGCGCGATCCCCTGCGCAAGCTCCGGCGCAGCGAGCGCATACTCGGCGGCCTCATGCTCGCCAGAAAGCACGGTATTCCGACCCCCGGGCTCGAATTCGCCATTGCGCTCGCGCTGCGCTATGCGCTGAGCGACGCAGCCGGGGATGACGCGGAGTGCGAGCTGATCCGTCGGATTCTGGATAGAACACCGTCCGTCGAGGCCGTTCTCACCTATCGAGGCGAATACAACGGCCATCCCTACCAGGGGCTCGATCCGGCGGCGGATGCCGCGCTGATCGCCTCGGTCCAGGGGCATTTCGAGAAACTCGCGGATCTCGACAGCCCGCATTGGCAATGGCCGCTGCGGTTCGCGCGGCGTACCGCTGCCGACCGCTCGCCGGAGGAGGCTGAGTCGGGCACTGCAGGCCGGCGCCCCAGGGCGGTAGGCGGATCGTGATCGTGCGGATCGAGGCTAGATGGAAGTTCGCGGCATCATCGTGCCCTTTCAGATGGGCGGTGTACCTGGCATAAGAGCGTCACGCGCCGCAGCCTTAGCGCGTTGCCGATGACCGATACGGAGCTCAAGCTCATCGCCGCCGCGGCAATCATGGGGCTCAGGATGACCCCGAAGGCGGGGAAAAGGACGCCGGCAGCGAGCGGAATGCCGATGACGCCCCGACGGCCAGGCAACCCAGCGCGAACACGGCGGTGGAAAACGTGAGCGGCCAGGAGGCCGCGCCCAGCGCCTCCGGGGCTCACCCGGTCGCCATGAGATACGCAATCCTTCCCAGAGCGCCGAGCGAAAGCACGAACACCGCCATCGATTGGATGAAGAATCCCGGGAAGCGCTTCTGCGGAGCGGCGATGTAGCCCAAGAAATACAAGATTCGGCCGAGAATCCATATCCCGCCGACGATTGCCGCCCAGGTCGGACTCCAATACATCGCAAACAGCCACAGGGCAGGCAGAAAGATCGGTGTCCATTCGAGCGTATTGATGTGCGCCCGGATGCAACGCTCGAGGTAAGCGTCTCCCGTCATGACGGGCGCGAGGATGCCCGCCTTCGAATGAGCACGCGCGACGGTCAGAGCCATGCCGAAGCATACGAGTCCGGCGAGCAATGTGACGATCGCGACCCCGTAATACGCTTGCACGACAGCCTCCAATCGAAATCGAGGAACATGGCGTTTTTCTAGCCGACGAGCTCTGCGTCGATTACCGCGAGGGCGATGCGGCTGATCGATTCGAGCATGGGCCACCTCGGCGGATGTACCGCTCCATGATACCAGCCGGGAGATCGTTCGCTGGTGCTAGAGTGCCGCGCGCGCCAGCCGCTCGCGCAGGCCGGGAATCGCGCAATCGATGAATGCGCGCAGCTTCAGCGGCAACCGGTTGTGTCTCGCGTAGACCAGATGCACTGGCAACGGTGGTCCTTCGAAGCCTTCGAGTACGACCGTCATCCTCCCGGCGCGCACGAGCTCAACCACCTGGTAGGACATCGCGCGGATCAGACCCGCGCCGGCGAGCCCTGCGTCGATCGCCGCGTCGATCGTATCGACGCTCAACCGGGAGCGAAAAGTGACGCGCGCCGCGCTGTCGCCGGACCCGAAGGTCCACGTGGTCGGCGACGCCACGTTCTCGAAGGAGATCACGTTGTGCAGCCCCAGATCCCCGGGCGTCGCGGGAATGCCGCTCGATGCGAGATAGTCGGGGCTGGCGCAGGTCACGCGTCGGACTTCCCCCAGGCGGTTCGCGACCAAGTTGCCGTCCGACAGCGCGCCAACCCGAACCGCGACGTCGATTTGGTCGTCCGGGAAATGAGCGATACGGTCGGCCAGCGTCAGGCTGACGGCGATCTCGGGGAACCTCGATAAGAATTCCGTCACGACCGGCAGCACGTGCAGCCGGCCGAGCATGATCGGTGCGGTGACCACCAGATCGCCTCGCGGCGCGGTGTATTCGCCGGACGCCGCACGTTCCACCTCGCTCAACTGCTCCAGGATCGCCTTTGCCGCCGTGACGTAGGCGCGGCCTGTCGGCGTCAGCTCGAGGCCCTTGGTCGACCGGATCAGTAGCGTCGCCTTCAGGTGCGATTCCAGTTCGGCGACCTTACGGCTGATGGTCGCGAGCGGCAGATGCAGCTCGCGGCTCGCCTTGGACAGGCTGCCGTGCTCCACGGCGGCGAGCAGCAGTGTCATGGCTTCCAAGCGATCCAATGGACCTCTCGCTGGATGGGAGGATCGTTCTCGATTTTACCGACTAGCGGCTGATTCCGGAAGGCCACACGATGCAGGTGCCAGCCACAGGAGAGACGCGCCATGAGCCTCGTCAACTATCGGACCGCGGATGTGGGGATCAAGATCTTCTATCGGGAGGCCGGTGCGCCGAGCGCTCCAAAGCTGCTGTTGCTCCATGGCTTCCCGAGCGCGAGTCACATGTTCCGGGATCTCATCCCGCTCCTGGCGGATCGCTTCCACGTCGTTGCGCCCGATCTGCCGGGTTTCGGCAAGTCCGACATGCCGGGCGCGCCCCATGGTTTCGAGGGGATCGCGCAATGGATCGATCGCTTCACGCAGGCCGTCGGCTTCGATCGCTACGCCGTCTATATCTTCGATTACGGGGCGCCGACGGGCTTGCGGCTCGCGGTGAAATACCCCGAGCGGATCACCGCGATCATCTCTCAGAACGGCAACGCCTATGAGGAGGGGTTGAGTGACGGCTGGAATCCGATCCGGGCCTATTGGCAGGATCCTTCCCAGGTCAATCGCGAGGCGCTGCGCGGCTTTCTGACGCCGCAGACCACGATCTGGCAGTACACGCACGGGGTTTCCGACCCGACGAAGGTCTCGCCGGATGGATACTCTCTCGACAACTTCTACCTGACCAAGCCCGGCATGACCGAGCTGCAGCTCGACTTGTTCGGCGACTACAAGAGCAACGTCGCGCTCTATCCGACCTTCCAGCAGTATTTGCGGACGCACAAGCCGCCCTTGCTCGCGGTCTGGGGCAAGAACGATCCGTTCTTCCTGCCTCCAGGCGCCGAAGCATTCAAACGCGACGTTCCGGCGGCGGTGGTCCGTTTCTTCGACACGGGGCATTTCGCACTGGAGACTCACGCCGCTGAGATCGCGGCAGCCATCCGGGACTTTCTGCCGAGGTGATGGCGATGTTCGACTCGGTTGCCGCCGTGACGGGCGCGAGCCAGGGCATCGGCCGAGCCACCGCCGTGCGCCTCGCGCGCGACTTCTCGGCGCTGGTCCTGGTGGCGCGCAACCGGGAAAATCTGGAGCGGACCGCGGAAGCCGTCCGAGCCGCCGGCGCCGAGGCGCTGGTCATCGAGGCGGATCTGCGCCGACCGGACGCGGCTCGAGCAGTGGTCGACCGAATCATGACCGGCTGCAGCCGCATCGACGCGCTTCTCAACATCGCGGGAGCCGTGCCGCAGCTCGATCTCTTCGAGATGACCGACGCCCAATGGGACGACGGAATGGCGCTGAAGCTCCACGGCGCGCGGCGGCTGACGATTGCCGCCCGAAGGCCCCGTATGCCGCCGTCGGCACGATCAATGCCGCGATCGTCGCCTTGGCCAAGGCGTTCTCGGATCGCGGTATCCGGGACGGCGTCCAGGTGAACAGCGTCCTGCCTGGGCCGGTGATGACCGGCCGCCGCCGCTCGTACCTCGAGCACTGGGCGCCGCGGCATGAGATGACGGTGGAAGAGGCCGCCGCCAGGTTTCCGCAGGAGGCCGGCGTCGCGCGCTATGGCGAGCCGGAGGAAATCGCGCAGCTGATGGCCTTCCTCGTGTCGCCCGGCGCGCGCTGGATGACGGGCTCGACGCTGCGCATGGACGGCGGCGAGGTGATGTCAATCTGAGGGAACTTCCGGGTGCGGCGCAGGGCGGCTCAGGGATCATCTTGCCAGGGCGTCGCCAGGCGCAGGGATGCCTCGAGCATCAGCGCGTGCACGAACGCCTGCGGAAGATTGCCGCGGAGCTGGCGTTGCTCGACATCGTATTCCTCGGAGTACAGCCCCGGCGGTCCACAGGCGACGCCATTGCGCTCGAAGTAGCGGATCGCATCGGATGTTTCACCCTCCCGGTGGGCAGCCAGGGCGAGCGCGAACCCGCACAGCAGGAATGCGCCTTCCGCATCGCCCAGCCGACCGGGATGATGGCGATACCGGTACACGTAACCCTCGCGGCTCAGCTCGCGGCGCACTGCCGTGAGCGTGGCGGCCGTGCGGGGATCGCCCCGTGGCAGTGCGCCACGGATGGCGGGCAGCAGCAATGCCGCATCCACGCGCTCGTCGTCCGGCGCACGTTGCCAGCGTCCGGACCGGTGCGTGCAGCGCTCGGCGGTATGAGCCAGGATCGTCTCGGCAAGCGCGAGCCATTCGCCCGCCCGCTGGGTCGGAACTCCCTGCGCGCGGCCGGCCGCGCGCAGCCCCGCCACGCAGATCAGGCGGCTGTGGGTCCAACACCGATCATTCAATTCCCAGATGCCCGCCTCGGGCTCGGCCCAACGCTCGGCAATGCAGTCGGCAGCGGCTTCGGCAGCCCGCCAGCCGTCGGTATCGAGATGGTCCCGACGCGCAGCGGCGGCCAACAGCAGCAGTGACTCGCCGAACGCATCGAGCTGGAATTGGGCGTTGACGTGGTTGCCGACGATGTCATAACCGCCGGGGTAGCCGGAAAGGTGCACCGAGTGCGGGTCGGGGATGCGGCCGCCCGAGGTGGTGTAGGCAGGGCTGAGCGTCGGGCCATCCTCGAGCAGCCGGGCGGCCACGAAGCGGACCGCGTCGTCGAGCAGCGGGTAGGCGCCGGCGGCCGCGATGGCTTCGCCGGTGAAACACTGATCGCGGATCCACACATAGCGGTAGTCGTAGTTGCGTCCTTCTTCGGCGCGCTCCGGGAGACTCATCGTTGCGGAGGCGACCATGCCGCCGCCGGAGCTGGTCAACCCGCGCAGTACCGCGTAGGCGTGCCGTGCCTCGCGCGGCTCCAGGCTCCCGGACAGCTCCGGCACCGTCGTGCGCCACGAGTACTCGGTGGCCTGCCAGGCTTGGTTCGGTTCCGGAGCCGGCTCGGGCAGCGCCCGCTCCGAGACCTCCAGGACCAGATCGCGGTGACCGCCGGCGGGCAGCGTGAACTGCAGTGAAAGAGCGCCCTTGCTGTCACCGGCTCCATCGTCCGGCTCGGCCTCCGCGGCGCCGCTCCAGCGCAAATTCAGCCCGCCGGTCCGTCCAGTCCAAATGCCATCCCGGCGATCGAGCCGCTCGAGCGAGTGCTTTCCGAACCCGCCCCGCGCGTTCAGCCGCACCTGCATGCGCGCCGCGGTGTCGAGGGCCATGACTCGCCGCAGCAGCACTAGCCGGTTCGCATCGCCCGGGAAGGCGAGCGCCTCGCGGCACTCGATGATCCCGCTCTGGGTGATCCAGCGCGAGCGCCAGATCAAGGTGCCTTGCTCGTAGGAGCCTCCCCATACGAATCGAGCATCGACCGGCGTGATCGCATAGACGCCATGACCCCCGAGCAGTGAGGAAAAGACGGCGTCGCTGTCCCAGCGCGGGGCGCACATCCAAGCGATGTCACCGCGAGGCCCGATCAGGGCGCCGCGCTCCCCGTCGGCGAGCAGCGCATATTGGCGCAGCACGCTGGGTGGATAGCGCTGCGCGTTCGGGCGGTCGATCTTCCTGTTCGCCATCGCATCCCCTGTTGCGCTAGATGCCGCCGGAGCGGCCTCGGACCGTCCTCACCTCATCGCCATCCGGTAAGCGAGGCTGGTCATGATCCAGACGGTGCCGCCGATCATGATGGCGAGCAGCAACGCCGAGAACAGGATCAAATGCAGGTCCTCGCGCTGCTGCTTGATGCCGATGTGCAGGAAGAGCCTGAAATGGACGATCATCTGCACGAGCCCTAGCGCTCCGATCGTGTAGAGCACCGTCGTCCGGGGCGCGCCGCCCCAATGCACCATCCCGAACGCCGCCAGCGTCAGCAGCAGCGCCAGAGCGGCTCCCCAGACATAGGAAAGGAATTCCCCGCGCTCGCGGGCGCCGGCGTCTCCCGTGCCGGGATCGCCCGGCGGTACTTGCCCGTTCGTCGGGGTCGCGCTCATGTGAGCCCCGCGAGATAAACGACCGTGAAAATCGCGATCCAGACGATGTCGAGGAAATGCCAGAACAACGCGAGCCGCATGACTGCGAGCTTGGTGCGCGCGTCGAGGCCGTAGCGCTTGACCTGACCGAGAATGCAAAGCAGCCAGATGGCGCCGGCTGTGACGTGCAAGCCGTGCAACGGCACCAGGTCGAAGAATGCCGACAGGAATCCGCTGCGCTCGGGCGCCCCCCCCTTCGCGATCATCGTGATGAAATCGCGGCACTCCAGTCCCAGGAACGCGATGCCCAGCACCAGCGTCACCAGCAGCCAGCCCACCAGCCGTCGCGTACTGTGCTTGTATTTCATCGCGACCGACGCCATGCCGAAGGAGAAGCTGCTGGCCAGCAACAGCAGGGTTTCGACGAATACGCTGGTGATGTCGTACAGGTCCTTCGGACCGGGGCCGCCGGCGGTGGCGTGGATAGACGACACGTAGGTCGCGAACACCAGCCCGAACAGGATGGCGTCGCTCATCAGGAAGACCCAGAAGCCGAACAGCGTGACCGCCGCGGCCGGCTCGGCATCGGGATGCTCGCCGCCGAGATTCAGCCCCGGATACCTGTAATTGGCTGCACTCATGATGCGGCTCGCAGGGCGGTTTCGTCGGCCAAGCCCTGATTGACCGGCCGGGTCTCGTCGGCGCGAGTGATCGGGGTGGCGGCGTGAACCACTTCCAGCCACCGGCTGTGCTCTTCCCGAACTCGAGCGGCCGGTACCGTTTGGGTGATATCGCGGGCGAAGCCGCGCACGATCAGCGTCGCGAGCACGCCCAGGAACGCGAGGCACACCATCCACCAGATGTGCCATACGAGCCCGAATGCGAGTACGAATCCCAAGCCGCCGATCACCGGGCCCATCGCGGCGTTTCGGGGCATCAGGATGTCAGCGTAACGATCGGGCTGCCGGTACGCGGTGCGGGCTTCCTTGGCGATCGTGAATGCGTCGCGATCGCCGACGACGGGAATGACGGCAAAGTTGTATTCCGGCGGAGGCGCCGGCACCGACCATTCGAGGCTGCGACCGTCCCATGGGTCGCCGACCGGCACGCGGTTCTCCTCGCGGTGCCTCACCGACAACCACAACTGGATCACCAGAGCGAACAGCGCGACGCCGATCAGCAAGGCGCCGCCGAACGCCACTAATTCGAGCGGCACGTAAGCCGGCTGGGCATAGGCCACGGTGCGGCGCGGCAGGCCCATGATGCCGAGCGCGTACAGCGGGAAGAAGGCCAGCATGAACCCGAAGGTCCAGCACAGCGCCGAGAAGATGCCCCAGCGCTCGTTCAAGCGGAAACCGAACGCCTTGGGAAACCAAAAGTGATAGCCCGCCAGCAGCCCGAACAGCACCCCGGGAACGGCCACGTTGTGGAAATGCGCCACCAAGAACACGGTGTTGTGCACCTGGTAATCGACGCTCGGGTTGGCCAGGAGGATCCCGCTCATGCCGCCCAGCACGAACAGCACGATGAAGCCTATCGCGTAGACCATCGGGGCGGTGATGCGGACCCGGCCGCGAAACATCGTCCACATCCAGTCGTAGATCTTCACCCCCGTCGGGATGCCGATGAGCATCGAGGCGATGCCGAACACCGCGTTGACACTCGGGCCCTGACCCATCGTGAAGAAATGATGCACCCACACCGTGAAGGACAAAACCGCGATGCTCATGATCGCGAGCACCATCGAGGTGTAGCCGAACAGCGCCTTACCGGAATAGGTGGAGAAGACCTCAGAATAGATGCCGAACGAAGGAAGGATCAGGATGTAGACCTCGGGATGGCCGAATATCCAGAACAGGTTGACGAAGTGCATCATGTTGCCACCCTGTTCATTGGTGAAATAGTGAAAGCCTAGATACCGGTCTAGCGCCAATTGCAACGTGGCCACCGTCAGTGCCGGCATCGCGAAGATCATGAGGATGGCCGTGCACAGCGCGGCCCAGGTGAACAGCGGCATCCGGAACAGATGCATGCCGGGCGCTCGCTCCTTGTAGATGGTCACGGAAAAATTTATTCCGGTCAGCGTCGAGCCGATGCCGGCCAGATTGAGCGACCAGATCCAATAGTCCGGTCCCACGCCGGACAGGAAATTGCTCTCCGTGTAGGGCGGATACCCGAACCATCCGCCGGTCGAGAACTGGCCGAACACCAGGGATGCCATCACGAGCGCAGCGCCGGCCGCGGTCAGCCACAGACTGATGGAATTGAGCACGGGAAAGGAGACATCCCGCGCGCCGATCTGCAGCGGCATCACATAGTTCATGACGCCGGTCAGGAACGGCATCGCCATGAAGAAGATCATGATCGTGCCGTGGGTGGAGAACAGTTGCCCGAAGTGATCCGGCGACAGAAATCCGCCGCCGAGGCCCCAGGCCTGCTGCGCGCGCATCAGGATCGCTTCGATCAGCGCACGCGCCAGCATCACGAACGCGATCACGACGTACATGATCCCGATCTTCTTGTGGTCCGTGCTGGTGAGCCAGTCCGACCACAGTACGCGCCATTTGTGAAACCAGGTGATCAGCGCGACGATGATGACGATGCCACCCACGGCGGCGCAGGCCGCGAAACCCGCGATGCTGCCGTTAATGAGGTTCTCCTGGGTCGGATTCCTCACCATGTCGTAGAAGGGCAGCGAATGCAGGGTGAAGCGTCCGATGACGTCGTAGAGGATCGCGTTCGTGCTCATGGCTCGGTCTTCTCTCGCGTCGGCGTCGCGTTCGCGGCGGCGACGGGCGTGCTGCGCTTTGGTTCGGCGGTGCCCTTCGGCCCGGGCCCGGCGCCGTTTTTTACCGCCTCGACGAGGGCTCGAAACAGCCGGGGCGAAACGCCCGTCAGGTAGACGACTCCGTCGTGTACGGCGCGGCGCGGCAGGGCGGCGATCAATTGGGCATGGGTGTTGCGCTCGCCTATCAGTCGCAGAATGCGCGCGTCGATCGGAACGCCGGTGGCCTTCACCTTCCTCACCCACGCCTTGAATGCGGCGGGACTCGCGCCGACGGCGGTGAATTTCTGCTGGTGAAACCCGTTGCCGTCGTACATGGTGTTCTCGCCGAGGAAGCGCCCCGCTCGGCTCGCCTCCAGGTTCAACCGCGTGACCATGCCCCCCATGGCGTAGATCTGACTACCCAGCGCAGGGATGAAGAACGACTGCATCACCGTCGCGGACGTCAGATGGATGCTCACGGGGCGGCCGATCGGTATCGTCATGCCGCCGATCGTGGCAATCCCCTGCTCGGGATAGATGAACAGCCACTTCCAGTCGTAGCCGATCACCTGCATCGCAAGCGGCGGTCGGCGGGATGCGATGGGCCGGGAGGGATTCAGGTGGTGGGAGTCCCGCCACACGAGGAAGCCCAGCGCGCACACGATGAGCACCGGACCGATCCAGGTCAGGGCTACGATGGGCGTGGAGTCGCACCACTTCGGCGTGTAGCGCGCGGCCGTGTTGCCGTAGCGGTAGCGCCAGACGAGGAACGGCAGTGCGAGGAAGATGGGGCCTGCCACGAATACCGCCATGATCCCGAGCACCCAGTAGAAGTGCACGCTCTGGTCGTAGGCGATCGGCCCTTGAGGATCGAGGAAGCTCATGTGCTCGTTGCCAACGCACGCACTGAGCGTCAGCACGATGCTGCCGATGGCAAGGCATCGGCACGCCGCCAGCTTCCGTCCGGAATGTATCCCGCGCGGCACGCGGGGGATAGGATTATGCGCGCTCAATGAACTCGAAACTCTCGCTCGCGTAGGCTCTTGCCTACTCTCGGTTCGAGTCCGTCAGCACGAAGCGGGCCAGGAGGGCGAGCGGCTCCGAGTGGGTCATCCGCATCACACCCACGGGCAGCGAGAGCCGGCCGCTCTCAGCTGCCCGCGTCGTCGGCAATCATGATCAGGAATTGCCCGGGGGCCGCGGCCCCGGCTCGCGCCGACAGCGCGTCAGGGATATTTGCGCGTGCGATGCAAAGTGTTGCGGTCCGTGTGATGCATCTCGTCGCCGGTTGCCTTGAGCTTGAGCATCAGATCGGAGGTGTAGCTGAACGTTCCGTCGTCGTTGAACGTGAACGAGCTCTTGAAGCTGCGCACCTCGGCCCGCTCGAGGAGATACTTGTTCTGCACCAGTCCGTAGTGAGGCGTGCCGGGGTCCGCCTTGAATGCGAGCGATTTGTCGCTCGGCTTCGCGGTGCCTCCCGCCAGGATGGCGAGCCCGCGCGGAACGGCGAAGCAGCGCATGACCTGCCCGGTCGAGGCCTCCCACAGGACGTAGCCCACCTCGTCGTGGAACGGATCCATTGCCTCCTCGCCATGCCGCCAGGCCGTCATCTCATAGTTGAGCCCGTAGATCGTCTGCTTGCCGTTCTCGACGATGGGGATGGGCTTGAACCAAGCCTTCTCGAAGTAGGTGGTCTCGGTCGTCTCGTTCTCCTTGTTGTGATACGAGAGATCGACCCCGACATCGCCTTCCCATTCGCCGACCAGCGGAACGAGCGGACCAAGCTTGCTCATAGGTGCACCTCAGTGATACGGGTCGCACCGCCACGCTAGTCCTTTTGCGCCGGGGAGGCAATACAGAGGTAAGGCTCGAGCTCGCTCAGCGGTGCGCTTCGGCCTCCGGCTGATAGAGGATCCTCACCACACGGTAGCGCCTGAGCTCACCCTGCGGGAGCGGCCAGTCGATCGTCTGCCCGGCCGAGAGCCCGAGCAGTGCGGTGCCCACGGGCGCGAGGACCGAGAGCCGGCCCTGGGCCGGATCGCTGTCCTGGGGGTAGACGAGGGAGACCTCACGCGTCTCACCGGTCGATTCGTCCTCGAACACGACGCGCGAGTTCATCGTGACGACGTTGCCCGCGATGCTCTCCGGCGAGACGATGCGCGCGCGGTCCAGCTCGTCCGCGAGCGCTTGCGCTGCCTCGTTGTCGCGGGCGTTTCGGCTGGCCTGTATCGCGCTTCTCAGCCGCCGCTGATCCATCGCCGTGATCACGATCTCGCTGCGCCGCATCTGAAGCTCCTTACGACGGATGGGAAACCCTGGGGCGCCCGGGTCCCGAAGCAAGATCGGGGCCGGTTAGTGGCGGGCGCTCCGAAATTCCAGGTAGCCGATCTGGTTGCGCCGCGCGTCGGCGAACCAGAGCCGGTCGACGAGTCGCGAGGGCGGCTCGCGGTCGCTGCCCGCCGTGAGACCCACGGCGAGCGCGCCGGCGCCGAGCGGGAACTCCGTGATGCGCCCCGTCGGACTCACCCGCCCGAGCTTGCTGCCCCGCGTGTACCAGATGTCACGATCCGGTCCTACGGTGATGTTGATGGGCGAGAAGCGGCCTTGCGGCATCACGAACTCGCGCACCTTGCCGCTCACCGTGATGCGACCCACTCGATTCCCGTGCGTCACCAGGCCGTCCATGCCGCCGGACAGCTCCACGAACCACAGCGCGCCGTCCGCGCCTGCCGTGATGTCGCCCGGGCCACTGTCCGGGCGCGGCAGCCGGAACTCGGTCACCTCGCCTGCGGGGGTGATCCGGCCGATCTTGTCGGCGCGGTATTCGGAGAACCAGAGGTTGCCGTCGGGTCCGGCCGCGAGCGCGCGGGGCCCGCTGTCGGGCGTCGGCAGGGTGAATTCGGTGATCGTCCCCTGCGGCGTGATGCGGCCGATCTTGCCTGCGGCGAACATCCCGAACCAAATGTTCCCGTCCGCGCCGAGCGCGAGGGCGCGCGGCTCGCTCGCGGGAGTCGGGATGTCGAACTCGGAGATCTCCCCGGCTGGCGTAATGCGGCCGATGCGATTGCCGGTGTGCTCGGAGAACCACATGTTGCCGTCCGCGCCGAGCGCGATGATCCGCGGCGAGCTGCGGGGGTGCGGCAGCGCGAACTCCACGAGGCCGCTGCCGTCGGGATTCATGCGGCCGATGCGATTGCCGCTGCTCTCGGTGAACCAGATCCGCCCGTCCGGGGCGATCGCGAGGGTCGTTGGGCCGCTGCGGGGATGCGGCAGGGGAAACGAGCGGATTTCGCCGGTGGCGATCATGCGTGCCGAGTGAGCAGTGAGCCAGCGCTGCGGCGCGGCGCCCGAGCCGAAGGCGGCCGCACTGCCGGCCGCGGCGCAAAGCAGGGCGGTCGCGCCGAGCCACGGCCAGGCGAGTCTCATGTTGCGCTTCTCTCCATAGCCTCGCGCCGCTGATGCCGCTAACGTATGCGGTCCGGGCGCTGATCTTGAGCGCTCTTGCGGAGCCAAGGCAAGCGTGCGTACTCAGGTCGCTATCATCGGTGCCGGACCGGCGGGTCTGCTTCTCGGGCAACTGCTCGCGGTACTCGGGATCTCGAGTGTCACCCTCGAGCGGCGGACCCGCGAGCATGTCGCGAGCCGGATCCGCGCCGGCGTCATCGAGGAGGGTACTGCCGGGATACTCGACGCCGCGGGCGTGGGCACCCGGATGCGCCGCGAAGCGCTGGTCCATGAGGGCATCGAGCTTGCCTTCGGCGGCGCGCGTCACCGCGTGGATTTCGGCAGTCTCGTCGGTGGCAGCGTCAGGATCTATGGCCAGACCGAGGTCACGCGCGATCTCATGTCGGCTCGCGCCGCCGCGGGCGGCGAGGTGGTCTACGAGGCCGAGGACGTGCGCCTCGAGGGCATCGACGCTGAACGCCCACGTGTCCGGTACCTGCACGGCGGCCTGGAGCATGCACTCGAGTGCGATTTCATCGCCGGCTGCGACGGCTTCCACGGTGTGAGCCGCGCGAGTATCCCGACGCAGGCGCTCACGTGCTTCGAGCGCGTCTATCCGTTCGGCTGGCTCGGGATCATGGTCGACCGGCCTCCGGTCTCATCCGAGCTCATCTACTGTGGGCACGAGCGAGGCTTCGCGCTTTGCTCGATGCGCTCGAGGACACGCAGCCGCCTCTACCTGCAGTGCCGCCTCGACGAGCGGCTCGAGGACTGGCCGGACGAGCGCTTCTACGAGGAGCTCGCGGCGCGGCTCGACCGCGAAGCCGCGGCGCGGCTCGAGCGCGGCCCGTCCATCGAGAAGAGTATCGCGCCGCTGCGCAGCTTCGTCGCAGAGCCCATGCGTCACGGCAGGCTCTTTCTCGCCGGCGACGCGGCGCATATCGTGCCCCCGACCGGTGCGAAGGGCCTCAATCTCGCGGCGAGCGACGTGCACTACCTCGCGCAGGCGCTCGCCGAGCACTACGAGCGAAGCTCGGACGCAGGCATCGAGCGGTACTCGCAAAGAGCGCTCGCGCGTGTGTGGAAGGCGGTGCGCTTCTCGTGGTGGATGACCTCGCTCCTGCACCGTTTCCCGGAATCGAGCGGGTTCGACGGGCGCGTGCGGCGGGCGGAACTCGAGTACCTCGTCGGCTCGCGCGCGGCGCTCACGGCGCTCGCCGAGAACTACGTGGGATTGGCGCTCTGAGGTCGCTCGGCCGGTGCACGCACCCGCCGCTACCAGATCCTCACCCGCTTGCCGGCGGTGCGCACCATCTTGTCACCCGCCTTGCACTGGAACGCCGCTGCGAACTGCGGCATGTCCGAGGGCCCGGCGATCGCACGGACGTTTACCGGCGAGTGCGGATCGATATTGAGCATCAGCTCCTCGAACTTGGGCCGCGCGCTGCCGCGCCACACGCGCGCCCAGTTGAGGAAGAAGCGCTGGTCCTGCGTGAATCCCTGGATCTTCTCGTGGGCGAGCGTCGGATCGCTCGCGAGCACCTTCTGGAGCGCGTGGTAGGCGAGATCGAGGCCGCCCAGGTCAGCGATGTTCTCCCCGAGCGTGAGCTCGCCGTTGACGTGGATCTTCGGCTTGCCCGGGATGGGCGCGTAGGCGTCGAACTGCTTGACGAGCGCCTTCGTGCGCGCGTCGAACCGTGCCTTGTCCTGCTTCGTCCACCAGTTGCGGCGGTTCCCGTTGCCGTCGAATTGGCTGCCCTGATCGTCGAAGCCGTGGCTCGACTCGTGGCCGATCACGGCGCCGATGCCGCCGTAGTTGAGCGCGTCGTCGCCGTTCGCGAAGAAGAAGGGCGGCTGGAGGATCGCGGCCGGGAAATTGATGGTATTGGTCTGGGGATCGTAATAGGCATTGACGGTCTGCGGCGTCATCAGCCATTCGCGGCGGTCGGTCTTCTTGCCGATCTTGCCGATCAGGTAGTGATAGTTGAACTTGCTCGCCGCCTCGAGGTTCTCGTAGTAATGCCCCGGGACGATCGTGAGGCCGGTCCAGTCGCGCCACTCGTCCGGGTCCGGGTAGCCGATTTTCGGGATGAACTTGTCGAGTTTCGCGAGCGCCTTGGCCTTGGTGGCCGGGCTCATCCATCCCAGGGTCTCGATCCGGCTCTTCAGCGCGCCGCGGATGTTGGCGACGAGTTGCTCCGCGCGCGCCTTCGCCGCGGGCGGGAAGTACTTGGCGACATAGAGCTTGCCGACTGCCATGCCCATCGCGTCGTTCACGGCGGAGAGCACGCGCTGCCAGCGCGGGCGCTGCGCAGGCTGGCCCTGAAGAGTTTTGCGGTAGAAGCCGAACCAGTTGTTCTCGAACGGCTGGCTCAGGTCAGGCGCGGCGGAATCGATCGTGTGGAAGGCGAGATAGGCCCGCCACTCGGAGAGCGGAGCGTGCGCGAGCAGCCGGTCCATCTCCACGATGAATTTCGGCTGCGAGAGCGAGAACCCCTTGCCGACATTCACGCCCTGCGCGGCGAGGAATGCGCTCCAGCTGAAATGCGGGCTGAGGCGGTCCGCCTGCGCCAGCGTCACGAAGTGGTACTGGTTGTCAAGATTGCGCAGCTCGGTCGGGGAGAGGGAGTCTTTCGCGAGCGCGGTCTCGAGGCGCATGACCCCGCGCGCCTCGGTCGCGGCGGCTTTCGCCGCGGTGCCGGTGAGCTCGAGGGACTTCGCGATGTAGGCCACGTAGGCCGCACGGATTTTCGCGTACTGGGGCTTGAAGTAGTAGGCGGGCGTCGGCAGTCCGAGGCCGGCCTGATTCACGAAGCCGATCTGCACGGTCGCGTCGCGGAAGTCGGCACCGTTCGAGAACGAGAAGAGGTAGGAGTCCCCAGCAGCGAAGCGCGCGTCGATGAATTTCGCGATATCGCCGCGCTCGAGCTTCGCGATCGCCTCGAGCTGCGGCTCGATGGGATCGAAGCCGGCTTCGTTGATGGCGCCCGTGTCCAACCCGGCCGCGTAGAGCCATCCGAGCTTGCGCTGGATCGAGCCGGCCGGATCGTGAGCCGCGCTCTTGGCGGCCGCCTCGACGATCGTCCGCTGCTCCTCGAGACTCTTCTGCTGGAGCTCGTCGAACGCGCCCCAGCGCGAATGGTCGGCGGGAATGGGATTTGCCGCGATCCACCTGGCGTTCACGTAATCGAAGAAATCGTTGCAGGGACTGTAACGCTCGTCGAGCTCGAAAGGCGCGGGCTTGCGGGCGACGGCGGGTTGCGCCCGGGCGGTCGATGCCGTATGCCCCGCGGCCGCGCCGGCCGGCGCGCCGGGCTTGGCGGCTGGCGCCCTTGCGCCGCCTTGCGGGCTGCGGCTGCAGCCGCAGGCGAGCGCGGCCCCTGCCGCGAGGAGTGCGATCGATGAGAGCCGCCGTGTATTCATGAATGGTCCTCAGGCCCAGCGGCCTGCCGCTCGAGGCACGCACGAGCGGCAGGCATCACAAATCTTCGAGCTCGAGCGGGCTGCGCGCGCGCTCGAGGGTGCGGTAGGCGAGCCGCTGGATCTTCCAGGCTCCGCGCACGCGTACATAGCGGTTGTCGAGCGTGCCGCGCTCCCACCACACCTGATTCGCCTGCCCCTGCTGGCGCGCCATCTCCGCGAGCGACCCGAGGGACGCTGAGTCCTGCGGCGCAAGTGAGGAACGCATGCGCACCAGGCACGTGAAGCGGGCCTCGGCCGAGCGGCGGTCCACGGCCACGCGGATTTCCTGACCGGGCGCCGGACGATCGAGCACGAGCGTGGGGCAGGGCTCTGCGCCGAGCGCGCCATGGAAGTCCACTGCGGCGTCCGGGGCAAGGAGCGCCGCGAGCTCCTCGTACCGCCCGGCGTCGATGGCGCGCCCGAGCGCATGATGCAGCGCCGCGATCGCATCGCGATCCTCGAGCGCGCCGAGCCGTCGCGACAACGCGTGCCGGCTTGCGTCCGCCGCGGAGCCCGTGCCCGCGCCGCGCCCCATTCGCGGAACGCCCGATACCGCTGTGGCCGAAGCCAGCGTGGCGGACAGCGTCGCGCCGGCCTTCCACAGGAAGGAGCGCCGCTCGGGCGGCGGCGGCTCCGCGCCCACGCGCTCGGCCGGAGATTTCTCGCGTGCCATGGCTTGCCCCCTCTAAGTCCACCTCGGACTGTAGAACCGCTTGAGATCGAACTCGCCGCCGCTGCGGGCTTCGGCGCCGACCGCGCCGAGCGACAGCCCGCGCTTGCTGACGTTATAGCCGATGCCGCAGTCGTGCATCATGCGGGTGTTGATGACGAGCACTCCGAGCGTGCCGTTGCACGCCTCCTCGAGCCAGTTGAAGAGATACAGGTCGTCCCGCAGCTTGACGTACTGCGCAGGCCCGCTCCACTCGAGGCCGCCGGCATCGTTCCCGAGGAAGATGATCCATGAGAAGGAGTAGGGGGTCGTGTAGACGTGCATCGAGGTGAGCCCCGGCGAGTAATGCCAGGTCATCGCTCGCCCGACCAGCTCGTCGGTGAAGTGGTGGCGCAGGTACTGTGGCGGCGTCAGGCCCTCGAGCTCGAGGGTGCCGAAGTAGGTCTTCCGCGAGGCCTCGTTCGCCATGTACTTCGTGCCGAGCATGCCGTGCACGCAGGTCGTCAAGCCGTTGCCGAAGTCGATCGCCACGGCGAGGCAATCGTGCCGCGGGGCTCCGGTGAGGTAATGGCCGAAGAAGATCACGTCCCGAGCAGGTTCCCACGCCTCGTAGGTCTCCTCGCGCCAGCGGGAAGTGCCTGCGTGGCGCCAGCGCAGCTGCCTCGGGCTGTCGAACCGGTACTCGATGACCGGTCCGCCGCCCTCGTAACGCGCGGTGAACGTCTTGCCGACGAGATAGCTCGTGGTCGGCAGATGGTTGCCGGCCATCGGGCTTTCGTGGAACGCGACGGTGCTGTGCTTGCAGGCGGCCTCGACTTCCGCCTTCGTCATCGGTGGACTCGTGAGGAGCGGACGATAGACCGGGCGGTCGCCCTTGTGGGTCGGACGCTGGCGCTTGCCGAGATCGATCTTCTTGCCCTCGTCGTCGAAGGGCTCGAAGGCAGCGATCTGACCGACCATCGCCCCCGAGCCGTCGAACACGTAGTACTCGAGCGCATCGTTGGCGTCGAAGCCGAGACGTACGCCCGCCTGCCGACTCTCGTTCACGTCGAGCACATACAGGGTGAAGGTGCCGGAGAAACCCCCCTCCACGCGCGAGTAGATATAGCGGTCCTCGTCGAGCTTCACGTAGTCCGAGGCCGCGCAGAAGCACAGCTCCCCGCCGAGCCGGGTGAGCTCGACGAAGGTCGAGTACAGCACGGACGGGTAGATCTCGAGCGTCTCGATGCCATTGTCCTGCGTCCAGTGGAAGCCCTTGCCCTCGAGCCGGTTCGTGATCGCGTGGCGCGCCGTCGGCGGGGCCTTGCCTGCGACCTCGACGTATCCGTAATGGATCTCCCGCTGCACTTCGCGGTTGTCGACGTAGCCGCTGAACCAGATCTCGAACACGGTCGCGAGGTGGCTGTCGCGATCGATTACGACGTTGTAGCCCGTCTGGGTGCCGGGCACCATGTGCGAGAAGAAGACGTAACGGTCGAGCGTCAGGGCGCCGTATCCGGTTCGTACCGGGGAATCCTTGCCCACCGAGACCGAGAGCTTGCGGTCGCCGTCAAAGGTGTAATGGAGGTCGAGGCCGTCGTCCGTCGCGATCCTGAGCGACTTGCCGGCGAGCACGTCCGAGTACCGCGAGTGGCAAGCGGGGCCTGCCGCGGCCGCCGCGAGCTTGGTACCGATCTCACCGCGGGTGAGCTTCGTGTACCGGATGCGGTGCATCTGCTCCTTGGGATAGATGATTCTTCGCATGGGTTCTCCTCGAAGAAGGATGCGGAGCCGTATCGCGCGCCGGATTGTAACGCCATAGAATCCCGGAATGCGCGCCGCAAGATGAGGATGTCGCCATGCCGGAGCAAGAGATTCGGCCGCCGCTGCCGCCGTTCACCCGGGAGAGCGCGATCCAGAAGATCCGCCAGGCCGAGGATGGCTGGAATTCACGCGATCCGGCGCGGGTCGCGCTCGTTTATTCGCGGGACACCGTGTGGCGCAACCGCGCGGAATTCCTGAGCGGGCGCGCCGAGATCCTCGCGTTCCTCGAGCGCAAGTGGCGCAAGGAGCTCGACTACCGCCTCGTCAAGGAGCTGTGGGCCTTCGAGGGCAATCGTATCGCGGTGCGCTTCGCCTACGAGTGGCACGATGACTCCGGGAACTGGTGGAGGTCGTACGGGAACGAGAATTGGGAGTTCGGCGCGGACGGCCTCATGACGCGCCGCCACGCGAGCATCAACGATCTGCCGATCGCGGTCGCCGAGCGTAAATTTCATTGGCCGCTCGGACGGCGGCCGGACGCTCACCCCGGTCTGAGCGAGCTCGGATTTTAATTAGATCTCCCAGAGCTCACAGCGGATGCCGTCGGGATCGACGAAGCGCAGGCGCCGCTCCTTCTCGCGGGCCGCGACCGGCTCGACTCGCGCGCCGCGCGCCTCGAGCCCGGCCCGCACTCGGCCGAAATCGAATTTCAGGACCTTGATGGCGAAGGCGGCGATGGCCGGCGATTCTCCGCTCGCCGCCTGCTCGAGCCCGAGGCGGGTGCCGTTCAGTGCGAAGTAGAGGCGCTTCGAGGCGCTGCGATGGGGCGTGAGTCCGAAGAGCTGCTGGAACGTCGCGCTCGCGGCATCGAGATGGGAGACGCGTAGCGTGACCTGCCGGAAACCATGCGCCGTGACGAGCGGCTGTCCGCTGTAGAGCGCCGGCATGGGCGCGAACCCGCCCGGCGCAACGCCATGGTGCTCGGCGGCCGGCGCTGCGTGCCTGATGCCTTGCGGATGTGCGCTGAGCGGCCGCAGTCCTCCGAGCAGCTGCACGGGAATGCTGTCGATATCGACGAACGTCCCTGCCGCGAAGTAGTGCAGGCCCTGCTGGGTCAGGCGAGCGCGCCAGGCGGCGAGCTCGAAGGACCGGGCCATGACGGCGAAGTGGTCGATGAACGCCTTCGTCTGCGCGCCCTGGGCGGCGGCTTTTAGGGGACCGATCGAGAGCGAGCCGGGCCTGAAGTCGATGAGATAGCGCAGGGCCGGCTGCCGCTGCCCGAGGAGCATGCCGGGGTCGAATAGGTGGCTGTAGAAGGTGGCGGACTTCGCCACGTCGGGCACGGAGATGCCGATGTGGTTGACGAGCTGACGCAGCTGCAGCGGCAGCCGCAAGGGTCCGGTCGCCGTTTCCGCAGAAGCCGCTGTTGCGGCGCGTGCGGGGCCCGCGAGCAGCAGCCATGGCGCGGCGCCGAGCGCTGCAGCGCTCTCGAGGAGCAGGCGGCGGCGCGTCAGTTGCGGTCCGCTAGGCTTACCGCTCGTCGCGAGGGGATCGCTCATGTTCGCTCCCGAGGTGAGTTGGCGCCTCGCGCACCTTACAGCCGGCCGCGGCGGTGGTCCAGGCGGGCGCGGGCCGATGCGCTCCCGCCGATTGAGTATCATCGTAGGCGCGTCGCCGCGCCGCGAAGGAGGAATGCCGATGTCACCGCGTCTAGATTATTTCAAGCTGTCCCCGCAAGGGCTCGCCGCCATGCGGCAGCTCGAGGGCTATCTCTCGAGCTGCGGCCTCGAGGCATCGCTGCGCGAGCTCGTGAAGACCCGGGCATCGCAGCTCAACGGCTGCGCCTACTGTCTCGACATGCACACGAAGGACGCGCGCGCCGCCGGGGAGACCGAGCAGCGCCTGTACACGCTTTCGGCCTGGCGGGAGACGCCGTTCTTCAGCGACCGCGAGCGTGCCGCGCTCGCCTGGACCGATGCCGTTACCCGGGTCTCGGAGGGCGGCACCGACGATGCGCTCTATGAAGAGCTGCAGCGGCATTTCTCGGAGAAGGAGATCGTCGATTTGACGCTCGCGATCGTCGCGATCAACGGCTGGAACCGCCTGGCGATTCCCTTCCGGTCACCGGCGGGGAGCTATCAACCGCGCAGTCACGCTCCGGCTGGATCGACGCGAGCGTAGAGGAGAGTCCCGTCGGGCTGGCGCCGTGCCGCCGGCGTGAGCTTCGCGTCCGTCAGCTTGCCGGGCCCCATGATGTGCCGCACCGGATGGCCGGAGGCGAGCAGGTAGTCGGCGATGATCCGGCGGTGGCACCGCCACCAGACCGCTTCGGCGCACATGATGGCGCTGCGGTGTGTCGCGGCGAGGCTCTCCAGCTCCTCGAGTCCTGTACGGAACTCCGCCGTCGTGGCGTAATCAGCGTAGTTGCGAAAGCTCGCGTTCTCCCAGAACTCGTTGGGCGAGGGGCCGCTGCCGCGCCTGCGCCCGCGCAAGCCGCCGAGCGCGGCGATGTGCCGGTAGCCGATGCCGGCGCGCTCGAGCTCGCGCGGCAGGCTGTCCGCATTGAACTGGGGATTCGTCCGCGATCGTGGCACCGTCCGGACATCGACGAGCAGGTCGACGCCGCCCTCGCGCAGCAGCCCGATGAGCTCGGCGAGCGAGTGCGTGGAATGGCCGATCGTCAGTATCTCCGGAAGCATCGATCGCAGCATCAATCGGCGCGCGACAAGATCTGCGCGAGCGCCCGTCTCAGCGCTTGCGCGGGCCGGGCGGGCAGGACCTTCGCGCGCAAGCCGACGAACCCGTCCGGCCGCACGAGCACCGCTCCTGAGGCGGAGAGCCCGTGGGACGCGGCGAAGCGCCCCTCGGGGTCCGTGAGCTCGGCCCCGATCCCGTGGGCCTCGAGCTCGACGCCGCCGAGACTCTCCGCGGCCTCGCGGGCAGCCTGGCACCAGGCGGTCCCCCGGGGAGCCGCGAGCAGCACGAAGGACTTGCCGTAGAGATCGAGCGTCGAGAGGCGCTGTCCGGCTCGCTCGAGCCATAGATGGGGCGCCCGCGAGCCCGGACGGCCGCGCGATTCGCGGGGATCCTCGTGCAACGGCGCCGCCTCGCTCTCGGAGCAAATCGCTCCCGAGCGGTAGAGATAGCCGAGCTCGATATGCAGATCATCGATCTGCGGCTCGAAATCCCGGGCGCCGAGATGCGGCGCCGTGCGCGTGACGTAGCGGGTGTACGCCTGCTCGACGGTCATCTTCCCGATGGGCCGCCGCTCCTCCCCGTAGCTCGACAGCAATTGCGGCCCGGCCGCGCCCCGCAGGGTCCAGGCGAGTTTCCAGGCGAGATTGTGCGCATCGTGGATGCCGGTGTTGCCTCCGAAGCCGCCGTTCGGAGGCATGACGTGCGCGGCATCGCCCGCGAGGAAGACGCGCCCCTGTTGATAGCTTTGCGCGACATCCGTCACCGCTCGCCAGCGCGCGACGCCGTCGATCTTGACCGGGGTGTCGGGAACGCCGATGCCGGCGCGCAGGAGTTCGCGGAGCCGCTGCTCGCTCGTGTCGGCGGCGGCATCGCCGGCTTTCGGGCTCGCGGGATCGCCCACGGTGTTGACCGCCAGAAAGCCGCTCTGCGCGGCCTTGTCGAGGCGAATGAAGCCGCTGAGCGTCGGATTGTTGATGTACATGACGCTCAGATTCCGGCCGGCCATGAGGCGCGCGACATCGGCGTGGAAGTAGATCGTGAGGCTGTTCGAGAAAGTGCCTCGCCCGTCGACGGGGATGCCGGCGAGCGCGCGCGTCTTGCTGTGCGGTCCGTCGGCTCCCACCAGATAGCGGGCGTGGATCCGCCGCTCCGCGCGAGTATCCACATCCTGGAGGATCGCCGTCACGCCGTCCTCATCCTGCGTGAAGCCGGTGAGCGCTTGCCCGTCGAGCACTCGCGTGCCGGCGCGCTCCGCGCGCGCCCGCAGAATCGGCTCGAGTCCCGGCTGGGTGATGAACAGGCGTCGCGAGGGAGAGAGCGCCTCGACGCCTTCGTTGAGGCTCGGGATGAAGGCGGCCAACTGCTTTCCGGCGAGCGACTCGAGCGCGACGATCGCGCCTTCCGGCTGGAACTCACGCTCCGATTGACGCCGCACCTCCTCCTCGATGCCTGCGGATCGGAAGAGCTCGAGCGTCCGCAGGTGGAAGTGCGCGGCGCGGGGCAGCGCCGATGCCCCGCGCAGCCGCTCCGCGACCGTCGAGGCGATGCCGTGCTCGGCGAGGAACATTGCCGTGGTGAGGCCGACCAGCCCACCTCCGACGATCAGGACCGGTGTTTCCTCGGTGGTCATCTTGCGCTGCCCTCTCGTGGACTCATGAGTACAGGTCGAGCTGCCGCGTATCGCCGATCACGCGCCCAAAATCGAGCCCGAGCGTTTCGAGCACCGGCTCGGCGACAGGCCGCACCTGCTTGGCCACATAGTGCTCGCGGTCGAGTGTGTGCCGCACGCGCTCGAGCGGCTCCGCTCCTGCGATCGTCATCACGTAGCGAATGGATCGCCGGCCGGGCTCGCCCGACTTGCGGGCGGCAGCCACGTGTGGGGGCGTGCTGGCGGTGTAGGCGCGCGCGTCCTTGCGCAGATGCTTGAAGTAAACGAGCTCCTCGTCGAGCTCGCCCGCGCGCACGCGGCGGACGATTTCCTCAAGATACGCCGCGACGGGCTGATCGGTGAAGAGGCGCTGATAGAGCTCGCGCTGTACCCGTTTGGCGAGTGCCGTCGAGTCGCGCCGCACGACCTCCAGGCCGACGAACTCGACGTTCCCGGCTCCCGCGCCCGCGCCCGCGCCGTGGAGCAGCCCCGCGTAGCGTTTGCTCGCGCCGCGCCTGCTGTGGCGGGCATGCGGCAGGAGCAATCGAAGATAGAGCTTCTCGAACTCGAGGACGAGACGGCTCGTCACGCGCCAGCGGGCGGCGATGTGCCGCTCGAGATCTGCATTCAACCGGGCCGCGAGCCCCTCCGCCTCGGCGCACGCCCGCTGCGGGTCGGCGGCTGTCGCCGCATCGCGCGCCGAGCGCACGAACAGGCTGTCGGTATCGCCGTAGAGCACCTCGAACCCCGCGGCCTCGAACCAGGCCTTGGACCACAGCAGCATCTCTCGGCCCGAAGCGGTAATCGCGTTGGCGAGCGCTGGGTTGTAGAACCGGCATGCCGGCGTACCGAGCACGCCATAGAAGGAATTCATGAGGATCTTGATGGCCTGCGCCGCCACGCCGTCGCCGCGTTGCTTGGCCGCCTCGCGCTGCGGATAGAGCTCATCGAGCAGCCTCGGAAGAATCGCCGGCTCGCGGCGGAAGGCGCCGGCCGGCGTCGCGATCAGGTCCTCCCGCGGCCCTGGATGAGCGACGTAGCCGAGCGGATCGATGTTGAACGTACGGATGAGGCTCGGGTAGAGGCTCTTGAAGTCGAATACCCATACGTTGCGGTGCAAGCCGGCGGCGGGCTCGAGCACGTGGCCGCCCAGCTGCGCTTCGTGCTCGGGCGACTGCCTGCTCCGGACGCTCGGCGCCACGATGCCCTTGCGCTCGAGCGCGGCGAGATACAGGAAATCGAACGAGGCGATGCTCGCCGCGACCCGGTCCGGCGTCATGCCGGTAAGGCGGCTGCGCGCGAACGCGAGCCGCACCAGAGCGAGCTTCTCGACGATCTCGAACGCAAGACGCGAGTCCGTGCGCGAATAAAGCGCGAACGCGGGGAGGTCGTGCCGGTAGTTGTGAATGATCTCCGCCGCGCGGTCGCGCACATCGCCCTTGACTGCCTTACCCTCCCCGAGCACCGCTCGGGCGACGGCATCGAGCGAGTAGTCCTCCATGCGAACGAAAGCGCCCCGCAACAGATCGATGCCGTCGAGCACGACCCGGCCCGGGATCGTCGCCTGGCCGCTGCCGAACCAGCCCTCCGGCTTGCGAATGCGTATCGCGCCCGCATCCCGGCCGAGCTCGAGCGTGCGGCCGAGGCGCTTCGCGATCCGCTCGAGCACGGTGAGATCGAAGTCGATGATGTTCCAGCCGGTGAGCACATCCGGATCGCGGGCCGCGACGCGCTCCTCGAAGGCTGCGAGCGCTTCGCGCTCGCTCGCGCAGCGTGTCGCGCGCTCGGGCATCGGGCGATCGGTGCCGTCCACGATGAGGACTTCGTCGATTCCTGGCGCAGGCTCGTCGAGTCCCCGCGCACGTTCGCCGAGCCCAGGCTCATGTCCGCCGAGTCCGGGCGCATAGAGCGAGATGGCGAGGAGGCGCTCGCCCTTGACGTCCGTCTCGATGTCGAAGGCCAGCACGCGCGGCTCGAGCGTCACGTCCGCGGGCCGAAGAATGGGATTGTCGAAGACCCGCAGGCGCTGGCGTGCGGCGATTGACGCGCGTTCGGGACCGTGACTGCCGAATGCGCCGCCGCTGGCCCCATTCCCGCTGGCCCCGTTTCCGCTGGGCCCGTTGCTGCTGCTGGACCGGTCGCTGCCGAGGTCGCCCCGGAGCCCCTCGTTCTCTATTTCACAGCCGCCGCGGATGCCGCGCTCGATCAGGTAGCGCGCGGCGAAGCGCACGTCCGCCTCGAAGGTCTCGATTCCGGCGGCTTGCAGGCGGTCGCGCAGCGGCGGCACGTCGGCAGGGGTCTCGGTGCGGATGCGGGAGACCTCGGCACCCGCGAAAGTGCGCTTCTCGGTCGGCACCGGTGTCGGTATCAATGCGGTCGTCGGGGCCGGCGCGCTCAGCGCACGCACGCGCTCGGCATCGCGCGTGCGCACGTAGAAGCAGGGACGCTGCCGGTCGTCGCGCACCAGGAAGGCGCTGCCATCCTCGAGTCGGCCGTAGACATGGACCACGGGGACTCTTCGGCCGCCCCCGGAGGAGGCGACCCGATAGCTCGCCTGGAGGACGAAGCCGCGTGCGGTGGCCACGCAGCCATTGTGCCGCAGGTTCGTCCTGATGGGGTCGGGCCGCCGGCGTGCCGCGGGGTCGCATGGCGCGCGACGGGCCACTACAATCACCGGCCGCCTGGCGGAAAACCCGCCGAGGGAGCCGCCATGGTCCAAGCCACTTCTCCCAACGAGCGCACCGTGCTCGAGTTCTTCGGAGCCCTCAGCAACGGGGATCTCGCGAAGGTGCGCACACTGCTTCACGAGGAGGCCACGTGGACGCCGCAAGTCCAGGGGGTGCCGGGCGCCGGGACCCATAAGGGACACAAGGGCATCGTCGATGAGTTCCTGGCGCCCGTGCGCGGGCTGTTCGCGCCTGGGGACCCGAAGGTCGACATCACGACGATCGCCTCGAACGGACCGCTCGTCATGCTCGAGTCCCGGGGCGTCGGGCGCCTGAGCGATGGCCGTCCCTACTCGAACCTCTATGCGTGGGCGGTCGAGGTCCACGGCGGCAAGATCACCGCGATCCGCGAGTACATGGATAGCCACTACGTGGCAGGGCTATTCGGCTGACGCGCTGGCGGTAGCGCCGCGGGCGCGGACTCGCCCGCCCGCCCGCAAGCAGCGGGCGGGCGACCTTGTGGTAGGATGCGCCCCCCGCGAGAGACCCGCCGCAGGCGGCATCTGCTGCCTCGCCGCGGTACCGGGCACCGGCGCGCCCGTAGCTCAGTTGGATAGAGTACCTGGCTACGAACCAGGGGGTCGGGGGTTCGAATCCCTCCGGGCGCGCCAATTAATCAGTGACTTACGGGCGCCGTCTCATCCGCCTGGTCGCTGCCGTTGCCTGGCCCAACGAGCCTCGACCGCCCTGCGAGCTTGTTCGCTTGTCCTCGCCTTCCTCGGACCGCTCGCCTTGCCGCCTTTGCGACCGATAGCCGCCAAGTAGGCGCGCACCGGCTCTGGAGTCTTGCTCATCAGTCAGCGAGCTCGAGGCGCTTCTCAATGCGTTCGATGCGCCGCACGAGGCGGTCGTGACGGTCGTTCTGATCCGCCTTGTCGGTGTAGATGCTTCCGATCAGCCGCTCAACGCTTGAGAGCCGTGAGATGATCTCGTCGAGCTTCTCATCCTGCCGATCCTGCTTGGCGCGCACGCCGCGCAGCATTTCGAGTACCAGATTCTCCGGCTCGTTCATGTTTCGGCGTCCTGGCGTATCTCTAGTGTCGCCATTGTACACTAGCCGCTTGCGTATGCAAGTGGCCCGAGAGGTCGTACACTCGCCGCGCGATCAGGACCAGTAAGTCCAGGGAACGTGGCAGACGCCGGCGCGCTGCAGCTCCACGCCATCGTGTGCCCAGGCCAGCACGGCTTGCTTGGCGCCCAGCGCTTTCATCGCAGTCTGTAGTGCCCGTTCGTCGTAGGCGACCCGGGATTTCGGGCTCACGGAGACTTTGATAGGGGTCCCCGACCAGACAAAGTCCACCGGGCTTCCGCGGGCGCTCTTGAAGAAGACAGGCGGAGCGCGCTTACCGGAGTACTCCGCCGCGGCCCGGATCTCCTTGAGAACGAATATCCGGCCCAGGCTGAGGGAGCGGCCCTCGCCCAGGGTTCCCTCCATCAGGTGGCTTGCGATGCCCGTGTCCGTGGGGAACCAGACGTCCCGTGCGACGCTCGCCTCGTGAGGGGTGAGCTTCTGCAGCAGGAACACGTCCTCGAGCGCCTGCAAATATCTGCGAAGCATGCGTGAGTTCTGCTTGAAGTGCTTGAGCGTAGGTGCTTCGCCCTCCGATAGGAGGCGGGCCATCTGCCGCAGAATCGACCACGTCGCATCGGGGTCATAGCGGTCGCCATAAGCTCGTGCAGCGTCTCGTACGACGGTAGTCTCTAGCCAGCTGGTGAAATAGGCGTGGCGCTCCGCGTCACCACGCGTGAAGAGTGGAGTCGGCAAGCCGCCGCATGCCAGCTGTTCGAGCGCCTTCGACTGGGGAAAGCGCGGCTCCGAGCCATGGAGCGGGGCGGCGTGGCCGGCCGAGAACTCGGCCTGGTGCGCCTCGGCCAATGTCATCGGATACAGATAGTGCAAGCCGATTCGTCCGGTGAGCGATTCGCGGATGCCGAGCCGTGCGGAAAATCGCGACGAACCGGTGAGATAGTACTTCCCGGGCTGCCTCCTGCGGTCGACATCGAGCTTGATGGCATCGAAGAGCGCGGGCGCCTTCTGCGCCTCGTCGATGGCGACGGGGGTGCGGAGCTTCGACAGGAAGTTCTTGGCGGAGAGGCGCGCATCCTCGAGCGCGTCCTGGTCATCGAGCGTGACGTGATGGGATACCCCGAGAAGGTTACCGAGCAGGGTGGATTTGCCGATCTGCCGGAGTCCGAGGACGCCGACGACGGGCCAGAAGCGACCGGCTGCCTTCAGTCGAGCGAGGAGGTGACGATTGCGGAGATGAGCCACCAAAGTAGAGTATATAAATGTCGTTATGACGTCAAATATATGCCCTACTTAGGCGCTTCCGCTCCGGTCGCCCGGTCACTGGGGTGGATCGCCCGAGCGATGAAAATGGCGACGATCGCGTGCCCCGGCAGTGCCTCGAGGAGCCGGGTCTTGGCGACTTTGTAGTGCTTCCCGGACGTGAGGACGTCGTCGAAGAGGATGATCCGGTCACGGACGGGAGTGGTGAGCTGCGCGCGGTCCAATTCCGTGATCTCGAGCAGCGCATCGTAGCTGCTGCGCAGGTCGCGCAGATGATCGGCCTCGGTGCTCACCGTTTGCCGCAGCAGGCAGCGTAGATCGAGTGCGTCGCCGAAGGCGGCACGGAGGGTACGCTCGAGACGATCGCAGTAGTCCGGATGGGTGCGCACGCGGGAGGTGGCGATCGGGACGAAAGTGGTCTCGGCCAGCGTCCGCCCGGAGATGGCCGTGCGCAGCGCCGCCGCTACGTCGCGAATCGCCTGCTCCTTGTAATAGTGAAGCTCGCGCGCCTTGGGACTCGCGCGGATCGCCATGGGCCTGCGCTTGTAGTTGGCGATGAGCTGATTCGTCTCGCCGAAGCGAAAGCCCTGGCGGCTGTGGAAATCTCCAAAGAAGTAGCAGTGGTCGTCGGGATCGAGGAAGTGATGCTGATCCCGGGTGGTCTCGTCGATCTTGGTGAGGCGGTCAGGGAGCAAGGTGTCTCATGATGTCCTCGAGCGTCGCGACGCGGGCCGCGCCGCGAGCGAGGAATCTGGCGGGCCAGGTCAGCTCCGGGTTGCGTAAGCAGCTGTCGAGGATGAGGAGCTTGCGTCCCTGCTGGAGTGCGTGGCGCGCCTGGATCAGCGTGCCGGAGGTGTTCCCCGCCTCGACGATGATCGTCGCCTCGGTGAGCGCGGAGATCGTCGCATTGCGCTCGGGGAAGAAGAGCCGATTCTGCAGCGGACTCTGCTTCGAATACCGGACGATCGGGACTTGGCTCACCACTAGGAACTCGGCGGCGATCCGGCGCTGGAGCGCTGCGTTCGCAGGCGGGTAGCAGGCGGTGATCGGCGTGCCGAGGACGGCGATCGTTCTGCCTCCGGCCTCGATCGCCGCGCGATGCGCAGCGGTATCGATTCCCTGCGCGAGGCCGGACACGATCGTGAATTTCGCGCGGACGAGGCCTCGCGCCAGCTTCGCCGCGCGCCGCTCCCCGTCCTCACTGGGGTGGCGCGTGCCGACGATCGCGACGCAGCGCGTGCTCGTGAGATCCCAGTTGCCGCAGTAGTACAGGAGCTCGATCGGATGCGCGGCATCGCGGAGCCGCGCCGGATACTCGCCGGCTCCGTTGACCCGGATGCCGAAACGCGGGATGTCGGCCGCGCGGATCTGGTCGAGGGCGTCCCGCGCGTACTGCTCGGCCTCGCGCGGCTCGACGAGGTCCGAGGGCATCGCCTCGGGATGCATCCGGAATCGATTCGCGAGAGTCTTGAACGTCGCCCCCTTTTGCATCCACAGGGCTTCGTACGCGCCGATCTCGCGAGCCGGGACTATCGCGCGCTCGGTGAAGTCGAGCGTGGCGGCGGTGGACTCGAAGAGGTCGGACATGGGTGTGATCCGCGGCGTCGGCTCGGCCCGCATGAGCGCCGCGTCCCGCAGGGTAACAGGCTTTCGAGATCGCGGCAGCCGGTCGACGACTGGCGCGATCAGGACCATGGCTCACGGAGACTTTGATAGGGGTCCCCGACCAGACAAAGTCCACCGGGCTTCCGCGGTCTCGCGTCGGCGACCGCCCCTGGATTGCGAGCCGGATAATTTTAGCTAAAATAGCTAAATGATTAAACGCGTATCGGCGACGGACGCCAAGAACAACTTCGGCGGGTTGCTCGAGGACGTTGCAGCGCTCGGGCGCGTCGACATCGTGCGGCACGGCCGCGTGGCTGCCGTCGTACTCTCTCCGCGCGCGCTCGGATCGCAGGCGCCGAGCGCAGAGCGCGCGAAGCCCGCGGGATCGGCGGGGCAGGCAAGCCGCTGGGGCGCGACGCACATGATCCCGCCGCGGCTTGCCCGCGGCGCCCGCATGCTCACCACGCCCGACGAGTTCGATGACGACTGAGCAGGGCATCGAGGCGCCGCTCTCGCCGCAAGACGTGCGGAAGATCCTCAGGATCTGCTCGCCTTCAGGATTGCTCGTCGGCGGCCAGGCGCTCGCTTTCTGGGCCGATCACCTCGCAGTGCAGCGCCCCGCCGCGCTCGCCTCGCAGGTCACGGCCGATGCGGATTTCATCGGCGATTCGGCGTTGGCGAAAGACCTCGGCAAGCGTCTCGGTTGGACGACGTGGATTCCCGCCATGGACGATGCGACGCCGCAGACGGGGAAGGTGACGCATCGCCTGGAAGGCGGCCGCATCAAGCAGGTGGATTTCCTGTCGGGCGTCGTCGGTCTCAGCACGAAGGATATCGGCCGCAGGGCGGTCGAGATGCAGGTGCCGAGCATCGGGCGGCTACGGGTGATGCATCCGATCGACGTGCTCGACAGCCGCATCCAGAACTTGCATGCGCTGCCGCAGAAGCGTAACGAAGCCGGAGTGGCGCAGGCGAGGCTCGCTGTGGACGTCGCCCGGGCTTTCATTCGTGAGCGGATCTTCGCGCGCGGCGAGCGCACTGGGCTCAAGCTGCTCGAGCGCGTGGCCGACATCGCCGCGGACATCGCCGCGGTGCGCGTCTTCCTGCTCTACGGTGTCGAGCCGCTCGAAGCCGTGCCGCTCGAGGAGTTCCGCACGACCTCGGCTTTGCACAAGGTGCGCTGGCCGCAGATCGTCGCTGAGGTGCGGGCCAAGCGGGAGGCGCTGCGGCGCGTCTCAGCCGACGCGCCGCAGCCGGCAACTCGATAGATTTACCGGGAACCCTCGTCGTGCCGCTCGTCGTGGCCCGTATTCCCGTGGCTCGCACTCCCTCGGCCCGCGTTGCCGTGCTCCGCGCCGTGCGCGCTCGCCCCCGGGCGTTGCTGTGAGCCGTGCCGCGCCGTAGGGCCCGATCGCTGCGGTCGCTCCGGACGATGAGGCGCACTCTGCGGCCGTTGCGGCCCGTGGGACTGAGGCGCTCGTGCCGGACCACGGCGGCCTGGCACAGCGTGCCCGCCGGGCCCGGGACGGCCGAACGCGCCGTGCCCCGAAAGGCGACCGCCCGACGGCGCTCGGTGCATGGGCGGCGGACCGGCATGGGTCCGGCCGCGAGGCCTCATGTGCGGCGGAAGTCTGCGATGTGCCCAAGAGTTGCGCTGCGAGAAAAACGGCCGGCTGCGATAGTACCGGCCCCAGTACAACGGGAGCGAAAACGTGAGGATCGGCAGTCCCAGGCTCGGCCCGTAGGAGTAGAGCGGAACGCGCGTACCTTGGTAGTTGAAGGACAGGCCGCCCGCGTAGATCCAGCCCCGAATCTGACCGTCGGAGGCGTCGCACCAGCTCCAGTCGCTGAGACAGCCGTACACCTGGACAGGGGTGCCCGGTCCCAGCTGCGCAACCATCGGATATTCCCTGTTCGGGCCGGCGCGCACGTTCATGGGTCGAGAGGTGAAGGCGTTCTGCGCGCTCGCGATCCCGGAAACGCAGAGCAAAAGAGCCCCTAGAGCGCATCCGATCGAGGTCCGCCCGGCGAGCGGCGACATAAGTCGATCTGAACTTCTTTGCATCGCGGGAACTCCCCTGGGCGCCTGTACGGAGCGGACCGCGGGAGTGTACCTGGGCCGCCCGTCGTGCTGCGCAAGCATCGCTCGTTCCAGGAGGGCGAGTCTCGATCGGCCATGGCCTGTATTGCACATTGTAGAGCTTTGCAGGAATTTCACCCATAATGGCCGCGGACCTGGGGCGGCGGCGGTGCCGATTCCTCGTACCACACAGTAAGAGCAGGGGGAAGCTCGAGGAGAACCATATGCCTCGGCTCGAGACGTATTCGACCGCGGGTCTCGCGGTGGGGCGCAGGCTCGAGTTCTGGAACGATCTGACGTGTAGCACCTTCACGCCGAACGTTTCCGATCCGCGCGATCTTCAAGGTTTTGCGCCGAGCTTGTCGCGCTCGACGCTGGGGGAGGTGCTGTTGAGCGAGGTGCGCTCGGCCCCCTCGATCGTCCGCCACACGAGCCAGCACGTCGCCCGTACCCGCAAGGCGATGTTCTTTCTGCATGTACAGACTGAGGGCCGCAGCTGCAATCGGCAGGAAGGGCGCGAGGCTTTCCTCGACGTCGGCGATCTCACGCTGCTCGACAACACGCGTCCCTATCAAATGGAGTTCGAGGCGCCGAGCACCTTGCTCGTCGTCGGCATCCCGGACCCGCTCATCCGCCGCCATCTGCCGCATCCCGAAAGCGCGGCTGCCCGCGCGATCCGCCGCTGCGACCCGCTCGCCGCGCTGCTCGTCGATCTGCTCGGGCGGCTGTGGGCGCTATGCCAAACCGACGAGGCGCGCCTCAATCATGCCGTGGAGTGCTCGCTGCTCAGCATGATCGGCGCGGTGTATGCGGGAACGCCGCTCGGCCGCGGCGAGCTCAACGCAGGGCCTGAATTTCGCCGGCTGCGCATCCTGCGCTTCATCGAGGACCACCTGGGCGATGCCGATCTCGGCCCTACGAAGATCGCCTCGGCGCTCGGAACGACGCCTCGCAACGTTCACCTGACGTTCTCGCAGGGCGAGGAGACGCTCTGCCGCTACATCCAGCGCCGCAGGCTCGAGGAGTGCGCACGCATCTTCGCAGACCGCGCGCAGCAGGCGCGCACCGTCAGCGATGTGGCCTTCCATCTCGGATTCTCGAGCCTCACGCACTTCGGTAAGGTTTTTCACGACCATTTCGGCGTGGCCGCCACGGAATACCGCGCTCAGCGGATCCGCGAGCAGCCTGCCGCTCCGAGCTCGGCGGTTGTTCTGGCTGCAAAAACCTCCGAGCCCGATCATCTCGAATCCGCCGCTTTCGCCGTTGCGGAGCGATAGTTTCCGTGGCGTTAACACTGAATTGCGTAAATAGCCTGCTATCGTTTCGCTCTCAACGGAACAAGTCTTCGCTCTCGGTGGAACGGGCCCCGAGGACCGCTGCTAGCATCCTCGCCCGGAAATACGCGAAGCCGGTTCAGTTGTTGCGAATGCGCAACTGAATACCAGAAAAGCCGTCTTTTCGCTTTGGGGGGAATTAACTGTGAATCGAACTCGGTCCGTGTCGTATCTATTCCGTGGGGCGTTGGCGCTCGGCGCCTGTGCCATGATGGGCTCCGCACTCAGCGTATCCGCGGCTGAAGCCTCAGCGGCGAGCGCCGCCAAGGCGACCCAGACCGCTGACACTGCGAGTGCAGCCACCGCGACTAAGGCGACAGCGCGTACGACGAGTACCGCGCTGCTGGCCGCCAACTCGAACGACTGGACTCCATCGGTTCAATCCTTTCTCCTGGCGCAAGCGACGGCTGCGCCTGGTGCCACAGGGGCTCCCGCGGCGAGTAGCGCGGCGGCTGCGCCTGCCGAGCTCGAGGAAGTCACGGTAACCGGCACGCGTATCCAGCGGCCGGGCCTGAAGTCCATCAGTCCCCTCGTGACCGTCACTTCCGTGCAGCTCCAGCAGCAGGCCGGGATCAACGTCGAGTCGTATCTCAATAAACTGCCGAATTTCAACCCGGCCTACACACCAACGACGGAAAACGAGGATGTGCAGCCCGATGCCGTCAACACGGTCGGCATCGCCGACATCTCCCTGAGAGGCCTCGGACCCAACCGCAACCTGGTGCTGATCAACGGCCACCGCACGATGCCGATCAACGCGCTGATGGTGACCGACATTAACGGCATCCCGCAGGCGATGATCCAGAGCATCCAGACCATCACGGGCGGCGCGTCGACCACCTACGGCCCGGATGCGGTCAGCGGCGTCGTGAATTTCATCCTGAGAAAGGATTTCCAGGGCGCCGAGTTCAACTACCAGGACAGCATCACCCAAGCCGGTGACGGCGACGAAATGGACGCCTCCGCGCTCGTGGGAACCAATTTCGCGGATAACAAAGGCAACGTCACGATGGGGTTGGAGTATTACAACCGCCAGGTCGCGTTCCAGAAGAACCGCAGTTTCTTCACCAATTCCTGGAGCGACCCGAACGCGACGGGCACCAACAACTTCAGCTTGACGAATGGGTACAACGGCTGGGAGCCGCAGCAGTCCTTCTTCCCCACGGCCAACCCGAGCGTCGCCGCGTTGAGCACGGTGTTCGCGAAGCGCACAGCCGCAGGCGGCGGCGTGTGCCTGTTTGGAAACGCCTGCTCGTTCGACACTCTCAGCTTCAATTACAACAACACCCCGGCCCAGAACAGCATCTGGTTCAATAGCTTGCCGATCGATCAAAGCGGCTATACGGGGCCGCAATCCGGGAACGGCTTTGGACTGATGAACGCCTATGACGGGACGGTGCTCAATACCTTTGGCGCCCCCGCCCCGGCGGAACAGCAGGTATTGAAATGGAACGATCCGCTCGCCACGATCACAGAGCCGCAAACCCGCTACTCGTTCTGGGCCGACGGTAACTATCACATCACCCCGAATATCGATTTCTACTCGGATGTCCGCTTTGCGACGAGCAAGACGACCACCCTCTTGGACGTTCCCACCACCGCAATCTATGGCTGGGAGGCCCAGATCCCGTTCAACGCAGCGACGGACAGCCCGATCCTTCCGACTGCGGTCAGCAGCGCTTCGACGCAAAGCGAACTTCAGACGATCTCTGCTGCCTTTGCGGGCAATCCAGCGGCCAATGCCTACAGCAACCCGAACTATATTGCTCCGGGCGCCGCGGGTGCCCAGCACCCGGTACCTTGGCAGCTCGCCATGCTGCTGCTGAGCCGAGGCGCTGCGAACGGAGTGCCGGACGGCGGCAGCAATGCACCGCAAGAAGCTCCGTCCATTAGCTGTCTGCCTGAAGTGACCGTCAGGCCGACTCCCTGCCCGGCGGCGGGACAGCCAAATTACGCGCCGACCAGCTGGATTCTTTCCTGGAATCCGGCGTTCAGCGCTCCCCCGCGCTCGACGGTCGATCAGTCGACCGTGTGGCAGATCGATACGGGCGTCCGCTTTCCGCTGTTCGCCGACTGGACGGGCGATATCTACTATTCGCGCGGCCAGTCGAGCGACTACGAGAACGCCTTGGGCACTGACTCGCTACAGCGATACCGCACAGTGCTCGATTCGCCCGATTACGGCGCCGGCGAGTCCTATCAAGGCAACGCCAACGGCGCCAATCCGAACTTCGGGACCTCGGTGCCTGCAACGTGCACCAGCGGCTTCTACGATGCCATCTTCGGGGGCGCCAGCGCTTCGGCGGATTGCATGAACGCCTTCAGTGCGACGCTCCAGACCTACACCGCAATGGAGCAGGACGACCTCGAGGCAAACTTCCAAGGGTCTATATTTAGGCTGCCGGCCGGAGAGGTGAGCGCTGCGCTGGGATTCGAATATCTCCGCGACGCGGGCCAGTTCATGCCGGACAACCTGCAGTCGACCGGTTCATTCCTCGACGAGGCGATCGGCCTCTATCCGCTCGGGGGGCTGGACAACGAGATCGCATCCCGGCAGGGCTACCTCGAGCTCTACATACCAGTGCTCAAGAACCTTCCGCTGGTGAAAGAGTTGGACATCAACCCGGCTATCCGCTACACGACTTATCCGGATCAGGTTCCCAATACCACCACCTTCAAGCTCAACCTCAGCTGGCAGGTGAGCAACGAGCTGCGTCTGCGCGGCGGCTTCAACCGCGCCGTTCGTGCACCGAATCTGGGTGAGCTCTACCTTGGAGAGCAGGAATTCTTCGGGGGCGCCGGCCAATTCGGAGACCCGTGCTCGCTGCGCTCCATTGCGCCATTCGGCGCCGGCGATGCGGCGGCGGATCTCTCGCCACGAGACGCAGGACAACCGGCGCAGAAGCTCGCCGGTGGCCAGACGACGCAAGGCGCTATCAGCACCTACCTCATCTGCCAGGCGCAAATGCAAATGGCCGGCGGGAACCAAGCGCAAGGCTCGTACTACGCGGGTGCACAGTCGGCCGGAGTCGGCCTACCCTTTGCCTGGGTCAACGAGGTGGGCAACTCGAACCTCAAAGCCGAGACCGCGGACACCTGGACCGCCGGCTTCACGCTCTCGGACCTCGGACAGGGTCCTTGGCTTCAGGGCCTGAATGCGACGGCGGACTGGTGGCAGATCCACATCAAGAACGCGATCGAGCTCGACTCCATCGACTACGCGAACTACCTCTGCTACGGGACCAATACCGTCACCACGCAGGCACAGGCGGTAGCTCAAGCTGAAACACCTGCGTGTCTGAACGTGCCTCGGCTCGGCGGCAACGGCGGTCCGGCCACGTCGCTGCTGCAGTACGACAACTCTGCGACGATCGGTGTCGCCGGTGTCGACCTCGGGGTCAACTGGATCGCCAACCTCGAGGACATCGGTGTGAAGCATGTTCCGGGTGAAGTCACCTTCAGCACACGGACGACCATCCTCCAATATTTCCGTACGAAGCAATCGTCCCAAGCCTTCGACACGAATATCAACTGGAAGGACTCGTTCGGGCCGACGTTGTCGGGTACCAACGGGGGGGCTTACGGCTATCGCATCTTCACGACGATCGGCTATGTCTTGCCGTCCTTCTCGGCGCAGCTGCGCTGGACGTTCTACCCCTCGATCAACAGCGCTGCGCACGCGCAGCAGGAAGCGATCGTCGACCACAACAAGCAGGTCGCGGCCACGGGTCAGGGCTACATGCTGAGCTGGACGCCGGATACGAGCATCGCGACTCCGGCATGGAGCGAGTTCGATCTGTCGGCGACCTACACCGTCAACCACTGGCTGCAGATCCGCGGGGGTATCGACAACCTTCTGAATACCAATCCCCCGATCACCGGTGCGACTACGGGCGTTGCTCCGGGCTCGAGCGTTGGGGTTTGCAGCACGGCCGACTCGGCGCTGGGCTGCACCAACCCGACCAGGTACGCTCTTGCCAATGACGGCGCGGGCTTCACGAACGCAGGTTTCTACGACGTTTACGGCCGCACCTTCTATCTCGGCCTGAAGGCCTCGTTCTAACCAGCGGAAAGTCTCAGCTGATGAAGCGGCGGGCCCACGGGTCCGCCGTTTTTTTTTGTGCGCCCGGCAGGGCGCACTGACTGGAGGCGCAGGTTCGGTGCGGCTCTGGGGCCGCCACCTCTCAGCCGGCAATCCCTCCTTAGGTATCATGCCCTCGACGACTCGCACTCAAGGTGGCGCGGCGGCGTGGTGCCGTCACGGCGCCGCCGTGCTCCGGAGAGCCTCGAATTGGCAAGGAGATTCCGCCTACCCCGCAACGTCCAGTGGCTGATTGCGGCGCGCACCACGCGCAGCGTGGGGCAAGGCGTCACGGTCGTCAGCTTCTCGCTCTACCTGCATGCTCTGGGCTACAGCGGCACCGCCATCGGCGTGGTGCTGATGGCGGGGTTGCTGTTCGGGGCGGCCCTCACGCTGATCGTCGGGCCCATGAGCGACCGGCGCGGGCGGCGTGGCCTGTTGCTGGGGTACGAGTGCTCGGCCGCGCTCGCGTCCCTCGCGGCCATGGTGTCACCCCAGGAGGCAGTGCTGATCGCGGCCGCCACCATCGCCGGGTTCGGACGCGGCGCGAATGGGGCGGCGGGTCCATTCGCGCCGGTCGAGCAGGCCTGGCTCGCGCGCGAAGTGACCGGCGACATGCGGCGGCACGTGTTCGCGCTTAATGCGACGTACGGATTCGTCGGGATGGCGGTTGGAGCGGCGCTCGCGGCGCTGCCGAGCCTCTTCGGGCGGGGATTCGGGAACCTGGCCGCCTACCGCTACTTGTTCCTGATCCCGTTCGTGGGCTCGCTCGCGTCCATTGCATTCATCGCTTTCGCGCGCGAGGGCCCCGTACCGCCTGCGGAGGTTCCCCAGCATCTGCACGGTGCGGAGGGCAAGGAAATCGTCCGCCTCGAGAACCGGCAGCTACGGCGACTTGCGGCGACGAACGGCATCAATGGGCTCGCCATCGGGATCATTGGACCGCTCATGGCGTTCTGGCTCGCCCGGCGGTTCGGGCAGGGCCCAGCCCTGATCGGCCCGGCGCTCGCGGCGAGCTTCCTGCTCGGAGCGTTCGGCTCATCGCTCAGCGGTTGGCTGAGCATCCGCCTCGGGGCCGTGCGCTCGGTGCTGTGGATGCGGTTCTGCGGTCTCGTGCTCCTCGTCGCCGTGCCGTTCTCCGAGACGTTCGGTATGGCCGCGGGTCTGTATGCGCTCCGATCGGCGTTCAACCAGGGCACGGCGGGGACTCGGCAGGCCGTCGCCGTGGAGCTGACGCGGGTGGAGCGCCGGGGCCTCGCGGCGAGCGTGCAGAGTCTGTCGTTGCAGATCCCCCGGGCGGCGGGGCCGGTGCTCGGCGGCTGGCTGATCCACAGCGGCCAGTTCGTGTTCCCGTTCCTGCTCGCGACCGCCCTGCAGGCGCTCTACCTGGTCCTGTACCGGCTCTACTTCAGTCCGCTCGACCGGATCGCACGGGAATCAAGCATACAGTAGCGGGCGGGTCGGTTCGGCCGTGCACTTTCCCGCCGGGAACGGACAAGCTCGAACGCGATACCTTGATTTACTCATTATATTGAGTAAAAATACGCGGCGTCATGAGTGCTGATTTTCGGCGTCCTCACGCCGCCTACCTCGCCAAGCGCCTCGTCGAGCCGCGTCGCTTCCTGCAGGTCATCACGGGGCCTCGGCAGGTCGGGAAATCGACACTGGTCCAGCAGGTCACCTCGGATCTCGAGGCACCGGTGCGCTATGCGAGTGCCGATGAGCCCACGCTCCGCTCGGCCGATTGGATCGGTCAACAGTGGGACGCCGCCAGGCTGCAATCCGGCGCGCGATCGTCCGCCGGTGCAGTGCTGGTGCTCGATGAAATCCAAAAGATCCCTGGCTGGTCGGAAACGGTCAAGCGGTTATGGGATGAGGACACTCGGGCGCGCCGGCCGCTCAAGGTCGTTGTGCTTGGGTCCGCGCCACTGCTGGTCACGAAAGGACTCACAGAAAGCCTGGCTGGCCGATTCGAGACGCTGCACTTGCCCCACTGGTCCTTCTCCGAGATGCGAGCAGCATTCGGCTGGTCGCTCGACGATTACCTTTTTTATGGCGGTTATCCGGGCGCAGCGGGCCTCATTGGGGAGTCGGAGCGGTGGATGCGATATATCGCGGACAGCTTGATCGAGACCTCGATCTCGCGGGATGTGCTCCTGCTTACGCGCGTCGACAAGCCGGCGCTGTTGAGGCGGCTGTTCGAGCTCGCCTGCCGCTATTCCGGACAGGTGTTGTCCTACACCAAGATGCTCGGCCAGCTTCAGGATGCCGGGAACACGACCACTCTGGCGCACTATCTGCAGTTGCTCGAAGGAGCGGGCATGGTCTGCGGATTACCCAAGTACGCGGGCGATCTGGCGCGCAGCCGTGGCTCGAGCCCGAAGCTTCAGGTGCTGAACACCGCGCTGATGAGCACGACTTCGGGTCTTACATCCCGCGATGCTCGGGCCGATCACGAATTTTGGGGGCGCCTCGTAGAATCGGCAGTCGGAGCGCATCTCGCCAACGCCGCGGTCGAGGGGGGATGTTCCATCTCGTACTGGCGAGAAGGGAACTTCGAAGTGGATT
>JBOHZT010000002.1:0-52538 GCA_050738535.1 Steroidobacteraceae bacterium
TCGTAGGCGGCGGCCGACTCGCCATCCTGATTGGTGATGAGCGCATCCCAGCGGACCTCGCCATACCCCTGCCCGACGCGCAGCGACTTCTCCTTGCACGTCAGGCGCACTTTGATGCGGTCGCCGGCGGCTGCGGCAGCGGCAGCAGTTTCGAGTGGTAATTGCGCCACGGCAGCAGTGTGTACCAGTTAAATTTTCGCGGTGAGGGTGCTTTTCGGCTTGGGATGGGGGTTTCGTGTACCGGGCTGGTCAAGGTCGCGATTTGCTGCTGCGTAACGGCATATTTCATTGGATGCAACCTTCGGATTTCCGGGTCTTGAAGCGGGGCTTCTCGATTCCAGTGAGGTCGCAGAGCACGTCGACGATCGCCGAGAAGTCGCACTGCGCGTACCGGCCCGAGCGCGCCAGACTGAAGAACTCCCGCGCGACGGCGGCAACGGGCATGGGCACCTTCGCCGCATTCGCTGCGGCCGTGATCAGCGAGAGGTCCTTGTGCGCCAGCTCGATGGTGAACCCGGGGGAGATATCGCCGGTGAGCACCTTGGTCGACCAGTTCAGGCGCAGCTGGCCGTTGACCGCCGAAGTCCCGCTTATGACTTCGAGTGTCTTTTCCAGGTCCAGGCCGAAGCGCTGCGACAAGGCCAGCGCTTCCGCATTGAGCTGACAGGACACGACGGCGAGATAGTTGTTGACCAGCTTGGTGCGCCCTCCCGTGCCGACCTTGCCGCAGTGATGAATCGTCGTACCCATCGCCTGCAGCAATGGCAGCACCCGCTCGAGATCGGCGTGCGAAGCTCCAACCATGAACAGGGACTCGCCGCGATCCGCGTGGCTCGCGAGCCGTCCGACGGGCGCGTCGACGACGGACATGCCCCTTTCCGCCGCCCGCGCGGCGATCAGATCGGTGGTATTGGGTTCGATGGTGCTCATGTCCATGATGATCTGCCCAGGCCGCCCATTGGCGAGCAGACCGGCCTCTCCGAGTACTATCGCTTCGACGTCGGCCGAGCCGGGCACCATCGTCACGATGATCTCGCTGCCTTTGGCTATCTCCGCCACGGAGCCTACGCTCCGGGCGCCCAGCGCGCGCAGGGCCTCGACGGCCTTCGGATTCACATCGTAGACCAGCAGATTGAATCCCTTCTTGCAGAGGTTCGCGGCCATGGGTCTGCCCATCCGCCCAAGGCCGATGAAACCGATAGATTGCATGTTCATCACTCCTGCATACTGTCTCAAGCTCCCACGACCAGCTTGACGGGTCCCAACAGGCCCGAGCTGAGGAGCTTTGGCGGTGCGCCCGTCGTCCGCCTTATCGCGGCTTCCGGATCGCTATGGTAAAGCTCCACATCTTGCGGCAACGGCGTGTCATAGAGCCTCACATTGGTCCTGGTCCGGCGCTGCTCCTTCGGCAGGAGACCGTCTCCGATCAGACGGTTGGGCCATAGATTCACCACATCAATCTCCAGTTGGTTGGCCTTTGGCCTCATCGCATCACCCACGGTCACACGCCACGGCGCTGTCCAGACGACACCGAGTTCCTTTCCGTTGAGGCGCACGCGCGCCACGTTCCTCACTTCTCCCAGGTCGAGATAGAGCTCTCCTCCCGCGCCTCCCGGCGCGTCAAAGGTCTTCCGGTAAGTCGCCATTCCGCTGTAGTACCGGATGCCCTCTTCGGGCCGCTGAGTCCAATCCTCGAGGCGCTCGAAAATCGCTTTCGCAGGTCCGCCCCACTCTTCGTCAAAACCGACTTCCCACGGCCCTGAGAGGGTGGCCAGGTCGGCAAGCGTCGGAAAGTTCCGCGCCTCGGAAGGGCCTCCGCGGGCGGCGCCGGGCCGGCGGAATACCACGAACCAGCTCTGCTTCGGCGCAAAATGCAGCGGTATCGCCGTTCGATCGGTTTCGCAGCGATACTCGGGCAGGTCGCGCACCTCTCCCGTCACCGGGTCCCATAATTCCGGCCGCTTGCCCGCTACCCGAAATACCCCCTCGATCTGCGCCGGCCGCTCATCGAGATTCGCCAGAAAATAGATGTCGCGCTCGCCGTCACGACGATGGATCCAGTCGAGCTCCGCCCCGGGCGGCGCTCCCCGCAACTCCACATCCGGCGGCAGGCGATCCGAGCGGATCACCTCCTCGAGGCTGCGGCCCCAGATCACTCTACCGGCGCCGACACGCCGCGTGCCCGATTCCGCAGCTTCCGTCCCCCACAGCACATCCGCCTGCGCCTCGACTTCACTCTCGGAGCGCGGAAATCCCGTGAGTCCGAGCGAATGCTTCGGGCACCTCCCGACGAGCGTCACTCCGCCCTCGACCAATTGCCGCATCCTGTCCAGCACCGCCGGTGTGGCCTCCTCGGCCGCTCCTTCCGGCAGCACGAAATATCGATAGCGCATGCCGCCCGGCAACACCACTCTGCCGTTCTCGGCCGCTGCCCGCCCGAGCAGCGCCTGCGCGTTGATGACATCGAAGTCGAAACCGGCGATGGGCTTGCGATCCAGCAGGACGAAGCTCGGGATCGCCTGGCCGGAGAAGTACAGGATGTCCGCGACGAAGCTTCCCTGGCGCAGCATGTGCTGACACCGCGCGAGATAGGTGAGCCATCCGTGGCTCAACGGAAACCAGGTCACATTTCGGTCGAAGTGCGTGCCGACGTGCTCCCATTCGAATCCCGGTTTGTCCGTGGTCGACTGCAGGACCGAGAAGCTGAGGACTTGCCGCGTGGTCCCGAGGCAAAAGGCGCGGTCGCCGAACGGCTTGAGAAAATACGGGTCCTCCGACCAATCCTCATTGAAGCTCGTATAGGCCTCCGCCTGGTTGATCGGCTTTCCATAGACGTGCGCCGCGCTGGCTTCCTGACGAATCGAGCCGTAATTGAGCGCGGGAAAGGTCTTCCGGGTACTCAGAAAAAAGGGCGTGGAGACACCCTCATAATTCGGTATGGGCTTGCCCCCGCGCTTGAACACATGTCGGGAACTCCAGAACTCCGCCATCGGCAGATCGTTGACGGCCTCGCACTCCAGGGCATCGATGTACTGCGAGTAATAGGGACCGCCCGATTCGGATTCCGACCGGAGCCCGTGCTCGTGGCAGAGCGCGGCGAGCCGCCCGTAGTAGTTCTCCGCGGTCAGATCCGCCACCGTCCGCCGATAATCCCAGGTGAACCGGTCGGTCAACCCGGCGGTATCCAGCGTCTTGCCCGCGAGCGCCGGTAGATACCGCGTCGGGTCGTATCCGCGGCGAGCCCGAAACTCATTCACGAGGTTCGGCGTCCAATTCACCACGCCTATTTCCCAGCTATCGATGTGGAAGTAATTCAGGGCTTTGCCGGCGAGCGGGCCTGCGTCCTCGATCAACTTAGCGCCCGTATGCGCAAAATGGCGATCCATGGCTCCTGCGCTCATGGGATCGATTTCCCAACCCCCGTCGGCCGGCACTCCAGGCTCCTTGACGACCTGGGTGGCGCCGTACCAGATCGGGCCCTGGTTCGCCTGCCGGCGGACGACATATCCCAACCGCAGCACCGTCCATCGGCCGCCCGGCGCATCCCAGCGCAGTCTTCCGCCGACGGTCATGTCCGTCAGATCTCGGATATCCTCCATCCGCCAGACGCCCTCCCCGCTCTCGCGACATGCCAGTACCGCAATGTCCCGATACCAGTGGGCGGGCTCCTCCTCGGGCGGAGTATTTCCGGGGGACGCATCCGCGTGCGGCGCTCGTCCGGATGGACGGGCAAGGACTTCGTCGATTCGGCGCGGTCCTTCGACGATCGTTTCCCGCCATGCCAGATCCTTGATCGCATCGTCTGCCGTCACCCACGGGCCGCCGCAATTCCAGCCGCTGCAGAGATTGACCGCCATCGCGATGCCGAGCCGACCAGCCTCGCGTACCGCGAAGCGAAAGTATTCCCGCCACGGCGCGCTCATGAACGGCGACCCCTTGGGCGCAAGCGGCCCGCCCCCGCCGGCATTGAACACCAGAACACCGCCGATGCCCTGCTGCTTCATGGCCTCGAGGTCCGCGGTGATCCCCGTTCTGCTCGCGGCCCCGTCGAGCCACCACCAATACGTCCAGGCCTTCGAGCTGTCGGGCGGAATCAGGAATGCCCTGCGCAACGAATCCTCACCGCTTGCGGCGATCGCCAGCCGCGCATCCGCTCGAGCGCGCGGCCCGAGACCCACGATGACTCCCGTCGCCGCAGTGCCCGAGATGAACCGGCGGCGCGACAACCGAAAAGGCGGCTTCACATCCCTTGCCATCCTCAACCGCTCCCAACGCTCGTCGGCGGCTGCGGCAGGGGCGGCACACGCGGATGGTAGTTGCGCCACGGGGCACGCCGATGGGGCGCGGGCGGGTGTGCCTTCAGCTCCTCGAGGGCGATCGCGACGGCGCGCTCGAGCTGGGGATCGTGGCCCTCCCGCATGAGCTGCGGGTTCTGCCACACCGTCACGTCGGGGGCGATGCCGTGATTCTCGACCGGGAAGGTGCCATTCAGGCCCTCGATGGCAGTGTACGGTGCGGTAATCTGGCCGCCGTCCATCAACGGCGGATAGCCGCCGATGCCGACCAGGCCACCCCAGGTGCGCTCGCCGACGACGGTGCCTAAGTGATCCATCTTGAAATACCACGGCAGCGCGTCGCCGCCGGAGCCCGCGAACTGATTGATGATCAAGACCTTTGGGCCAAAAATCGCCTCGGGAGGCTCAACGACCGTTTTGGTATCGCCCCAGCGGGTCACATCGAGCGCCATGGGCTCGAGTTGCAGGTAATGCATGATGTAATCCGAGAGCAGCCCGCCGCCGTTGTAGCGCTCATCGAGGATGACGCCCTGCTTGTTCACCTGGGAGAAGTAATAGCGGTTGAAGCTCGCGAAGCCGCCCCAGCCGGTGTCGGGTAGGTAAACGTACGCAATCTTGCCGCCGCTCAGGCGATTCACCAGCTCCATGTTGTGATCGACCCAGGCGACGTGACGCAGCCCGGCCTCGCTCGCGATGGTCTTTACGATGATGTGGTGCGCGCCCTTGCCGTCGGGGCTCTTTCCCACCGTAAGCGTCACGGTCTTGTCGGCCAGGTCCTCGAAGGCCGCATAGAGATTGCCGCGGGAATCCAGCGCGTCGCCGTTGACCGCGAGCAGGTAGTCTCCCACCTTGACCCGCAGGCCCGGCTGCGCCAGCGGCGCGTACAGGTGGGGGTTCCACTCCCCGCCCCTGAAGATACGCACGATGCGGTAGTGTCCGTGCTCGATCCGATAATTCGCCCCGAGGAGACCCACCTTGATGTCGGTCATCTTCGGCTCGTAGCCGCCGTAGATGAACATATGCCCGACCGATAGGTAGCTCATCATCTCGCGGAACAGGAACGACAACCCGTCGCGGCTGGCGATGCCCGGCAGGAACTGCGCGAACTCGCGTTGCGCGGCCTCCATGTCGAGACCGTCAAACGTGGGGTTGTAGAAGAAGGCGTGCTCCATCCGCCAGGCGTCGCGGTACATCTGCGCCCACTGCTCGGCCGGGACCACGCGAACGCGCATCTCCTCGAGATTCAGCTTCACCGGCTCGGCTGCCGGCTTCGCATCGGAAATGAACCAGTTCGCGCCCCGTCGATAGAGCATCTTGCCGCCGTTGGCGGCGAGGGAGAAGTCAGTGATGCCGCTCGCCAAGGGCGTGACCGTTCCGGCCTCGAGGTCGAAGCGCAGCACCGCAACCGGCAGGCCGTGCGGCCCCAAGTCCGACTGCATCACCACGAGCGGCGCCTTCAGCAGATAGACGGTCCCGGCCGTGCCGGGGTCGAGGCCGACATAATTCGCAGCGGGTATCGGCAGCGGCACCGCGCGGGACTGCAGGCCGCGGAAGTCGATCCTGACACCGGAGGGCTGCACGGGACTCTTCCCGTCCGCGGCCCCGTGCACGCCCCCGCTCTTCGCCTTGGATATCGGCAAGGCTTCCTCGAAGCCCGCACGCGGGGCAATCGGCGAAGCAAGATCGGACCGAAGCGTGGCGGCGTAGACGGTGCGCGTCACCGGCCGCTCGAGCTGAGTCATGTCAAACCCACCGTGGGTAAGCGCGGTGTCCGTGCTGGAGGTGAAGTAAAGATACTTGCCGCTCGCGTCGAATGCCGGATAGAGGCAATCGCTGGCGCCGTCGGTGACCTGGTGTGTGCTGCCGTCCCGCAGCGAATAGATGAACACCGCGTGCATAAGATTGGGCATCACGCGGGTATAGGCTATCCAACCGCCATCGGACGACCAGCTAGCGTCGAACCGATGCAGCTCGGCGATGCTGTCGGTAGCGACTTTCACGGGCCGAGGGCGGACCCGACTGAGATCCACGTACCAGAGGTTGAGCTTCTGATCACCGAAGAGGACCTTCTTGCTGTCGGGCGACCACCTGAGTCCGTAATAAAAGGCATCGCTCTGTCCCAGCGAAATCCTGCGCACCGGACCCGTGCCGTCCTGCCGGCGGATGGCCAGGTCGTATTCCCCGGCGGCATCGGAGAAGTACGCGATGGACCTGCCATCGGGCGACCAGGCCGGCTCGCGGTCCATCGTTCCGGGACTGTGGGTGAGGTTCTCGATGCTGCCGTCCCGGCCCGCAGGCACAGTGAGAATGTCACCGTGCGCCGCGAACACGGCGCGCACTCCGCTCGGGGAAATGCCGCTCGCGAAGATCTTGTTCGCGACGTTCGCGTAATGGGGCCGGAGCTGCGGCAGATCGCCCGTCACCGTCACCGTCACCGAATGCGTCGTACCGGTAGCGAAATCATAGATGTGCAGCTCGCCGAACTGGGAGTAGACGATCCCACCGGGACCTGCGGAGGCCGAAGTAATGTCAAAGCCCCTGTTGTCTATCAGGCGCTTCACCTGCCCGTTACGTGTGTCGTACGCGAACAGCGTCATTGGCCCGTCGCGATCGGACAAGAAATAGATCCGGTGGCCGACCCACATCGGCTTGGTCTCGCTGGCGTCGAGGTCGGGAATGCGCACCGTCTGCGAATCGGACAGCCGCGTGATCCAGATCTGCGCGTGCTGACCCCCCTTGTAGCCCTTCCAGAACGGCTCCCACTCGAACCCCGGCACATAGGCGATGTGGCTGCCGTCGCCGCAATAGGAGCCCATCTCCCCGGTCGGCAACGGCAGCTCGCGGGGAAAACCCCCTGTGACCGGCACGGTAAAGAGCTGATCGGGAAGGGAGAAGCTGTAGCGCTCGGAGCGGAACAGCACGCTCCTGCCATCGGGGGTCCATCCGACCGCGACGTTCGGCCCGGGGTAGTATGTCAGCCGGCGGGGCTGCCCACCGATAGCCGGTACGACATAAACGTCGGCGTTGTGCTCGAACGTACCGGTGAACGCGACCATGGAGCCGTCGGGGGAAAAGATCGGCCTCGCTCCGCCCGGCGCGAATACCACTTTTATCGGCTGCTCGATTCCGCTCACGAGCACGTGCGCCCGGCCGCCGCCGCGCGGCACGCTCCAGAGGTCCCCGCCGTACTCGAAGACGATCCGTGTCTTCGACATCGTGGGATAGCGCAGCAGGAGCCTCTCGGCCGAGTGCGCGCTCGCGCAACCGAGCATTGTGAGAGCCAGCGTCGCGACAAATCGCGATGCAATGCTCAATGTGCCGGATTCCCTCATGGCAGGCCATCGATCCCGGTCGGTAAACGAAACTTCTGCGCCGCCACGTCAATCTCCAGCGAATTCAGACCCGCCATTGGTTCAGTGTACCGCCGGCGCAGAATAGCGGCGGCATCGCCACCCGGTTAGCTCGTTGCAAGCATTCGATTAGCATGTTTTTCACCGGATTCCGGCACACCTGACCCGAGGCACAGGCAACGCCCCGTCATGGCTCGAGGATGCCCTTGCGAAGAATGATGTTCCCGTAGGTGCGGCGCTCCCCCGTTGCCACCACCGCATAGGCCTGGCGCGCGCGCTCGTAGAACGCGAACCGCTCCATCCCCGCGATTTTTGCGAACCTCGGCCCTGCGCGCGCAGCAACTATCCCGCGAAACTCCTCGGTAATCGGCGCGCACAGCGCCGCACTGCCGACCACCTCCATCACGCAAACCGAGCTATCGACGAACGTGTCGAGCGGCAGCAGCGCCAGAACCGCCGCCAGCATCTGCGGCACCGTGGCTCCTTCGGCCCGCACGAGCCGCCTGGCGACGGACGCCGCGGGAAAATTGGCATCCGCAATGACCAACTCATCGCCGTGGCCCATCGAACGCAGATGCGCCAGCAACTCCGGACCCAACAGGGGATCGATGCCGATCAGCATATGCTTTTCATCGATTGCCTTTGCAATGATACAGACGTTCTAAGCTCCGTCACTCACAAAGCCGTACGGCCCGCCGTGTTCGAGCGCCCTTTGGTAGGCGGGTCGTGCGTGGACCCGCTTCAGGAAGGCCATCAACTTTGGCCGGCTCGCGTCGAGTCCCGCGCGCAGCGCGGAAGCTTCCAGCGGGAAGCTCATCTGGATATCGGCGGCGCTGAATTCCGATCCGGCGAACCACTGGCTGTTGCCGAGTTCGGCTTCCATGAAATCGAGCTGCCGCTTGAGGTTGGGTTCTACCAGCATTGTCAGAACTCTCCTTGAGATGCCGCGCGCCACCGGCTTGACGAAGAACGGTGCCGGCATGTTTGGAATACGGTCGAAGATCAGCTTGAGCAACAGTGGCGTCATCGCCGAGCCCTCCGCGAAGTGCAACCAGTAGGTATAGCGCAGGCGCTCGGGCGTTCCCGCCGGCGGTATCAGACGCCCGAGTCCGTAGCGGTCCACCAGGTATTCGATAATCGCGCCCGACTCGGCCAGCGTCAGCTCGCCATCGGTTATAACGGGCGACTTGCCGAGCGGGTGAATCTGCAGCAGCGCTGGCGGCGCCAGCATGGTTTTCGGGTCGCGCTGATATTTCTCGATCTCGTAGGGCACATCGAGTTCTTCCAACAGCCACAGCACGCGCTGCGAACGTGAATTGTTGAGGTGATGGACCGTGATCATTATCGCCTTTCGAGAGCTGCCTTACGGTGATGGTAGAGCACCGGCTGTTTTTCACCTTTCGGAAAGATTGACTTTACGAGAGCGGATGATATGGTGTTGGTTCAGTGAGCACGGCTATGGAGTCGATCATGGCTACGAACCCACCCGCGACGCAACGCATCCGCACTCGGAGCCTCGGACAGACCAACCTCGCTCTGTCGGAAGTGGGCTTCGGCACGGTGCCGGTCGGAAACCTTTATCACCCAGTCGATGACGTCCAGGCGCGCGGCGCGCTGGAGGCCGCGCTTGCGGCCGGCATCACCTTTTTCGACACGGCTCCCTATTATGGATATGGACTCAGCGAGCGCCGTGTGGGCGATGTTCTGCGCGACCGGTCGGGATTCGTCCTGTCGACCAAAGTCGGCAGGCTGCTCGAACCGGCGCCCGGGATAAAGGGTGCCTCGGATCGACGCGGATTTTGCTCGTCGTTTCCGTTCGAGCCGCGCTTCGACTACAGTTATGGCGGCATCATGCGCTCGTACGAGGACAGCCTGCAGCGATTGGGGTTGGCTCACATCGACATCCTGCTCATCCACGATATTGGAGCCCTCACTCACGGGGACCGGCATCGGGAAACATTCGACCAGCTCACCGGTGGCGGCCTGCGTGCATTGGAGGAGCTTCGGCGTGCAGGAGATATTACGGCTGTTGGTGTAGGTGTAAACGAGGTCGCGGTGTGTCTCGAGCTCATGCGCTCCGCCCGGATCGATCTGATTCTCCTCGCGGGCCGGTACACGCTGCTCGAGCAGACGCCCCTCGATGAGCTCTTTCCGCTTTGCCGCACAAACGGAGTACGGATCATCATCGGCGGACCGTATAACTCGGGAATTCTCGCTACCGGCACGCGCGGCGGCGCAAGTCTTCACTATAACTACGCCGCGGCGCCGCAAGAGATAGCGACGCGGGTCCGCGCGCTCGAAATGCTGTGTGATCGCTACAAAATTCCGTTGGCTGCAGCGGCACTCCAGTTTCCTCTGGCACACCCACATGTCGTCTCCGTCATCCCGGGTCTCGAAAGCGCGGAGCATGTTGCGCAGACTGTCCAGCTCTACAACACCCGAATCCCGTCGGAGTTTTGGGAAGCATTGCGTTCCGCCGGGCATCTGCGGGCGGACGCGCCCGTTCCCGGCGCTCCCGCCCCCGCATGAGCGGCCTAGAGCGTCCACGGGGCCGCGGCTCCGGCGTCGAAGCCGTAACGGTCGATCGCACGGGCGAGCACTTCCCTGGGCAACCGGCCCTTGCGAACGAGGCCGTGCAGCGCCGCCAGAACGATGGAGTGTCGATCGACCTCGAAGAACCGTCGTAACGCCGCGCGCGTATCGCTGCGCCCGAAGCCGTCCGTTCCCAGAGTTATGTATATTCCTTCGATGTACGGAGAAATCAGCTGCGGGTATGCGCGGACGTAATCGGTCGCCGCCACGGTGACTTCCGCATTGCAAAGCTGCGCTTCGACGTGGCTCACTCTCGGCGTATCGTCCGGGTGCAGCCGGTTCCAGCGATGTGCCTCGGATGCTTCCCGTGCCAATTCGCTGAAGCTGGTCACGCTGAACACTTCGCCGTTGACGCCCCAGTCCTGCTCCAGGAGCCCGGCCGCGAAGCTGACCTCCCGCAGGATGGCGCCGGAGCCCAGAAGGCTGACCGTCGGGCCGGCCGCGGGCCGAACGCCGGACGCCGGACATCGGTACATTCCCCTGATGATGGCCGCTTCCACGCCCTCGGGCAGCGAGGGTTGCGGGTACTTTTCATTCGTCAATGTGATGTAGTAGAACTCGTCACGATGCCTTTCCATCATCTGGCGCATTCCGTGATCGATGATCACCGCCACTTCGTAGACGAACGCGGGATCGTACGCGCGACAGTTGGGCACGGTTGCCGCCACGACGTGACTCGAGCCGTCCTGGTGCTGCAGTCCTTCGCCGCCCAAGGTGGTCCGCCCGGCGGTGGCACCGAGCAGGAATCCCCGGGTACGCTGGTCCGCCGCGGCCCAGATGAGATCGCCGACCCGCTGGAAGCCGAACATCGAGTAGTAGATGTAGAACGGAAGCATCGCGAGGCCGTGCACGCTATAGGCCGTTCCCGCGGCAGTCCACGAAGACAGCGCACCGGCCTCGGTTATGCCCTCCTCGAGGAGCTGACCGTCCTTGGCCTCCCGGTAGCACAGCATCGTGCTGGCATCTTCCGGCTCGTACAGCTGTCCGACCGAGGAGTAAATGCCGATCTGCCGGAAGAGGCTGTCCATTCCGAAGGTGCGCGCCTCGTCGGCAACTATCGGAACGATGAATCGCCCCAGCTCCCGGTCGCGCAGCAGGGCGCCCAGCATGCGAACCGCGCCCATGGTCGTGGACATTTCCTTCCCCGAGGCCTCGAGCCCGAATCGCGCGTAATCATTTACGGGAGGGATCGCCCTTGCCGTCGTCGTGCGGCGGCGCGCGGGCAAGAAGCCGCCCAGGGCGGCACGGCGCTCGCGCAGGTACCGGAGCTCAGGGCTCGACGGAGCCGGCTTGTAGAAGCGAAGTCCGGCGACGTCCTCGTCGGTCAAGGGAAGTCCGAACCTGTCGCGAAACGCCCGGAGAGCTTCCATGTCGAGCTTCTTCGCCTGATGAGACGTCATACGCGACTCGCCCGCCCCGCCCATGCCGTAGCCCTTCTTGGTCTTGGCCAGTATCACCGTGGGCTGCGCGGAATGTTTCTCGGCGGCGCGAAAGGCGGCGTAGAGCTTTCTCGGGTCGTGGCCGCCCCGCCTGAGCGCGTCGATCTGCCCGTCGCTCAGATGATTGACGAGTCTCTGGATCGCGGGATCCTTCTTGAAGAACTTCTCGCTATTGTAGGTACCGTCTTTCGCGCCTAGCGTCTGGTATTCGCCATCGACGGTCGCGGCCAGACGGCGCAGCAGCGCATTTCCCGTATCACGAGCGAAGATCTCGTCCCAGTCCGATCCCCACAGGACCTTGATGACGTTCCAGCCGGCTCCGGAGAAAATTGCTTCGAGCTCCTGGATGATCTGACCGTTGCCGCGCACCGGCCCGTCGAGCCGCTGCAGATTGCAGTTGATGATGAACGTCAGATTGTCGAGTTTCTCGCGCGCCGCGAGCGCCAGCGCGCCTATCGCCTCCGGCTCGTCCATTTCTCCATCGCCGAACACGCCCCAGACACGCCGGCCGGCCGTATCCGCGAGGCCTCGGTCCGCCAGATAGCGCAGGAGCCTGGCCTGGTAGATGGCGTTGATCGGGCCGATTCCCATGGAGCCCGTCGGAAACTGCCAGAACTCGGGCATCAGCCACGGGTGCGGATACGAGCATAAACCCGTCTGACCTATTTCCTGTCTGAAGCGCTCGAGCTGCGCCTCGGACAGCCGGTCCTCGAGAAATGCCCTGGCGTAAACTCCGGGCGCGGAATGCGGCTGGAAGTAGACCAGATCGCCTCCGTGACCGTCATGAGCCGCCCTGAAGAAGTGATTGAACCCCGTTTCGAATATCTCGGCGGCGGACGCGTAGCTGGCAATGTGTCCGCCCAACTCGCCATGCGCCTTGTTCGCCCGGACCACCATCACCTGCGCGTTCCACCGCATGATCGTGGTCAACCGCTCCTCGGTCTCGAGATCACCCGGATGGGGGGACTGGTGCTCGAGCGGGATCGTATTCTGATACGCGGTGTAGGAGGCGGAAGCCGCCAGCAACCCCCGCTCCTGCGCATGCTGTGTCAGCCGCCGCAGGATGAAGAGCGCGCGCTCCGGGTCGTGCGCCCTGACGACCGCGTCCAGGGAATCCAGCCAATCCTGGGTCTCCGCGGGATCGCAGTCATCCGCCCCGGGCGTCGGCGCCCGACCGTCCGCCGCCGGCTGGGTATGGAGCGGCCGCACGGATGTGCCGATCATGATTGTCCCCGTCATCGCACGAGATCCGTCATTGGAGCTTCTCCAACCCGTAGAATCGCTCTGCGTTGCCGCGGAACACCTTCTCGAGCTCGCTCGGTCCCAGGCGTGCGCTCAGGATCGTACGCAGCGCGTTCACGACCTCGCCGTATTCGGCTGCCAGCCGGCACACCGGCCAGTCGCTGCCGAACAGCAGCCGGTCCGCTCCAAACACATCGACGACGTGATCGACATAGGGCGCCAGCGAATCGGGGGTCCAGCGGGCATGATCCGCCTCGGTCACCATGCCGGAGAGCTTGCAGTGGACCCCGGGGAAATCGGCGACACGCCTCATGAGCGAGGCCCAGGGCTCGAGCGCGCCCGAGGCGATGGGCGGCTTCGACAGGTGATCGATCACGGCATGCAGTCCGGGCGTCTGCTCGAGAGCGCGCAGCACGTGCGGCAGGTGGCGCGGGAAGGTGAGGAACTCGAACGGAAATTTCAGCGCGGCGAGGTGCCGGAGATTTTTGAGCGCGGCGGCACCGAGAATCCATGCGTCATCATTCAAGTCCTGCAGCATGGGGCGAACGGCCACGAACTTGGGATGCCGGCGATAGCGCGCCAGGCGCTTCGGAAATCCCGGGTCGGCCAGGTCGAGCCAGCCCGTCACACCGGCGATGAAGTCCGTGCCGGACGCGAGCTCGAGCAGGAAATCGGATTCGGCCTCGGTCGCGGCGGCCTGGACGAGCACCGTGCGCGCCACCCCCGCCTTGCGCAGATGGGGCTGCAGATCCTCGATCAGGTAATCCCGCGCCAGCAAAGGCATGCCGGGCGTCATCCAATGATAGTCGCCGCGGGAGATCTTCCAGAGATGGTGATGCGCGTCGATGATCACTCACGGCCCTCAGGATAAGCTGACGTACGAGATCGGGGTGAGGGTGTAGCTCTTGCGAAACTCCTGCAGGCGGGTTTCGACTTTGGCGTGCGCCGAATCGAGGTGCGTGCGCATTGCCCGGCGCGCACGCCGCGGATCCCGCGAGAGCAGCGCCTCGATCACCGCCAGATGCTCACCGAGGAAAGGGTCGAGCCGCGGATACGGGACGCGCTTGCCCAGGATGTGCTTGCCCGAGATGAGGATGCAGCGCGTGCGCCCGAGCGCGTCAAGCATCTCGCGGTTGCCTCCGTACTCGAGACAACTCACGTGCAGGTCGCGCTCGAGGCCGTCGAGCTCGTCGATTCTGACTTGCGGATGCCGCTGCATCGCATCACGCAACCGGCCTCGCATCTGCCCGAGCACGTCCGCGGGAATGCGCGCGGCGGCATTGCCCGCCAGCGTCGGCTCGATCAGCTTGCGCAGCTCGTATAGCTCGTTCAGGCGCTGCGAATCGAGCGGCACGACGTACCAGTGCGCCTTCTCACCCTTCGTGACTATGCCGCTCGCCTGCAGGCGCAATAGCGCTTCGTGCGCCACCGTGCGTCCGGCGTGGTAATACCTCGCCAGCTCGAGCTCATTGACCTGGAAGCGCCCGAACGCCGAGCAATAAAGGAGCTCGCGCTCGATCGTCCCGTAAATCTTCTGCCACGCCTGCAGCCGCGGCAGTGCGCGGCCGCTTTCCTCCATACCCAGCATGGCGTGGGTGAGCGGCGACCGATCGGGTGCGGTCCCGCGGCTGCCCACCTGCACGCCGCGGCCGTCGGATCGGGACAGTAGCTTCTCCGAGATCAGCTGCCTGAGGGCGGCCTTCACCGGCGAGCGGCTCGAGCCGAAAAGCTCGGAGAGCTGGGCCTCCTGCAACACCAGCCCGGGCGCCAGACGGCCGCGCCGAATGCTTTGGCGCAGCGTATCGGTAATCAGCTGGTAGGCCGGCGGGTCGCGCTGCAGGGGTTTCGCTCGCGTCGCCGGCAGGCGGCTGCCACTCATCCTCGACCCGCCCTCAGGTGATCGCTCCGAGCTGCCACGGCACGAACTCGTTATCACCGTAGTCGTACGCTTCGCTCTTCGTCTTTTCACCGGAAGCAACCGCCACGATCCGCTCGAAGATCCCGGCACCCGCTCCCGAGACGTCCTGCTCCCCGGTGATGATGGTTCCGCAGTCGATATCCATGTCCTCCGACATGTGCAGGTACATCTGCGAGTTGGTCGCGATCTTGATGCAGGGCGCGGGCTTGAAGCCCGAGACCGATCCGCGGCCCGTGGTAAAGCAGATCAGGTTGCAGCCACCGGCGACCTGTCCGGTTACCGACACCGGATCGTAGCCCGGCGTATCCATGAACACGAGTCCGCGCGCCTCGATGCGCTCGGCATACTCGTAGACCGCCTGCACTGCCGTGGAGCCGCCCTTTGCGACCGCGCCGAGCGACTTCTCCAGAATGGTGGTCAGGCCACCCTCCTTGTTGCCCGGCGAGGGGTTATTGTTCATCTGCGCGCCGTTGCGGGCGGTGTAATCCAGCCACCAGTCGATACGCTCGAGGAGCTTCGCCGCCACTTCCGGGCTCGCCGCGCGATGGGTCAGCAGGTGCTCCGCACCGTAGATCTCCGGCGTTTCGCTCAAGACCGCGGTGCCGCCCTGGGCGACGAGCAGATCCATGGCGCAGCCGAGAGCGGGGTTGGCGGAGATCCCCGAGTAGCCGTCGGAGCCGCCGCATTGCAGCCCCACGCGGATATGCGACAGCGGCTGCATCGACCGCCGGCAGGCATCCACCTCATCGAGCATTCCCGCGATCGCTTCGCAGCCCGCCTCGATGGACCTGCGCGTGCCGCCGGCGCTTTGAATGGTGAGCGTCCGCAGCATCGGGCCCTCCTCGAGCCCGTACTCCTCGATGATCCGTCGCACCTGGGCCTGCTCGCATCCGAGGCCGATCATCAGCACGCCACCGACGTTGGGGTTGCGGGCATACCCCTGCAGCGTCCGGGTCAGGAGCCGATAGCCCTCCCCCTGTGTATTGATGGCGCAGCCGCTGCCGTGCGTCAGGGCAACGACGCCGTCGATGTGGTCGCGGCCGCGCAAGCCGTCGCGGCGACCGAAGTGCTCGGCGATGTAGCGGGACACCGTCGCCGAGCAATTCACGGAGCTGATGATGGCGATGTAATTGCGGGTGCCGACGCGCCCGTCCGCCCGCAGGTACCCCGCGAAGGTGCGCCGGCCGACATCCCGCGGCGCCGAAGCCGCAGGGCTATCGCCGGCGAAGTCCCCGTGTTGCAGGTCGTCGCGCATCGACAGGTTGTGCAGATGCACGTGCTCACCTGCGCAGATCGCGGTCGAGGCGACGCCGATGGGCTGACCGTACTTGATCACCACGCTCCCGGCGGAGATATCCGCCAGAGCGACTTTGTGTCCACGCGGAATCGCCTGACGAGCGGCCGCGTCAGTCTCACCGAGCGCCTGGCCCGACGCAATATCCGAGCGCGCGACCCCCACGTTGTCGATGCGGCTCAGCCGGATCACCGGGCTCGCGCTTGCTGGCGACGAATTGGGCATCCCATGAGTCTATCGGCTATTGCACGCAATGTCCATACGCGCTACCGTGGCCGCGTCCCACCCTGGAGAGACGCTTGCAAAGCCAGACGACGCCCTCCGCATTCAGGCGCTACTTTCTGCCGGGATTCGCCTTCAAGGCCGTGGTCATCGGCGGCGGCTACGCGACCGGCCGCGAGCTGGCTCAGTACTTTCTCCCCAGCGGCCCGCGCGGCGGCCTGCTCGGCATGCTGCTCGCGATGGCACTGTGGAGTCTCTGCTGTGTCGTGACATTCCTCTTTGCGCGCTCGACTCACAGTCGCGACTACGGAACGTTTTTTCGGCACCTGCTCGGTCCCGCCTGGTTTCTGTTCGACGTCGCCTACGCCTGCGCGGTGCTCGTCGGCCTGTCGGTGTTCGGCGCCGCCGCCGGGGCGATCGTGGCGGCACTGTTTGGCTGGCCGGAAATCGTCGGCACGCTCGGACTCATCGCAGGCATTGCGGCCATCGCCGCCTTCGGCAATGACTCGGTCGAGCGCCTGTTCAAATACGCGACTTACTTTCTCTATGCCGTTTACGTGCTGTTTTTCGTCCTCACGTTCGTCAAGTGCTTCGGTCGTATCGAGACGAGCTTCTTGACGAGCTACCCGATGACTCACTGGGCAACCGGCGGCGCCACCTATGCCGCATACAACGCGGTGGGCGCGGTGGTCATTCTGCCGGTGCTCCGGCACTTGACCAGCAACAAGGACGCCGTGATATCCGGCTTGATAGCCGGACCGCTCGCAATGCTGCCGGCGGTGCTCTTTTTCATCTGCCTGACCGCCTTCTATCCCAATATCGACGCCAGCGTGCTTCCCTCGGACTACATATTGAGGCGGCTGAACGTCCCGGTTTTCCATTTTGTTTTCCAGCTCATGATCCTCGTGGCGTTGCTCGAGAGCGGCACCAGCCTGGTGCACGCCATCAATGAGAGAGTCGCCGGCATCCTGCGTCCGCGCGGGCGTGCGCTCTCGACCGCAACTCGACTCTGGATCTCGGGCGGCATGCTCGTCGTCTCGATTTTCATCGCCGCCCGCTTCGGCCTGGTGACCCTCATCGCGCGGGGCTACCTCGCGCTGGCTTATGTGTTTCTCGCAGTCTTCGTGGCCCCGCTCCTGACGTATGGCCTCTGGACGTTCCTGCGCAACCGCCGCGCCGCCGTGCCGGCAGATGAATCGGCCACGGAAAGCGCATCGTGAGCGCGGCGCCGCCGGGCGCGGTCCTCATGCCATCCAGCCCCGCACCAGGTCGCGCATCGCGACGGTTTCCGTGAGCACATCGTCATACAGCGTGTTCATGTAGGCCTGGTGCACGTACTCGATGGCGAGCGTGCGATCGTAGCCCTGGCTGCTCAGCAGCCCCAGCATGGCGTTGAAGTCGATGACCCCCTGATCGAGCTTCGTCTGCAGGTATCCCGGACGGGCCTGACGCAGATGAATGTGCGCGGCATGCGGAGCGAGCACATCGATCTGCGGCTGCGTGAATCCCATGCAGATGAAATGCGCGTAGTCCAGTGTCAGCCGCAGGCCCGGAACCTCCTGCAAGAGCTCCAGCACGAGACTCGGCGAGTCGAGGTAGGAGTGTACGTGCGGCTCTATCGTTAAGGTCAAGCCATCCGCCTGGGCGAGTTGCACCAGCGTCGCCAGCGCGCACGCCGAATTGGCGAGCGCGTCGCGCTTTCCCTGACCGGGATTGATGACGCCGGGCAGCACGAATATGGTCGGAATGCCGGCCGCCCGGCAGAACCGGATCACCGAATGGAACTCGGACGCGTTGCGATCGAGGCTCGCCGCATCGGCGAGATTGCGCTCGGCGATCGTCGTCCCGAAGAGGTGAAACAAGCACGGAGCCTGAGCGCCGCGTTCGCGCACTTTGCGCGCCATCGCCTCCGGGTCCGCAAGGAGCGCGGCTTTGTCGAGCGCCGGGCGGTAGAAGTAGCCGAGATCGAGGGCGTCGATGCCGAGCGCCCTGCCGATGGCGATCGACTCCGCAAGCGTGCAGGCCGGAAATGACCAGGATGTGATCGAGAGCTGCATGATTCAGATCCTCCAGATGAGGGCTCACCTCGTTCGGAATCGAAGGAATTCCCGCAATCGCCTACAGCATCATCTGACCGCCGTTGACGTGCAGCATCTGGCCGGTGACATACGCGGAAGCCCCGCTCGCCAGAAATACGCAACAGCTCGCGAGCTCGTCCGGCTCGGCCGCCCGTTTCATCGGAATCATGGCCATGAAGCTCGCCAGGGCCTCGGTGGACACCCCGTCCCGCAACATGCGCGTGTCGACTGCCCCCGGGGCGATGCCGTTGATCCGGACCCGCCTGGCGGCGTACTCGCGGGCGAGCGACTTGACCAGCGCCGTCACGGCCGCCTTGGTCATCGAGTAGGCCGCGGAGTTCACGTGGCCTCCCGTATAGGCGCCTATGCTCGAAAACAAGATGATGGAGCCGCCCTCGGCCGCTGCCATGAGCTGCGCCGCCCTGCGCGCGACGAAGAACGACCCCCACATGTTGACGGCCGTGGTGCGCGCCAGCGTCTCCATCGTGACCTCGTCGGTGGGTTGCCGGATCATCATCGCGCCCGCATGGACCACGATGTCGAGCCCTCCGAGACGCGTCGCCGCTTCCTCCACCGACGACTCACATGCGCGGCTGTCGCCGAGATCGAACCCAAGGGCAACGTGGCCGCCGCTCTGATCGGGGAGCGCCGCCGCCACCCGACTCACGGCCTCGCGATCGAGGTCCGCCGCCGCCACGCGGCAACCGAGCCCGGCGAACGCGCGCGCCACGGCTCCGCCGATGCCCCCGGCGGCACCGGTCACGAGCGCCCGTCGTCCGCTCATATCGAATTCCGGTCGCGTCATCTGCAGCTCCGCCTCGACCCGGCGCCTGTGGTGGCGGCGCCGGCTGTCATGGAATCAGACACGCTCGAGCCGCCCGCTCCCGGCCGAGCGGTAGAGGGCATCGAGCGCCTCCACCGCGCGCTGACCCACGAGTCCCGATGAATCGTTCTCCAGGCTCTCGCCGGCGCAGAGGCGGACGAAGGCATCGATCACGGGCGCCGGAGAGTACGCGCCCGCATCGGCCGCCAGATCCACTACCGTATCGGCGCGGTCATGACGCCGGACCACCAGGCGCACCCGCTCGATGTCGAGCAGCAGCATTCCCTGCGTTCCGAACAATCGCAGATCGACCTGGAATCCCCAGGGCTTCGGCACCGTGGCGGCTCCGGAGAGAACGCCCTGGGCCCCATTTGCGAAGCGGATCACCGCCGCATCGTAGGCATCAACACCGGTCCGCGAGGGGCGCGTGCTGGCGAATACCTCGGCAGGCGCCAGCTCCGTGATCCGAAACAGCAACCCCAGCGCATGCGTCAGCTGTCCCCATCCATAGCCGCCGGCCTTTTGCGGATCCGCCCACGTGGAGCTCGCAGGCTGGAACATATGATCTCGAGCCTCCATCAGCCCCTCGCCGGAGAACAGGTCCACCAGGGCGGAAGCCATGTGGAGGCTTACATGCTCGATCTCGCCGATCGCACCCAGTCGGACGAGTCGCCGGGCTTCCCGGGCGACTGACGTGAAGTTCCACCCGTAGGGCACGAGCAAGTGGCGCCGCGCCTGCTGCGCGAGCACGACGAGCTTGCGGGCATCGGCGGCCGTGGTCGTCATCGGCTTCTCGACGAGAACGTGAGCACCGCGGCGCAGCGCCGCCGACGCGTGCTCGAAGTGCAGCGTGTGGGGCGAGGTCACCAGCACCGCGTCGAGCTCGACCGACGCGAGCATCTCGCGGTAGTCCTCGAATGCCGCGGCGGCCCCGAATTCCCGCTTCACGCGCTCGAGTTCCCCGGCCCCCAGGCGATTGACCGCCGCGATCTCGACGCGCGCATCCGCCGCGAGCAACGGCAGGTACGCCGCGGTCGCCCACCATCCCGCGCCGATCACGCCCACCCGGACCTTCTTCGGCCGCCCACCCATTGCGGCGGGGCTCACGGTTCCCTCGGCGCTGGCTTTGCCGCAAAGCCTCGGCTGCCGAGGGAGGCTCCGGCAGCCGGCTTGGCCAGGCCGAGGCGCTCGTAGACAGCCTCCGGCACGTCCTCCACCCGCCGATAGACCGTCCAGCGACACACCGCCTTGCCATCGTTGGGATATGTCGGAGGGTCGACTACTCGAATGGGATAGCCGAAATTCTGCATGGGTAGCTTCTCCGTCAGCACGCAGCAATGCACGCAGTACGTGCATACCCCCTTCTTGTTCCAGGCGAAGGCATGCTCCCGCTCGAGCACCCGGTAACGAAACGGCTCTTCCATGAGCGGCCGCAAATCGTCACGCGGCTCTCCGACGACCGAGCGCCCGCCGCTGCCGCAGGGCGCGAAGGTGAAGGTCACCCGGTCATCGAACTCTTCGTAGGCGATCGAGCCATCGCGATCGGGACCGCTCAGGTGGCCGTGCATCGACTCGAACGTCAGGTACACGATGAGTTGGAAGGCCTCGTCCCAGGAGGTCTTGGAGACGTCGAAACGCGCGTAGCGGGTATGGAACCATTCGCCGAGCACCCATTTCTCGTACATCTCACCGAGCGATTCCTCACCGAGCAGACGGACGACAATATCCATCAATCCCATCATGAAATCGACGTCGCTGTCGTGCAGCGTGCGCCATCGCTCCCGCAGCTCGTGCAACGCCTCGAGCCGACCCTGGGATGCGCCGGCAAGCACCATCAGCTCCGCAGCGTTCGAGCAGATCTGCGCCCAAGCCGCCTCGCGCGGGCTCTTCATTGCCGGATGAGCGACAGCGACGAGCTCCCGGATTCGCCGCACCTCAGGATCCAACTGCTCGCGCGCCACCTTACTGTCGAGGTAGCGCCGAATATCCTGCCGCCACTGAGTGTAAAGGTCGAAAACGACTCTGGCTTCTTCGACGAAGAAATCGATGAGCGGGCTTGCGGCGTCGACATCGCCCGCAGTCAACGCCTCCTTTATCTTCACATAGGTGCCGACGGTAAGACTGGCCGGCGGGTCGATCCGTACCCGGCGACCAAGAATATTGCTCATACCCAACAGTTCGCCCGTCATGGATAGATCCTCGCAGGGCTTTCCAGGATCGTCCGAAGACTGCCCAGGAACTTCGCCGCGGCAGCGCCGTCGATGACCCGATGATCGCACGACAAGGTGCAGCTCATGAGAACCGCCACGGCAAGCGCCCCCCCGCGCACCGCCGCCCGGGGCTCGGCCTTGCCAACCGCCAGAATCGCCGCCTGCGGCGGATTGATGATCGCTGCGAACTGCCTGATGCCGTACATGCCCAGGTTGGAGATCGTGAATCCGCCGCCCTCGAATTCCTCGGGCAGCAGCCTCTTCTCGCGGGCACGCGCAGTCAGCTCCCTCATCTCGCCGGCGATCGTCGTGAGACTCTTCAGGTCGGCGTCGCGAACGATGGGAGTGACGAGCCCGTCCGGGGTGGCCACGGCCACCGCGATGTCCACGTGCTCGTGATGGCGGACCCCCTCCTCGGTCCAGGAGGCGTTGACGGCGGGTTGTTCCCGCAGCGCAAGTGCCGCTGCCCGGATGACGAAGTCGTTGACGGACAGACGCCCGCCCGCCGCGCTTCGATTGAGGCGCTCGCGCAGACTCAGAACCGCGTCGAGCTCGCAATCGAGACTCAGATAGAAATGCGGAATGGTCGTTTTCGACTCGACCAGCCGCCGCGCGATCGCCTTGCGCGAAGCGGTGTGCGGCGCCATCGTGAAGCCGGCAATGGCTCGCTCCGCGGGCGACGGCATTGGCCGAGCCGTCTTGCGGCCGGCCGACTCCGATTCGCCGACCACCTTCTCGACATCGGCGCACTCGATCCGACCGAGGGGGCCCGAGCCGCTGAGCTTCGCCAGATCGATGCCTCGTTGGTTCGCGAGCCGGCGCGCGCGCGGACTCGCAAGGATGCGCCGTCGGGTTGTGCCGGCAACGGCCGTCGGATCGCGCGCGCCGAGCAGGATTGCGATGGGCTGATCGACCTCGACCGGCGCTCCGCCCGCCTGCGCGATGATCTCACCGAGCAGTCCTTCCTCCGTCGCCTCGACCTCGAGGATCGCTTTGTCGGTCTCGACCTCTGCGATCACCTCGCCCCGTCTCACGGGATCGCCTTCCCGCTTCAGCCATTTCACGACCTTCCCTTCCGTCATGGTGGGTGACAGCGCCGGCATCAGAATCGGGACTGGCATGCGGGAGGCCATTTGCGCGTCAGCGGCGAGGATCGCCCAGGATGGCGTGAACCCTGGAGGTGATCGAGTCCACACTCGGGATGGCCGCATCCTCCAGGTGCGGACTGTAAGGCAACGGCCAGTCGGGGAGCGTCAGGCGCTGCGGCGGCGCATCGAGGTAATCGAAGGCTTCGGCGGCGACGCGTGCGACCACCTCCCCGCTCCATCCGCCTGGAGCATGATTCTCTTCGACGACGAGGAGCCTCCCGGTCTTCCTGACGCTCTGAAGTACGGGCGCGAGGCTCATCGGCCGGATGACCCTCAGGTCGAAGAGCTCGGCGGAGATGCCCTCGCTCTCGAGACTCGCCGCGGCCGCAAGAATCCGCTCCACCATGGCGAGCGAAGCGACGACCGTGATGTCCTCCCCAGGCCGCAGGCATTTCGGCCCATCTACCGCGGGCACCGCGTCCCCGAACAGTGTCACCGGACCACTGCGGCCGAAGAGCAGCTTGTGCTCGAGGACGATGACGGGGTTGCTGTCGCACACGGCAGCCCGGATCATGTGGTACGCCTCGTTGGGTGTCGCCGCTGCATAGACTTTCAACCCGGGTGCAGGCAGGAGCCACCCTTCGCCGGTCTGGGAATGCTGGGCGCCAAAACGAGTGCCGCCGCCGCCCATGGCGCGGATCAGCAACGGCACCTCGAGCGCGCCGCCTTGCATGAAGCGGTGCTTGGCGATGCCGTTGACGATCTGATCGAAACACACCCCCATGAAATCGGCAAACATGAGCTCGATGATGGGACGATACCCGGTCAGGGCCATGCCCATGGCCGCTCCGACGAAGGCCTGCTCGGAAATCGGCGTATCGCGGACGCGTGCGGCACCGAAGAGCGCCTGCAAGCCATCCGTCGTCTTGAACGGGCCGCCTGCCGCACCGATGTCCTCGCCCATCAGGATCACACGATCATCCAGGCGCATCGCATCCTGCTGCCCGGCGACGATGGCCTCGCGGTAGGTCATCTCCTTGATCTCAGCCATGACCGCCCCCGCTCAGGGCTTCACCGCTGAGATCCCGCACTGCGGGCCACGGCGCCGCGGCTGCCTTCTGGAAAGCGTCGTCGAGTCGCTCACCGATCTCCCGCCGGACCGTTTCCAGGTCCGCGGCGCTGAAGTGCGCGGCGGCGAGCGCCGCCTCGCAACGCATGATGGGATCCCTGGCGAGCCATGATTCCAGCTCTCCCGGGGGCCGATACTTCGCCGGGTCGCTGCGCGAGTGGCCGCGATGCCGATATGTCTTGCACTCGATGAAGCTCGGACCTTCGCCGCCGCGCGCGCGCCCGACGGCGCGCAAAGTCGTACGATACACCTCGGCGACATCATTCCCATCGACGATCTCCGCGGGCATGTCATATGCAACTGCCCGGCGGGCGAGGTCCTCGAAGGGCGTCGTCAGGAGAATCGGCGAGTATTCGCCGTAGAGATTGTTCTCGCAGACGAAAATGAGCGGCAACTTCCACACCGCCGCCAGATTCATCGATTCATGGAAGGCACCGATGTTGGTCGCTCCATCGCCGAAAAATGTCATCGCCACCTGGCCTCTGCCTGCCAGTTGCGCCGAGATCGCCGCCCCGACCGCCACCGGAATTCCGGCGCCGACGATGGCGAAGGATCCGAGCAGGCCGCGGCTCAAGTCCGCCAGATGCATCGAGCCGCCGAGGCCCCTGCTGCAGCCGGTGTCGCGGCCGAAAATCTCGGCGAAGGCGGCCTCGGGGCTCATGCCCCTCGCAAGAACCTGCCCGTGACCGCGATAGGTGTAGGTAAGCGTGTCATCGGGTCTCAGGGTCTCGATTGCCCCCACCGAGACGGCTTCCTGGCCCTGGCAGAGGTGGGTACTGCCAAATACGAGCCCCTTCTGAAAAGCCTCGTGAACCCGGTCCTCGAACATCCGGATAAGGAGCATTTTCTCATAACAGCGCCGCCGCAATGCGGTCGACATTTCCGAACCCGGGCCCTCGCTCATTTCGTCATTCCCCGCATGATCCCGCAACGTCTCGTTCACTCGGCACGAGTCCTCGCTATCACGGCTTCGTCGAGCTCGAGCCCCCACCCGCATCCTTCGGGCACCTTGTAGAAGCCCTTTTCGAAGGGAGCACGGTTCGCGACCAAAACGTAGAAGAGAGGGTCCCGGTCGGGGTGGAAGACCTCGAGACACGCGCTGTGGGGAATGGAGGCGAGCAGATGCGCCGAGATCTGTGGCTCCTCGTGATGGCCCATCGTCACACCGAACGCTGCGGCCATGCCGGCGACCCGCCGCCACTCGGACGGGCCGCCACCCCAGCTCGCATCGAAATTGCAGTAGTCGATCGCGCCCTCCATCATGAGGTCACGGCACCCGGCGCGCGAGGTCTCGCTCTGCCCGGCCGAGACCGGAATCCCGCCGATACGGCGCACATCCGCCATCGCCCGCCGGTCGTTGTACCAGCGGCAGGGCTCCTCGAACCACATGATATCGAGCCCGCTCACGCGGCGCGCGAACTCAATCGCATCGCGCTGCTCCCACCCCTGATTCGCATCCACGCATATTTTGAATTCCGGGCCGACAGCACCGCGGGCCGCGCGCACCCGTTCGGCGTCCTCCGCGGCCGAACGGCCGCCGACCTTGAATTTGCACCCGCCCAGGCCCATCGCCTGCAGGTCCCGCATCTCATTCGCGAAGGCCTCGAGCCCCTTGCCTTCCTCGTAATACCCGGCGATGGCGATGACGCGCAAGCGGTCCTTGGCTCCGCCCCATAATCTATAGAGCGGCTGGCGCACCGCCTTGCCGAAGGCATCCCACACCGCGCTGTCGACGCAGGCCTGGCCGGCGAGCGCGAGCTTGCGGTCGCGCAGAATATTGAATGTTGGAGGCAGCGCGGCCTCCCAACATGCTTCCGGTGATGCCGCGCTCAGTCCGATCAATCGCGGCGCGATCTCCTCCCTGAGAATCTTGAGCACCGCCGGCTGCGTCTCGTATTCGTCGCCGTTGTAGCACTCCCCCACTATGCCACCGGCCGTGTAGATTCGGGTCACGATCGTGCAGCGGTGCGTCATGGAGTAAAAGCTTCCCCGGAACGTCTTCGGCAACGCCATGATGAGCGGAATGAACTCGAGGCGCTCGATTTTCAAATCGGCGACGAGGCTCGAGTCGGGTACCGCCCCACGGTTTTGCGGCGAGCGACTCGCCCCTTTCGCAGTCATGCCGGCTCCTCGCGGAAGGTCATTGATCCTAGGCCATCGGTCAGCGGGACGCGCGTTGCGCCCGTGGAAGGTCGACCCTCGGGTGCCGACCGGGAACGATTCCAGTATCGTTTAATGCTACACTTCCGTCAAGAGCCCAAGCACCGGATCTGCACCAACATGCCTGCCGCCGCCCCAGCGCGCCATAGGCCGTCGAGCCCTCATCGCCCGAAGGTGATTGCGCTGCATCCGTACTGGGCCTTTTGGGAGAAAGCCCATTCGGGCGATCTGCGAGCCGACAAAGAAGCGCTGCTGCGGTGCGCGGTTGCGGCGGTTCCCGGGGTCGAAGTCATCGCGGCCTTGCTGCTCGACGACGTTTCGGCCAGCAGCGGGCAATTGACCGACGCGACGGCGGAGGCGATTCTGGTCATCCAATCGATGGCGGCCCCGCCGGCCTTGACAGCGCGGATCCTCGACCTGCGAGCGGAGCTGCCCGTCGTGGTGTGGGCGATCCATGAGCGCGACGCGCTGCCCGATGACTTCGGTCACTCCGAGATTACGAGCGAGGGCGCCACCGTCGGGACACCGCAGCTATTGAATCTGCTGCAACGACAGCGACGGCGGTCCGCGGTAGTGCTTGGCCGCGCACGCGATCCGGCGTGCGGCGAGCGGGTAGGCCGCGCACTGCGCGCCGCAGCGGCGGCGCGCAGGCTGCATGGAGCCCGCATGGGCCGCGTAGGCGTTCCACTCGCCGGGTACGGCTGTGTCGATGCGGAGGACCGCGAGCTCGAGCGCGCATTGGGCCTGGCCGTCGTGCCGGTCCAGGCCGAAGCGTTGCGGCAGCGTTACGCGCGGATCACCGACGCGCAAATCAACGCCGTGACGATGGAGATCCGGGGGGATTTTTGCATCGCCGCGGAGCTCGAAGGGTCTCTCGGCCTCAGCCGGTCCGTCCGGTTCGCCGCGGCGCTCGAGGAGCTCGATACCGAACTCGGGCTGGACATGGGTGCCATGAACTGCCATGTGCCGGAGCTGCGCTTCGCCGCCGACCCGGGCATTGCACCGTGTTTCGCGCTCGGGCGCGAAACTTCGCGCGGCATTCCCTGGTCGTGTACGGGCGACGTGCTGGCGCCGATCGCCATGCTGGTGGGCAAGCTGCTTTCCGGGTGCGCCATCTATCATGAAATCGAAGCCCTGGATTATGCGAGCAACGAAGCGCTGCTTGCGAACTCCGGCGAACATGACCTTGGGTGGCTTCCTTCGGCGGAAAGGCCACGACTGCATCGAAATCCGTGGTTTCGTACCGATGAAGTATGCGGCGCCTGTGCCACTTACACGCCGTCCGCGGGCCCGGCGACACTCCTTGCCTTCACCCCTCATGCGGACGAGCCGAGCGGATTTCGCTTCGTCGCGGCCGAGGGTGAGCTCACCCACCGGACCTTTCGGCAGACTGGAACTTTCAATGCCGCCTTTCGGTTCGCAGCGCACGGCGACCCCGTTGACCGCGCATGGGCCAGATGGGCCGAAGCCGGAGTGAACCACCATGCCGCGCTCGCCCGAGGGCATCTGGCATGGGAGGTTGGTCTCATCGCGCAGCTATCCAGCGTAGGCTTCGTTCAGGTAACGTAGCGCAGACGCGGAGCAGCACCTCGAAGTCCGTGGAGACATCATGAACACCCGCCCTGGGAATCGAACGGGAATCCGCGAAGTCGCGCAGAAGGCCAAAGTCTCGGTTTCCTCGGTTTCGCGCGTGATCACGAATCACCCCGATGTAAGCGAGGCAATGCGCGAGCGCGTGCAGGCGGCCATCAAAGCGTTGGGATACGAGCCGGATATTCTCGCCCAGAGCCTGCGGCGGGGCTCGACCCGGACCGTCGGCTTCCTCGTCAGCGATATCTCGAACCCCCTGTACTCGGAGATTGCGCTCGGTGCCGAGCGCGTCCTCAATGAGGCCGGGTACGCGATGCTCATCGCCAATTCGCAGGGCGCTGCCGATCGCGACGCCGTACAGCTGCGGCTGCTGAGCCAGCGCCGCGTCGATGGCCTCATCCTATCGCTCTCCGACGAAACCGACCCGAAGACGATCGCGCAGTTGAACGTCCTGGAATGCCCGTTCGTCCTGCTCGATCGTGAAGTGGACGGCATCAAGACAGCGGCCGTGCTGTCGAATCACGCCGAGGGGATTCGTGCGGCCGCCCTGCACCTCATGCACCTTGGCCACCGCCGGATCGGATTCATCGGGGGCAATCAGACGGCGCGGCCCACCCGTGCCCGCCGGGATGCTCTGATGCAGGTGGCTCGGGAGCATCGCGGCGTGCGCGTTTATGTGGAGGACCAGTCCTTCACGGCGGGCCACGGCGAAGCGGGCGCGAGCCTGCTGCTCGATCTGACGGATCCGCCGACGGCTCTCATCGCCGGGGGCAATCAGATCCTGGTCGGCATTCTTCGCGTCATTCGCCGGCGCGGTCTTTCCGTGCCGGGGAACCTGTCGCTGGTGACATGTGATCGCGTGCCGTTGTCCGAATTCCTCGAGCCCCCGCTCGCCACGCTCGAGCGCGATCACCACCAGATGGGCCGCGTCGCCGCCGAGCACCTCTTGAGCATCCTCGACGGCGATCCGCCCGCCACCCTGTACTTGCCGGTGACGTTCGATCCAAAGGAGAGTTGCGGGCCCCCGGGTGGCATTCGCCCGGAAGCCCACCGGAACCTGACACGCCGTGCTTCCGGGCGCATGGAGGAACGTTGAACGGGCCCGAGCAAGCGCAATCGGCAGCCCGGCAACGCTACGGTCCCTGCGGCGTGAGCACAGTCCGAAGTACACGCGCATGACGCAAATCCTCGAGGGCGGCGTTCACCTGCCCCAGAGGCCGGACTTGCTGAACGAGACGCGACACGTCGAGCGCTCCGCTCGAGTACAGCTCGATCGCGTCTCGGATATCGGCCGGGAGAAAGCCGCGCGAGCCCATTACGCTCAATTCGCGCCAGATGAGATCGGTGGCTTTCAGGCTGAACGAACTGGTCGAGACACCGACGAGCACGACACGGGCACCGGGTGCGGCAATTCGAACGGCGAGTGCATCCTGCTCCGAAGATCCGGTGCACTGCAATACCACTTGCGGTCCAATGCCCGCCGTGATCTCGCGCAGCCGCTCTGCAAGGCTCGGATCCCCGGATGAGACAACCTCATCGGCGCCCAGAGCGCGCGCGAGCGCACGCCTGGCCTCGGAGCGAGCAACCGCAATGACCCTGGCGCCGAGTGCCCTGGCAATCCCGATCGCGGCCGAGCCTATTCCGCCGATGCCGAGGATGGCGACCGACTCCCCCGACTGGATCGCCGCGATCCGCTTCAGCGCATGGAGCGGCGTTGCCACGGCATCGGTGAGCACCGCCAGAACGGGCGGCGGGATCGGCCGCGGCGGCCTGATCAGCGTCTCCACCGGCCGCACGACGAATTCCGCGAATGCGCCGTCCACATCCACCCCCATGCGCCGCAGATTCGGACTGCGATTGGGGTGACCGGCCTTCGCCCAGGGGTCGTCCGGCGGGGCCGAAATGTAATACAGGGCGACTTGATCTCCGACTTGCCATCCGCTCACCGCGGAACCGAGCGAGTGAATCCGGCCTGCGGCCTCATGGCCCGGAACGATCGGCAGCGGCTTGCCGAAGCCGCCCTTTTGCAGAAAGAGGTCGGAGCCGCAAACGCCACACGCCTCGACCCGCACGCACACCTCCCCGGGGCCAGCGACAGGGATCGGACGGGAGGTCTCGATCAACGGCTCATTGAAGCGGCGCAGCTCGAACGCTTTCATCGGCGGCGGCAGTCTCAATCGATCAGAAAGCCACCGGTGACATCGACGATTTCACCCGTGATGAACGCGGCGTGTGCGGAGCAAAGGAAAGCCACGATTGCAGCCACATCATCCACTTCACCGTATCGGCCGACCGGTATTTGACCGAGCATGTCCGGCAGGCCCGCGATCATCGGGGTACGGATCAATGCCGGTGCGACCGCGTTCGCGACGACACCGCACGCGCCATATTCGTTTGCGATGGACTTCACCAGAGTCATGATGCCGGCCTTGGATGCCGCATACGCCGCGGTGTTGCGCTTACCGCCGGTAATGCCGGCGGAGGAGCCCAGAGCGACGATGCGCCCGTAGCCTCTTGCCCGCATTCCGCCGATCGCCCGCTGTGCGCAGAGGAACGCGGAGTCGAGGTTGACCGACAGGGTTTTGCGCCACGAAGCGAAAGTCGTCTTCTCGAAGGGCTCCACGATATAGATGCCGGCGTTGAGGACCAGGACCTCGATGGGGCCGAGCTGCTGCTCGGCCTCAGTGAAGGCGTGGTCGATCTGAGCAGGATCCGTGACATCGCAGTTGAGGCCCAAGGCTCCCGGTATCGCCGGCTTCTCGAGATCCAGGGCTGCCGTTTTGGCACCGAGCGCCATCAGCGTCTCCACGATCCGCCGTCCGATCCCCCGGCCTGCGCCGGTCACCGCGGCGACGCGGCCGGCGAAGCCCTCCAGGCGCATCCGAGTGGCATCGTGCAACAGCGAGCTCATCCCAACGCCGATCAGAAGAGGTCCGCGTGGGCCTCGAGCAGGAAGGTTCTGCCGATGATGCCCTGGTAATAGAGCGACGTCTGCCCGGCGAAACCGCCGGCGACCGAGTCGGTCGCGTACAGCGGCGGTCTCTTGTTGAACACGTTGCTGACGACCACCCGCAGGCCGATGTCGCCGGTGATCTGGTAGGCCAACGAGGAATTGATCACCCACCAGTGGCTCACATCCATGACATTGTAAGTATTGGCCGCGGCGCCGCCGTAGATCTGCATGCCGCTGATGAACTGGCCCTGCCAGTACCAGGAGAAAGGTCCCTTCAAGTACGTGGCGGAGAGGACTCCACGGCTCTTGGGTACGGGCACGCTGACGTTCACCCCAGCGAGCGCACCCGCTACGTTATTGACGGGGGCCTCGCCGACCTGCGTCTTGAGCGTTATCGTGTCGAGGTAGTTGCCCGACCATTCCATGGCACCCAGATTCCAGGGCAGCCCCATCCGATAGTCGAGCTCGACCGTCTCGCCCTGGAAATGCAGCAGGCCGGCGTTCACGAAGCCGTCGTTGAAGCCCGTGACCTGCCCGCTCGCGTTACGCGTGAAGTGATTGCACGAATCCACGTTCGGATAGCTGGGCGAGTCGTAACAAGCTTCGAGCAGGTCGGTAAGATTCAATTCCGAGATGGCGCCGGTCAAATTGATGTCGAGGTAGTTGTAGCTGATGCTGAGATGCGGCACCCAGCGCGGCGTGAGCACCACTCCCCAGGTGTAGGAATGGGCGACCTCCGGCTGCAGGGCGGCGTTGCCGGACGTCGTACCCGGCACGGTCGCGTTGACCGCAAGCGAGGTGAAGCTCGCTGTATTCAGGCCTATCGCCGCGCAATTCTTCGCCGTCTGGGCTGGATCGGGCTGCAGCCCGACCTGGGTGTGATCGCAGGGATCGGCGCCGTACTCGAACGATGCCGCCGCGGGCAAATAGAGCTCGGTGATCGCCGGCGAGCGGATCGAGGTCGTCTTGTTGATGCGAAACATGATGTCGCGCGTCGGCGCCCAGCGCAGTCCGGCGGACCAGGTATTGGAGCCTCCGGACAACGAGTTGTCGACCCGCCGGATGGCGCCCTCGAACTCCAGGCGATGCAGCCCCGGAATGTGCAGTTTCGGCTCGAACAGCGGCAGCAGTGTTTCGGTGTAGACTTCGTTGGTGCGATAGGCGCCCTCGATGGCGGTCGCCACGGCTCCCGCCGTGTCGTAAGCCGGCGAAGGCGACGCCGCCAGGAAGGAGTCGGGCGCGAAGACCGCCGCCTCGCGCCGATTCTCGACGCCCAGTGCGAACTTCCAGTCTCCGGCGGGAAGCTCGACGATCGGCCCGGTCAGGTTGGCGGTCACATCGCGCTGGGTATCGTACGATTCGGCGGCGGCGATGTGAGTGACGTAAGCCCGGGCGGCGGCGCTCGCCAAGCCGTTGCCGAAGGGATCGAGCGGCGCGCACGTGCTCGATTCGGTCGCGAAAGGCGAATTGACATACCCGGATGCGCAGACGATCTGCCCGCTCGAGCTCAGTACGGCGTCGAGCGCGTTCTGCTCGTTCTGCAAGTCGACTTCCGGCTGCAGACTGATCACGCGCGAGTAGCCGTAATTGGCCGTGGCATTCCACTGGAAGTCCCGATCGAACACGGTGAAATCCCCCTTGATGCCCAGCACACCGCGGCCGAGGACGTCATTGTTCCCGTCTCTGCCACCCATCAAGTCACTGTCGGCCCGGCTGAGGTAGAAATCGTTCGGATTCCAATTGGGATCGAGGGTGAACCCCAATCCTTGGTAGTAGCCGGACGCGGCGTAGGCCGCCATGGCATTCGCGAGCGTCGCCTGGTCGGCCGCCGAAAGATAAGGATTGTGAACGCTCACGACCATGGGACCGGGAGGCGCCGTCAACGCGGACTGATACAGCGGCTGGGTGAGCAGGCCCAGGTTGTGGGACTCGGTGAACCAGCCCTCCCAGTAGATCTGCAGATGGTCGGTCCAGTCGAAATGTCCGAGGGAATCCAGGTTGAGCCGCGAGATCCTCGCCTGCAAATTCTCGAAATCGACGAAGCTGATGCCGTCGCCGCCTGAATTGAATACGCCATTCCCGCTGGGAGTACCGAGATTGTACGGGGTCAGCGCACCCGTGCGGGAAAACGCAACCGGCCGACCTGCCGAATTGCAGACGCCTATGGAGCAGTTCGTCCAGGGTAAGCCGAACGCCGCGTAATTTCCGTAAAAAGTGCCATCGTCGAGCATCGGCACGCCCGAAGTGCTGATGGCGGGTGCCGTCTCGTTCGGGACAAATACATTTGCGTACTGGCCGGGTACCGCCGGCGCCAGTGCGACGGTGCCGCCCGTCTTGGCGAAATAGGGCACCTCGGGGCCGGTGAGCCCGCTGCTGTAGGTATACTCGGCGACCGCAATCACATTGCCGCGTCCATCCGCGAAGTTCTTGCCGGCCAGAAGGCTCAGCCGGTAGTTGCGGGCGCCGTAGCCCTCGCTGCCCCACTGACCGTCCAATGACAGCCCCTGATAGTGCTTCTTCGTGATGATGTTGACGGTGCCCGCGATGGCGTCAGCGCCGTAAATCGGTGCGCCGCCGATCGAGATGGTCTGCACGCTCTTGATCAACTGGGTGGGGATGACGTTGAGATCGACCTGCGAGCCCGGACCGCCGGAGGAGGACAGGCTGGCGGTATTGGATGAGACGAACCGGTTCCCGTTGACGAGGACCAGCGTCCGCTGCGACCCGAGGGAGTACAGATCGACGAAGCTCTGGCCAACGCCATACGCGCTCTGCTCGTTCACCTGACTGCTCGGCTGGACACCGAATTCCGGCAGTTCGCTCAAAGCCTGACCGACGTTACTATAGCCTCGCTCCTGGAAAGTGACCGCCGGGATGATCATGGTCGGGTCCGCATTATCCTCGGGAGGGCGCGCGATGCGCGAGCCGGTCACGATCACTTCCTCGAGCGCCGGCTGCGCCGGCTTTTTCTTCGGCGCCTGCGGACCCGTGGTGTTGTCTTGGGCGTTCGCGGCGAGCGCAACCGCCAGCAGCGCCGGCGCCAGCAACCAACCCCAACGCGACCCGGTCTTACTGTCATGAGAGTGAGTCATGGTGCTGTTCTCTTTGTCGCAGTGCATGAGGGGCCCCATCGAGGATGAGAAGCCCGACTTCGAGCAGGAGTCCCAACGTGAGCCTCTGATCCCGCCTTCCCGCTGCAGCGCCCGATCCCCGCCGATCGCCGCGCGCCATGTTCTCCGGAAACGATCCCAGTATCGTTTAGCACGGCAGGCCCGTCAAGGGGTGAGGCAAAGTCACCAGCGGGCCGGCCCGCTACGGGCATCCGCGCGGCGCGTTCCGCGCTACGGCTGGATTCCCGCCTCGAGCTGCCGCACCTCCACCTTCTCGGTGAGATCCAGCCTGTCCTTCCAGGGGTCCGTTTTCGCGACCGGTCCATTCTCCGAAAAGTCCATCAGTATGTCCGTCTCGGAGCGGTATCGCGGCCAGTGCGGCAGACCCGCACCGTTGGGATTTCCGGTCTTGGCGAAATTCACCCAATAGGCGCTCATCTCCCGGGCCATCTTTTCGTCCTGTGGAGCCAATTTCACGTTGAACCACTTGTCATGGTCGAAAACGAACGGCGTCTCCCCTCCGTGGGGCGCCCTCTGCAGCCGTGCCCACAGGGAGACGGGAACGTAGCCGAACCGGTACTCCCAGACGGGGTCGCCTCCAGCGGAAAGCGTCTGCGCCACGAAACGCTCGGGTGCGACGAAAAGGGCGTCCGCCCCAACCTCGTCTCTCAGAAGCGGAAAATCCTTGGAAGCCGCCGCACCGTAAGCTTTCTCCGCAGCCATCGCGTCCGGCCCGAACGGTGCAAACAGCTCCTTTTCGTTGGCGGCACGGGAAATGCTCGCGTCGCCATTGTTCGCGCCTACAACCATCGGCACGTGCTGGTATTTGCCTTCCCGATACAGGAGCGGAGGCTGGCCGACGACGAGCTTGCCATCGATCATGGGGCCCGCATAAGTCGCTTCCGCAGCCTGGAGGTCGGTTGCGGCCAGCCCATCGAGGATTGCCGCCGCCGGAAGCGCCCGCAGCTTTTCGAGAGCTGCGGCGCCGACACCCTCGATTCCCTTGCTTCTCGCGAAAGCGACACCGATCTGCTCGCCGGAAGGCCGCCCGTTCATGCCGCGATGCACGCCGGTGCAATCGTGCATCCAACCGCCGCCGCCGGACTCGACCATGGCTCGTGCGAAAAGCCCCTTGGCCAGCGGCGAAGTCATCAGCATGTGAACGGCGAACCCTCCTGCGGATTGGCCGAAGATGGTGACTTCGTGGGGATTGCCGCCGAATGCCGCGATGTTACGCTGCACCCACTTCAAAGCGGCGATTTGATCCATATAACCGTAATTTCCGAGCAGGCCGCCCGGGTCCTCTTTCGTCAGGGCGGGAAAGGCGAAATACCCGAAGCGCCCGAGCCGGTAATTGAAACTGACGAAGACGACGCCTTGGCGCGCAAGCTGGCCGCCGTCGAAGAACGACAGCGAGCTGCCACCGACGACCCAGGCGCCGCCATAGATCCACACCATCACCGGGAGATTCCGTCCGTGGTGCTCGGGAGTCCAGACGTTTACGTAAAGGCAATCCTCCGAGGGCGAATTCGAGAAAATGGAAGGAACCTGCATGCAGTCGTGGCCGAACCGAGTTGCCTGGCGAACGCCGCTCCATTTGGCGGCCGGCTGCGGTGCACGCCAGCGCAACTTGCCCACCGGCGCCGCGGCAAAGGGAATGCCTTTGAAAGAGGTCACCCCCGCTTGCGTGGACCCCTGGATTCGGCCGGTGTCGATCGAGACGACATCCTGCGCATTGGAAAGTGAAGCCCACGCGGACGCCTGGCAGAGAACCAGGGCTATCAGGATTTTTCGCATATCCCCTCGCAGATCATTCTATGTTGTCGGTTGCTGCCCGCGTGTTCCTGACGCCCGCCTCCTGCACGACTATTCCGTGGGGCGCCGGACCTCCGCGGGCGTCCCGCGGGCGCCCGGGACTTCATGGACCGGCAGCCGCAGCTCCAGGTTCGAGACCGCGATCGAGAAGCGCGCATTGGAGGGGCGTAGGAATGGCGCATCCCGGCCCAGCAGCTCGAGCTCCGGGATGTGGCCTGCCGCAAAGTGCCATCCGTTCGCGGAAGTCTGGAATGTCTGGCGGCCGTTTGGGGCCTTCGGATCGATCCGGTAGACGCCACGAGAGACGAGCGTCTCGGTGTTCGTCGCAGGATTCACGTCGAGCAACCGCGCAGCAATGTACGCAAATGTGCCCGTCACCTGCAGATCGGCTGTCACCGTTGGGAATCCGAGCAACGTGTATCCAGAGCCGGATGGAGCCGGTAACCGATAGGTTGCAACACCGGGACCCTCATAGCTCGCCGAAGCGGTCGTACAAGAGCGCCCGCCATAAACCGGGTCGAACGCCTTGGCAACCGCGGGATCACCGGCGGTGGAAAAGACCATCTGGGTCGGTTGCGAGCTGAACTCGACCACTCCGGGGTGGAGCCCCGCCCATGTGGCGGCGGTGTACGGACCGCCGGATGCGGCGCTGGCCGGGCAGGTCTGCGTGAGCGCGGTCACACCCAGCTTGGGCCGGGGTCCGGTGCCCTTGACGTAGTGGGCGAAGAACGCCTCGATGCGCGTGCGCATCAGCGCCAGGTCGGCCGCTTTGTCCTGGGCGCGCTGGTGGCCGATGTCACCAAACAGTATCTCGACCGGAGCGGTCGGATACAGCGAGCGCAGGAGGTTGTAGTAAATCAACACCTGATCGGCCCCGAACACGTCGTCAGTGAAGCCCTGTCCAAAAAACAGCGGCGCGGGGGCTCGCCGGGGCGTTCCGAAGGTGCCGGCCAGCAGGTAATACGAGGAGTGGAACTGTTCTTCCTCCTCGACCATGGAGCGGACCAGGGGCTTGTCGTACGGCTCGCCGGCGGTGGTGAGAGCGAACCCCATCAGGACGTCGGGATCGGCGCCCGGGGGTGGGTAGTAGGCTCCGCCGGCGCCGACCATGATCAAACCCCTGCCGATGGACATTTTCTGCACACCGAACGGCGAGGCGAGATTCGGTGCGGTATTCTGCGAATCGAGCCACCGCCCGTTCGGCGCCAACGCGGCGGACTGGTCGCTCCATACGGCGAAGGGCGCCGCTGCGGCAATGTGAAGGGGCGTCCCATTGCGGCTCGTCCACGGGCTGAGTGTCCCGTTGGCATTCATCACACGATCGTCGAGGGTTGCCAGCGCCAGCGTCGTGCCGGCGCCATAAGATTCGCCTTGCGCCCCGATCCTGTCGGGGTCGGCTATCCCTTCGTCGACCAGGAGCCCGGCAACGTATTGGGCGTCGCGGACTTCGTAGCGGAAATCGTCCACGCGAATGTAGCCATTCCGGCACCCTGCCGGATCGAGGAACCGCGAGGGGACGCTGCCGCACGAGTCGCCCCAGCCGCGCGCCGCCAACTGCAGGACGGCGTATCCCTCCTTCGCCCATTGACGTGCCGTCGGGCCGCCGTACTGCGTGTCGTCCGGCCCGTGCGGAGGATCGCCCCAGCCGTGGCTGAGTATTACCAAGGGATAATTGCCATCCGTTCCTGAAGAGGGTGCAGGCGGGAGGGTCACGTACAGCGCCAACGGTGTGCCGTCGAAGGACTTCACGCGTAGGTCGGGTCCAGACGGCCCTTTCCCGTCGCCATCACACACGCGCACGCCTTCCGGTTGAGTCACGCACGGAATCGGTTGACCCTTCACCGTGTGCCCGGCGAGCACGGCGCTGCGCGCTACGCCGGCGATCGCCTGCGCGGAAATCGCACTCGAGACGATGAGAGCGCCTGCGGCCGCAATTGCCGCCCGTCTGCCAATCCTCATCTTCACTTAGGCGACCTCCCCGTGGCTTCTCGACCCGTGAAATACGGCGTCGTCATCTCGAGCGGCGCGCTCATCGGACGATCGCCTCGATCCGCTGCTGCGCATCGCGCAACAACTCTCCGCTCGGCAAGTCGGTGCCGATCGCCCTCGCGAGGAGGTCGTCGACCGCATGCGAGATGTCGGCCAGGCGCGGATGAAGCGGCAGCTCGCGCGCGCACGCGTGCAGCACCTCGAGCTGATGGAAAAACGGAATCCGTCGGTTGATCTCCGGATCCGCCCAAGTGGAACGGCGCACGCCGATGGCCCCTTCGAGCGTCGTCAGCTTATCCATCGGCGCGCCCGCCACGTGCCGCAGAAACGACCAGGCGAGCTCCTTGCTCGGCGAGCCGGTGGCGAGCGCGAGCACCCAGAAGACGTTGAGCGACACGCTCTCTCCGCCCGGACCCCGGGGAAGTGGCGCCACCCCGACCCTGTCCCTGACGCGACTCCCCTCCCATTCCTGCGCGAGCGCGGCGAACCCGAACCAGTTGGCCATGAGCGCGACACTGCCCTCGCAGAAGAGCAGTCCCGACCTGACACTGTCGATCTCGCGGGCCCTGGGGGCGATCGCCCCTTCGTCGCGAGCCAGCTCCCGTAGAAAATCGAGCGCCTCGCGGGCTTCGCTCGAGAGCATCTGCGGCGCCGCCCCCGGCCCGAAGGGCTCCCCGCCCCGGCTCCAGACCTGGATGCAGAAGTCATAGAAGCTGTTGTGCCCGTCCGCAAAGAGCGCGAGGACGGTGCCGTAACGGTTGAGCTCGGGGGCATGCAGACGGCGCGCAGCTTCGTGAAAATCGTGCCACGTCGAGGGGACTTCGATCCCGGCGGCATCGAGCAGGTCCTGGCGATAGATCAGGCACTCCGGGCCATCGTGGTACGGCAGTCCCCAGAAGCCGCCGGCGAAGGCCTGCAATCTGCGCAGCGATGCGCTCCAGGCATCGGGGAAATCGTCGATCGGGGCGGCCGCGAGATACGGCGAGAGGTTTTCGATCAGGCCGGCGGCCTGCGCCTCCGCCAGCCAGTCCGTCGGCAGAAAGGCGATATCGACCGAGCCATCGGCCAGACCGCCGCGCGCGATGAGCCTTGTGTGCAGCGCGTTGAGCTCGAGCGGCTCGAGCTCGAGAGTCGCATCGAGGGCCGCCGTGCGGGTGAAGTCGGTCCACTGGCGGCGGATCGCGCGCTCGAACGGGTCGAACTTGCGCACCGCCACGCGCACCGGGCTTACGCTCCGAGCCGGAGAAGACGACATTTCGTCACTATATCGGCTATTGCACGCAATGTCCACGCACGCACCGCAGTCTCCGCGGCCCCGCTCCCGGCGTATCCCTTCATCGAATTCCGGCGAGGGTGTCCACGTAGCTGAACAAGGAAGCCGTCCCGCCGGTATGAATGAAAACGACGTCGTCGTCACGCGCGAACCTTCCCTGGCGAATGAGCTCTATCAATCCGAGCAGAGCCGGGCCGGTGTACACCGGGTCGATGAGGATGCCCTCGGTGCGCGCGAACAGGCCGATGACTTCCGCTATTTCGGTGGTCAGCAGACCGTATGTAACGGGCTTCGGATCGATCGCCACGACGTCGCTTCGCTTCACGGCCGAGGGCTCCCCCATCAGGGAGGCGGCCTCCGCGGCCAGGCGATACGCCAATTCCTCCAGCTCACCCGGCGACTCCCCTCCGCCGATACCGATCACCGGCATCTGCGCGCGGGCTGCGGCAAACCCCGCGATCAGCCCGGCCTGGGTACCCGCACTGCCGGACCTGTGCGTCACCGCGGCAACCTTCAACCCGTACTCGTTCGCCTGTAAGACGATTTCCCGGGCGCACTCGACATAACCCAGGGCTCCCCTGGCATTGGAAGCGCCGACGGGAATCGCGTACGGCCGCGCGCCCTGCTCCCGCAGCTGCTGAGTGACTTTGTCCACTTCTCCGTTGAGATAGGTGAGCGGGTCCGTGGCACCCGCGCCGCTGAGCTCGTGAATCGTCGCCCCGTGCAACCGGTCGAGCAGGATGTTCCCGTTTTGCAGATATGCGCGTTCACGGCAGCCCGTCATATTCCAGAGCAGGAGATGGCACTTCAGACCGAGGCGCGCCGCAGCAGCCGCGGTCTGTCGCGAGTGATTGGACTGCATCGCCCCGGCGGTTACGACGGTGTCGGCCCCCGCGCCGAGCGCTTCCGCCAGCACGAATTCCAATTTTCGGACCTTGTTGCCGCCCGTGGACAGGCCGGTGCAATCGTCCCGCTTGACCCACAGGCGCGGGCCGCCCAGGTGTTTCGAAACGCGATCCATCGGCTCGAGGGGCGTCGGCAGGTGAGCCAGACGGACGCGCGGGATGGAGGAGAGATCAATCATGAGGGTCTGGCCTTCGCCGGCATGAGGATGCTGCTTATAGAGCCGGCCCGACGACAAGTCAACATCCGCTCATCACGAACGTCGCAGCCCAGGACGACGCGGCCTTGTGGCCGGAATTGCCATTGGAGTATCGTGCCCGACAGTCGCGGGCCCGATCGTCCGAGCGTTTCACAATGATCATGTCGTCGTCCCGTCCCGCTTTCGGCAGCGGCTTTGTCCGGTCGGCCGCATGGTCGACGCTGCTCGTCCTGCTCATGTTCCCCGCGTTCGCCGCGCGCTCCAAGGAGCAGTGGCAGACTCTGCCGCCCACACCATCGCTTCCCGCGGGTACCGTCGGGCACCGCGCGATGATCAACGGCGCGCTGCTCTGGTATGCCGAGTGGGGCACCCACTATGGGGGCGTGCCGGTCCTGCTGCTCCACGGCGGGCCGGCGAATTCGAACTACTTCGGCCTGCTCATTCCGGTGCTCGTGAGGCACGGTTACCGGGTGATCGCGATGGATAGCCGCGGACAGGGGCGAAGCGGGCGCACGCAGGGGCCCATCACGTATCACATGATGGCGGATGACGTCATCGGGCTGCTCGATCTGCTGCACGTGCGGCAGGTGAGCCTGGTCGGCTGGAGCGATGGCGGCATCATAGGCCTGGACCTGGCCATTCACCACCCAGGACGTCTGCGTCGGCTGTTCACGTTTGGCGCGAACGCCGACGCTGCGGGTGTTTACGAAAACGCCGACAAGGCACCCGTGCTCGTCGAATTCGAGGCGCGCGCAAGGAAGGAGTATCACGAGCTGTCACCGACCCCCGGCGACTGGAACTCCTTCCTCGCCGTGATGACCCACATGTGGCTCACGGAGCCGGATTTCACAGCCGAGCAACTGCAATCGATTCGCGTGCCCACCACCATCGCCGATGGCGAGTATGAAGCGATCATAAAGCCGGCGCATACACGCTATCTCGCCGCCACGATCCCGAACGCAAAGCTGGTGATATTGCCGGACGTCAGCCACTTCGCAATGCTTCAGGATCCGGCTGAATTCAACGCGGCCGTACTGAGGTTCCTTCGTGAATAGCATTCCGTCATCGGTCCGGCCCCTCGTGCCGCCTCTTCGCCGGAAAAAACGTGCTAGCCGAATGCTTGCCGCGGGCTAGCTGGCCGGCGACGCGGCGGCTATGCTCATCAGCAAGCGCGCCGGGCACTCTCAACAAAGTCGCGGCGATCCCGCTGCCCACCGAAGACGGCTCGGCGCAGAGTTCCTCAGGTGTACGAATGAAATCGATCGAGCTCGCCACCGCGCAATGAACGTCGGCCGGAAGTCAGCCCTCGGCACGACGCACGATTCTCGAGGCGCAATGAGGCACGCTCCATGATCCTGAACCGACGTCAGTTTGCCGGCACTCTGGGACTCGCCACGCTCGGGATGTTCGCGAGATCAGCGGCGGCGCGTGCCTCGGTGCACTCGAGCGCAGCGGCGAAGATCGATCTTTCCTTCGTCAATCCAGAGCTGCGGCCGTATGCAAGAGCGTATATCGAGAACGCCGAGAAGGATGGAAGCGAGCCGTTGACGCTGCAGTTCATCCACAAATACCAGGCGGAGGATGCGGCGCAGAAAATCGTCTTCAAGAAGACCCCGCCTGTCGTCAAGAAGTGGATCCCGGTGCCGGGCGGGGCGCCGGATGTGGCCGCTTACCTCGTCAATGTCAAGCCTGGCGCCTCGCGCCCGGGAATCATCCACACACACGGCGGCGGATTCGTCCTGGGCTCGGCGAAGGAATACGTTCCGATGGTCCAGGGTTGGGCGGCCGAGCTCGACTGTTTCGTCGCAACGGTCGAGTATCGTCTGGCCCCGCAGACCCGCTACGCGGGCTCGATCGAGGACAATTACTCCGCGCTTCGATGGGTGTATCGGCACGCGCGCGAGCTCGGAGTCGATCCGGCGCGAATTGCGGTCGCGGGTGAAAGCGCCGGCGGCGGTCACGCGGCACTGCTTGCGTTGACGGCTCGCGATCGCGGAGAAGTACCGGTCGCCTTCCAGGCGCTCATCTATCCCATGCTCGATGACCGCACAGGCAGCTCGAGGCAGCCGCCGGGCAACGAGGGCAGGATCATCTGGACGCCGCAGGACAACCGAGTTGGCTGGGAGGCCTTCCTCGGGCAAGAGCCCGGAACGCCCAGCGTGCCCGCCGCGGCGGTCCCCGCGCGGCGCAAGGACCTGGCGGGGCTTCCGCCGGCGTTCATAGGCGTAGGCTCCATCGATCTATTTTGCAATGAAGACATGCGTTACGCCGAGCGTCTCGCCGCGGCAGGGATCGAAACGGAGTTGAGCGTGGTGCCCGGAGCGTTCCACGGATTCGATCTGATCGCCCCCCGGACGGAGCTCGCGCGAGGTTTCGTGGCGACGAAGATGCGGGCCCTGAGGCGCGCCTTTGGCGGAGATTTTTGACCGGACTCGTGTGCCGTCTCGAGCGAGCGGCGACGCGGACTGGAGGTTGCTTTGCGATTACGCGCGCTTGCGTGGCGGGTCCTCGGGACTGCCGCGGCACTAGGACTCGCCACCCTGATTCCGGTCACGGCCGCCGCCCAGTCCGCCGGCGTGGGGTCGGTCCCGCTCTCGGACTACCAGGCCCTGAGCTGGCGGCTCATCGGTCCGTTCAGGGGGGGGCGCGCGCTGGCGGTGACCGGCATCCCGGGCAACAGCCGTCTCTTTTACTTCGGAGCCGTCGACGGTGGCGTGTGGGTCACCCGGGACGCCGGCCGGACATGGCAGCCGATCTTCGATCACGAGCCCGTGGGCTCGATCGGCGCCATTGCCGTCGCGCCCTCTGATCCGCGCACCGTTTACGTCGGCACCGGCGAGGCCGATATGCGTTCGGACATCGCCCAGGGCGATGGGATGTACAAGTCGACGGACGGCGGAGCGCATTGGACGCACATCGGGCTCAGCGGGAGCCGGCAGATTTCCCGCATTCTGGTCGATCCGAACGATCCCAACATCGTGTTCGTGGCCGCGCTCGGCGATCCCTACGCAGCCAATGCCGAACGTGGCGTCTTCCGCTCGACGGATGGCGGCCGGCACTGGAGCAAAGTACTGTACGAGAACGCCGACACCGGGGCGGCCGATCTCACCTTCGATCCGGATGATCCGCGCACGATCTATGCGGCGCTGTGGCAGACGCGCCGCCCGCCATGGAACGTGTACCCTCCATCGAACGGACCCGGCAGCGGGCTTTACGTCTCGCACGATGGCGGCACGCACTGGACGAAGGTCGCCGGGCACGGCTTCCCCGCGCATCCGGGTCGCATCGGCATCGCCGTGGCGCGCACACAGCCCGATCGGGTGTATGCAATTGCGGATGGCCCGTGGAACGAAGGCGGCCTCTACCGGTCGGACGATGGCGGCTCGAGCTGGAAGCTCGTTTCGAGCGATCCCAGAATCTGGAACCGTTGCTGGTACTTCTGCTCGCTCACCGTCGGCCCGACCGACCCCGATCGCGTGTACGTGATGAACACCGTCGTGTTCGAGTCGCGGGATGGCGGCGCGCATTTCGTCGCGCTCAAGGGCTACGCCGGCGATGACTACCATCAGCTCTGGATCGATCCCACCGACACCGACCGCCGGATCCTGGGCGGTGACCAGGGCGTGCAGGTCACGCTCGACGGGGGCAAGACCTGGGGCAGCTGGTACAACCAGCCGACCGCGCAGATCTATCACGTGAGCACCGACAACCGCTTTCCGTTCTGGGTGTACGGGGCGGAGCAGGACTCCGGCGCCGTCGCGTTGCCGAGCCGCACCGCCAGCGCCAACGGCATCACGGAAGAGAACCTTCGCGCGATCGTACCGGGGGGCGAGAACGGGATGATCGTGGTCGATCCCGACCACCCCGGCATGGTCTATGGCGACAGCACGGAGATTCTCGCGACCGTCGCAGCGCTCGACCTGCGAACCGGTCGGACGCGGGACATCGATCCGACCTTGGCGTATCCGTGGGCTCATTACCGCGCGACCTGGACGGAGCCGCTCGTCTTCTCGAAGACCGGACCGGACACGCTCTATTTCGCCAACCAGCGACTCTTCAGCACGGTCGACGGCGGTCGGCGGTGGAAGCGGATCAGTCCCGACCTCAGCCGCAGGGCCGACACCATACCGCCGAATCTCGATCCAGCGACCGCCGCCGATAATTTCCACCTCGGCAAGCGCTGGGGTGTGATCTACCAGGTGGAACCCTCGCCTCTCGATGCGCGGGTGATCTGGGCCGGCACGGACGACGGGCTCGTCTGGCGCACCGGCGACGGCGGCGCGCATTGGCAGGACGTCACGCCCGCCGCGCTGTCCCCCTGGTCCAAGGTCGCCGGCATCGCGCTGTCGCATTTCCAGCGAGGCGTCGCTTACCTCGCGGTCGATCGGCACCGGCTGGGCGATGACCGGCCGTACATCTACGTCACGCGCGACAACGGCAGGAGCTGGAGACTCATCGCTGCGGGAATTCCGCGCGGCGATTACGTGCGCGTGGTGCGCCAGGATCCCGTGCAGCCGGGCCTGCTCTACGCCGGCACTGAATTCGGAGTGTTCGTCTCATTCGACGACGGCGCGCACTGGCAATCCTTGCAGCAGAATCTCCCGGTCACGTCCGTGCGCGACCTCAAGGTACACGGCGACGACCTCGTAATAGCCACTCACGGGCGCGGCATCTGGATCATGGACGACATGACTGCGCTCAGGCAGGTGGCGGCGGTGAGGCCCGATGCGGTCACGCTGCTCAGGCCCGCCGTCGCCATTCGCTTCCAGCAGGGATTTTCCGGCACGCCGATGCCGAAGGACGAGCCGATGGCGGCGAATCCGCCCGACGGCGCGATCATCGATTACGTGCTGCCTGCAGGTGTACGCGGCGCGGTGACCGTATCCATTCTCGACTCGCAGGGCCAACTCGTTCGCCGCTACAGTAGCGCGACGCGCGCGCCGGCCGCGAATCCCGCGAAGGACAGCTTCGCGCCCGAGTGGGCCGTAGCGCCGGCGATTCCCTCGGCGAAGCCCGGCATGCAGCGCTTCGTCTGGGATCTGCGCTATCCGCCGCCGGGCGCCGGGGATGCGACGGATCCACAGGACGACGGAATCTCGGCACCTCCGGGCAAGTACACCGTGCGGCTCGCCGTCATGGGCAAAGTATACAGCCAGCCGCTCGTCGTGAAGCCGGACCCGAACGTTCACGTTTCGCAGGCGGACTTCATGCGGCAGTTCCGCCTGGCGCAAAAGGTCGAGAGCGCGCAGTTCCGTGCCTCGCGGGCTGTCGGTCGGGCGGTGAAACTCCTCGACGCCCTGCAAATGAGGCTTGACCGACCCGCAGCCGCGCATGCCCGGGTCGCGACGCTCATGGCAGAGGCGCGCAACATCTCCGGCGCCCGGGCGCATCCCGAAAGGCTGAAGGAGCTCACCGGCAAGCCTCCCGCTCGCACCGACAGCCTGCGGGCGCTGGCGTTCGATCTCGGCAATCTCGAGGAGGCGGTAGAGAGCGCCGAGGGGGCGCCGAGCCCCGACGCGCTGACTTCCTATGCGAAGCTTTCGCGGAAACTGGATGCGACGCTCTCACAATGGCAGCGCCTCGAGCGCATCGAGTTGCCGAGACTCGACACGCAGCTGCGGGCGCGGGGAGACAAGCCCATCTGACGAGCCGTCCCGGAGTGGTTTCTTCTTAGTGGTGTTCCAATGACGCTCCTCAACAAGCAGCAACATCTCGTGTCGCGCCCCACGGGAGAGCCGACGCTGGAGAATTTCGCGCTGGTCGAAGTCCCCGTGCCGGAGATTGCCGCCGGACAGGTTCTCGTTCGTCATCGGTACCTGAGCCTCGATCCCTATATGCGAGGTCGCATGCGTGAGGGCAAGAGCTACGCGGCCCCTCAGCCTCTCGACGCCGTGATGATTGGCGGCACTGCCGGCGAGGTGATCGCATCGCGCAGCGACCGCTTTGCCGTCGGCGATCAGGTCCTGAGCGCAGGCGGATGGCAACAGTATCAGGTGATCGACATTGCCGGACCGCATGACCTGCGGAAAGTCGACACGTCGCGTATACCGTTGTCGGCGTATCTCGGGGTCGTCGGCATGCCCGGCGTCACGGCCTGGTACGGCCTGGGGCAGATCATTGCGCCCAAGGTCGGCGAGACGGTGGTCATCAGCGCGGCGAGCGGGGCGGTGGGCAGTGTCGCCGGACAACTCGCCCGAATCCGAGGGGCGCGACCCGTCGGCATTGCAGGCGGACCCGACAAGTGCCGCTACGTCGTGGAGGAACTCGGCTTCGATGCCTGCATCGATCATCGTCGGCATCGCGACGCGTCGTCATTGGCGGCGGCTCTGCGCGCTGCCTGTCCAAAGGGAATAGACGGCGATTTCGAGAACGTAGGAGGCGTCATACTCGATGCCGTGATGCTCGAGATGAGCGCGTTCTCGAGGATTGCCCTATGCGGAATGATCGCCGGCTACAACGACGAGCCCATCCCGATGTCCAAGCCCGGCCTCATTCTCGTAAATCGCATGAAAGTTGAAGGCTTCATCGTGTCCGATCACGTGAACTGCTGGCACACGGCGCAATCGGAGCTGAAGGCGCTGGTGGAAAGTGGCCGCATCAAGTACCGCGAGAGCATCGCGCACGGCATCGAGGCGGCGCCACAGGCTCTCATCGACCTTCTGAAGGGGCGCAATTTCGGCAAGCATCTCGTCGAACTACCCTGACTCACGCCGGGGCCATGATCCCGGAGCCATTGCGGCGGGACCCGGCACCGGTGCCGCAGGCTCAAGCGGATACTGGAGCATCCGGCAAAATGAGCGCGCGCTTATTACTGTAATACGCCAAGCTCAAACGCACACCGCAGCGCTTGTGGATCAGACTCTGGATCATCCTGCGCGTCCACAGCGCAAACGGAAAGCGGAGCTGCAACGGGTTCTTCCCCGTCACCGTTCGATACACCCACTGCAAGTCCCGACCCGAGAGCTTCTTTGGCCGACCTGGTATCTTCTTTGCCTTGAGTGCGTCCCAGCCACCCGCTCGGTACATCGCCAGCCAGTTGTAGATGCATCGTCTGGAATAACCAAACGTCCGAATAACCACTTCCGGACTCTCGCCCGCTTGCACCTGCTGCACCGCGCGTATTCGGATCGCCTCCAGCACCCCGTGGTCCAGCTTCCGCGCGTCTTGCTTGCCCATAACACAAGTATATCAAAGATCAGCACTTATGAGTACTTATTTATGAACTTATTAGTACGTCATCCTCGAGACGGACGATGCCCATGGACCGTGCGGGCATGGCTTCACTTTCACCATCGGCAGGGGAAACGAGCTGTGTGTCACGGCGATAGAAGCATTCAGGCCCTTCATCGAAGGCCTCGCGCTCGAGAGCATCACGGCCGACATGGGACGCTTCTGGCGCTCGCTGGCAGGCGACAGTCAGCTACGCTGGGTGGGTCCGGAGAAAGGCGTCATTCATCTTGCCCTGGCCGCTGTCGTCAATGCCGTCTGGGATCTCTGGGCCAAATCGGTCGGCAAACCGGTGTGGAAGCTCGTCGCCGACCTGTCGCCCGAACAGATCGTCTCGCTCATCGACTTCCGTCGCATCGAGGACGCACTGACGACGGATGATGCGCTGGAAATACTGCATCGGCAAGCTCCGGGCAGAGCTGCGCGCGAGAAGCAGCTCGCCGCGCAGGGCTATCCGGCCTACACCACCTCGGCTGGCTGGCTCGGGTACAGCGACGAAAAGCTGCAACGCTTGTGCCGCGAAGGACTTGCCCAGGGCTGGGATCATTTCAAGATCAAGGTCGGCGGCAATCTCGATGACGATGCCCGCCGCTGCGCCATCGTGCGCGCCGAGATCGGCCCGCACCGCCGCCTGATGATCGATGCCAATCAGGTTTGGGAAGTCAAACAGGCAATCGACTGGGTGAAAGCCCTGTCGCGATTCGACCCCTGGTGGATCGAGGAGCCGTTGAGCCCCGATGACATCCTCGGACATGCCGAGGTTGCACGCGCTGTCGGTCCGGTACGCGTCGCAAGCGGCGAACGTGCGCATAATCGCGTCATGTTCAAGCAGTTTCTGGCGAGCGATGCCATCGCCGTCGCGCAACCGGACCTCTGTCGCCTCGGGGGATTGAACGAAGCGCTCGCGGTGTTGCTGCTCGCCGCGAAATTCGGCAAGCCGGTGTGCCCGCATGCGGGTGGCGTGGGATTGTGCGAGTACGCCCAGCACGTTTCCATGATCGATTTCGTCGTGATCAGCGGACGATTCGATCAGGCCATGACCGAGCACGCGAGTCACTTGCATGAGCATTTCGTGAACCCCATCGAGATCGAGCGCGGACGTGACCGCGGGCTGCGGGGTTCAGTGCCGAAATGAAACAACGCTCGATCGAGGAATATACCCGAAGGTGAGCCGGAAAGAAGGGCCCATCCGGTACGAGGCCCGGGTGAGGCCCATACTCACCCGTGCTCGTAGGGCCTGTGCAGCGGCAGCGTGCGATTCAGCTCGACACCGAAACCGGGTTTGTCGGGCAGCTTCAGCCGGCCGTTGATCGGCACGGGCTCCTGCAGCAGTTGCGGGTGAAACATCGGCACGACGCGGTCGGCTTCCGGCGCCATCATCAGGAACTCGGCAAACGGGCTGTTGTGTCGCGTCACGACGAAGTGATAGCTGTAAACGCTCGATCCGTGAGGAATGACGAGTACCCCTCGGCTGTCCGCGAGCGCGGCGATCTTCTGCAGCTCGGTGATCCCGCCGCACCAGCCGACGTCCGGCTGGATGATGTCGCAGCAGTCCATCTCGAGGAGCATTCGAAAGCCCCAGCGGGTGGCCTCGTGCTCGCCGGTGGTGACCAGCACGCCGGGCGGCACCGCACGTTTCAGGTGCGCGTAACCCCAGTAATCGTCAGGAGACAGGGCCTCTTCGATCCATTTCAGCCCGTACTCGCGCGCGCCATGCGCGAGCCTGACCGCATAGGGCAGATCGAGGCTCATCCAGCAATCGAGCATCAGCCAGAAGTCCCCGCCGACGCGGCTGCGCATCTGCGCGAGGGCCTCGAGATTGCGCCTCAGCCCCTCCTCCCCCTCCGCCGGACCATGATGCAGCGGGAGCTTGCCGCCGATGAAGCCGAACTGCTTGGCGAGGTCCGGACGTGACCCCGTGGCGTAAAAGACCAGCTCGTCGCGTACCGCCCCGCCGAGGAGTTGATACACCGGCTCGCCGCGCAGCTTCCCAAGCAGATCCCAGAGCGCGAGATCCACGCCGGAGATGGCGTTGACCACCAATCCCTTGCGTCCGTAGAACTGAGTCGCGAAGTACATCTGATCCCAGATCTTCTCGACGGCCGACGGATCCCGTCCTTCCAGAAAGCGCGCGAGGTGCCGCTCCACGATGAACGCGGCCGGCTCGCCTCCCGTGGTCACCGCGAAGCCGATCGTGCCGTCGGCGGCCTCGATCTCCACCACCAAAGTCCCGAGCACGTTCGTGCCGAAGCTGCGGCGGCTTTGCCGGTACTCAGGGTAGCGGCTCATCGGGGATGCGATATGATCGTCGATCCAGTGCCGGCCCGTCTGATCGTGATAGTCCGCGCCCCCGCCTCGCATGACATACGCGCGCACCTGGGTGATCGCTGGGAACTTCATGGGTCGCCTCCCGACAGTCGCGCTTCGCCGGTGCGCAGGATAACCGGCGCGACTCCATCGGGCTAGGCCGTTACGAACATGCGAGTAGCACGCCTTTCCCAGGCGATATTCCTGCGCGATCGCTCGCGAGCTCGTTCAGCGGAAGCCCCCGCGGCAGCGGGTCCGGCAATTCGCAATGACGTCACCTACGGCCGTGCTTGAGCCTATAGGTGCTAGGGGTGATGCCGCATATCGTGCGGAATCGCCGGGAGAACAGGTTCGCATCGTCCCATCCGACCGCGGAACCGATCGAGCCGACCGGGGCATCGGAGGTCGCAAGCAGGTGCGCCGCATGCTGACAGCGCAGGTATCGAAGGTAGGACATGGGCGTCATGTTCATGTCACGCTTGAACACCCGGCATAAATGCACGGGATGGACTCCGTTCAGGCAGTTGCACAGCTCTGCCATGGTCCACTGCCGGGTCAGGTCACTGCGAAGGAAGGAGAGCGCCCGTACGGTGAGCGCCTGCAGATTGACCCCTTCCTGGCGCTCCTCCCCGCCGGCGCGCGGCCGGTGCTGCGCCACGACCAGGCCCAGAAAGGAAAAGAGCCTCCCCACCCGCGCAAACTGTGCCTTGATCCCCCGTTGGCGGTGGGTGTAGAGCATTTCCGCCAGCGTCTGCGCGTAGAGCGGAACCAGACTGCGCTCGATCTGCCAGGCGAAGACCCGCTGCGCCGCCTCCGCCCGTCCAAGACCGACATCCGCCCAGACGCTGGGTTTCATATTGAGTGACAGGCTGACGCTCTCGATGATCTCGGGGCGGATGGAGCAAAAGAGAATATGGGTATCCCTGCAGTTCGTGTAAGTGTGCGCCAGGCCCGGAGGAACGACGACCAGCGTTCCCTTGGAGATGATCCTGCTGAAGTTCGCCGAGCGGAATTCCCCCTCGCCCTGGATGGTGAGAGCGATCTCCGCGTAGTCGTGCGTGTGCAGGACCCGCTTGCCGTTCCTGACCACGAGGTCCACATGAACGACATCGGAGGCCGGATAGTGACTTTCCCAGTAGTACGATGCCGCGGGTTGCATGTATTCATCTCGTGCTAGGCATTCGCTAGGAATAGGCTAACGCAATGCCCTTCCGTCTTGCTAGTGTCCGCCCGTGAATTACACGTTGCGAATGTTGCGCGCAGGAGCCGTCGAGGTCCCCCACCCGGAGGTATACTGGATGGAGCGGTTCCAGGAATGGACGACGCTCGAGTTCCAGATCGGCGTGATTCGGGGAAACGGCAAGACCATCGTCGTGAACACCGGCTTTCCCGACGACATCGCCGGTATTGCCCGCGCGTGGCGCGATCATCTCGGCGAGCGCGCTCTGTTGCGCCGCCCGGATGCCTGGAAGACCGCTGCGGCGCTCGGCGCGGCGGGAATCGCTCCTGCCTCCGTGGATTTCGTCCTTCTCACGCCCATTCAGCTCTACACGACGGGAAATCTACGCCTGTTTCCCAACGCGAGGATCTGCGTCTCGCGGCGCGGCTGGATCGAGGACATCATCGCGCCAACCTATCCGCACCACGTACCGAGGCCCGGCTGCATCTCCGATACCGACCTGTGCTGGCTTCTCGGCGAGAACCAGGCGAACTTCCACCTGCTCGAGGACGTCGAGCAGATCCTTCCGGGTCTGGTCTGCCGCTGGGCGGGTGTACACCATCGCTCCTCCCTTCTCGTCGAGGTATCGACCGCGGATGGCCTCGCCATCCTCTCGGACTGTGCATTCCACTTTGCGAATGTCGAGGAGCTGAGACCCCTCGGGATCGCCGAGAGCATCATCGAAGCGCATGCGGTGTACCGCGACATCCGCGCGCGCGCGACGCATTTCATTCCGCTCTACGATCCGAAGGTCCACGTGCGATACCCCGGCGGCGTCATCGCATGAGCGAGCTCCCGATCCAGGGCGTGGTCCCCATACTTCCCACGCCCTTTCGCGCGGACGACGAGGTCGACTTCCCCGCTCTGGCCGCGCTGCTGGATTTCTCCATTGCCGCCGGCGCGGCAGCGGTCGGCACCCCCGCTTTCGGCAGCGAGTTCTACAAGCTGGCGGACTCCGAGCGGCAGCGGGTGCTGGAGTCGGTCATGGCTCACTCGAACGGGCGGATCCCGGTGGTCGCGCAATGCAATCACCATTCGCCGCGGCACGCCGCCCGCCTCGCCCGGCGGGCCGAGGAGATGGGCGCCGCGGCCGTCAACATCGCGCTGCCCCGCATGTTTCCCTCATCGACCGGACAGATGCTCGCGTATGCGCGCACGGTTTGCGACTCGGTCGCTGTGCCCGTCGTCGTGCAGGACTGGTATCCGGGCGGCGAGCCCGTCGGACTCTCCTTCGTGCTCGAGCTGCGCAGCCATTGCGCGAACTTTCGCTATGTGAAGCGGGAGGACCCGGGCATCGGGCAGCTCATCCGCGCGATCCGGCTCGAGCTCGGAGGTGAAGTCGGTGTGTTCCTCGGCTGGGGCGGCATGTATGTACCGGAGCTTCAGCCCGCGGGCGCATGTGGAGTGATGCCGGGGGTGGCATTGGCCGACGTCTTCGCGCGGATCTGGCGGCTGGGATCCGAGGACGACTGGGCGGGGGCGTACTCGCTCTTCGCACGGGTCGCTCCGTATCTGCAGTTCAGCCTGCAGACATTCGAGCAGTTCCACCACTGCGAAAAGCTCCTGCTCTGTGCGCGGGGCATCCTGCGGTCCGGGGCGGTTCGCCCCGTCACCATCGAGTTGGATCCCGACGCGCGCCGCTACCTGGACAGGCTGATACTCGATTTACTTCCCATGCTGGGCTCCAAGTAGCTTCCCCGGAGTCCATTTTTTCGTGGTCGGCAGGCCGTCAGCGCCGGTCAGCCGTATCTATGATGGTGTCAATGTTTTCTCACCGGGGTGAGCGTTCTCTTCCGTGCCTTTGAAGGGACATGCGCCTGATGACCTGGGCAGCGCTTCTGGTGCGGTATTTCGACACGTTGCTCGCGCCCGAGGTGCTCCAGAAGGGTCGTCGTGTCGAGGGGAGCGAAGACACGCGTTTCGGCCGTTGGCGGAGGAGCTGAGCCCTGTGGAGGTGACGCTGCGACGAGTTGACGGATTCGCCCGCGCCGCTCGTCAAGCGTCCGGAACGGCTTTCTCGCTCACCATGGTCAGGACGTCGTAGGCGGCGGCCGACTCGCCATCCTGATTGGTGATGAGCGCATCCCAGCGGACCTCGCCATACCCCTGCCCG
>JBOHZT010000003.1:0-48738 GCA_050738535.1 Steroidobacteraceae bacterium
ACCAGGGGATAGTTCGGGACGGGCGCGAGAACGCTCGCGGCCTGCTGGCGGCTCGCCGCGAAGCCGGCCGAGACCGCCGGCAGGAACGCGCCTCGCTGCGCGAGGAGGGTCTCGTGCGCGGCCTCGAGCGCGGCGAGCGTCGCCTTGAGATCGTGATTATGGGCGAGCGCAGCGCCGACCAACTCATCGAGCGCCTTGGAGTGGAACCGCGTCCACCAGTTCCCGGGGACATCCGCGCCCTTGGTGAACGCCTGCGAGGCGCCGCCCGCGACGCCTCGCGTCGCAGCCGTGGCTGTGGGAAGCCGCTCGACGTAGCTGTTCACCCGGGGCGGCGCGGGCGGCACGAAGTCGGGGCCGGCCGCGCAGCCCGCGATGGACACCGGCAGCGCAACCGCTGCGAGCAGCGCCAGCGAGCAAGCGTGCCAGCCTGCTGCGATGCGATCACGCATGGAATTCATCCTGATCATCGGGAACGATGCCCGTTCGGCGACGGCTCGCCAGGGGACCGCCCGGCGAGCCGCGCTCGCTCGCGCGGGCGCGGAATCACCGGACCGGGGACGCGGGATCAGGCGGGGGGAGGAGGACCGCGGCTGCGGGGCGGCAACGGGTCCGCGATCGCGACGTGATACGCAGGATCGGTGACCGGGAGGTAAGTCGAGGGCTTCGAGACCGGCAGCGCCGTTGTGCTAGCGACGGGGTTGGCGATCTGACCGAAGGCGCGGCAGGCTGGACACGCGCTGTTGTCGATGAGGCCGCTGCCGTTGCTCATCTCAGCGGCGCGAGCCCGCCCGCTGTAGTACGTGTGGGAGAGCTTGTGCAGCATCGCCCCCTGCTCCGCGAATACGAAGAACAGAGGCAGCAGTAATGCAAAGCTCAATCGGCGCATGCTCTTCAGAGCTCGGGTCCTAGGAGACCGCGGATGGTAGCGCTGGCGCGAACGGGCGCAACTGTAGCAGGGCCGGCGCCGGGTTGGAACCTCGACGCGACCGGGGCGATCTAGCCTCGTGAGGCCTGCTCCGCGACGCGGACCGCGCGGTCCGCTCTCGCGGCGGGCCGCCCGCGGCAGGCAGGCCCTGATTTTGCGGGGATGATCGACACACGCGCCTTGGCGCAACCGCGACCCCGGCAGGATGGCTAGATGAACAAAACCGGACGCTACAACGCCGTCTACCTGATCGTGGCACTCGTCGCGCTCGCGGTGATCGCTCTCGGATGGAGCGCGATGGCGAAGCAGTCCGCGGCGATCCCGTACAGCCAGTTCCGGGCGTTCTTGAAGAGCAATCAAATCGAGCGCGTGACGGTCTCGAGCGACGGACGACGCATCACCGGCCTGCTCAAGAAGCCGCTCGAGAAGAACGGTCCGCGCCGCTTCGAGACGCTCGCGATCCCGCAGGGGCTCGCGAGCGCGCTGGACAGCCATGGCGTCCAATACAAGGGCACGGCCTCGGCCTCCCTGTGGGAGGGCATTCTCTCCTGGATCATCCCGATGCTGCTCATCTTCGCGCTCTGGGCATTCGTGTTCCGGCGCATGGGGGGGCGCGGCGGCACCGAAGGCGTCATGTCGATCGGCAAGTCGCGGGCGAAGGTCTTCATCGAGACGGACACCAAGACGACGTTCGCTGATGTGGCCGGCACGCACGAGGCGAAGGAGGAGCTGCGCGAGGTCGTGGGATTCCTCAAGAATCCCGGGCGCTACGCGCGGCTCGGAGGTCGCGTGCCCAAAGGGGTGCTGCTGGTCGGCCCCCCGGGCTGCGGCAAGACCCTGCTCGCGCGGGCGGTGGCCGGGGAGGCGGGCGTGCCGTTCTCCTTCATCTCGGGATCGGAATTCGTCGAGATGTTCGTCGGGGTCGGCGCGGCGCGCGTGCGCGACCTCTTCCAGCAGGCGCGCAAGCGCGCGCCCGCGATCATTTTCATCGACGAGCTCGACGCCCTCGGCAGGGCCCGCGGGGCCTATCCTTGGGCAGGCGGGAACGACGAGAAGGAGCAGACGCTCAACCAGCTGCTCGTCGAGCTCGACGGCTTCGATCCGCGCACCGGCCTGGTGCTGCTCGGCGCCACCAACCGGCCGGAGATCCTCGACCCGGCGCTGTTGCGCGCGGGTCGCTTCGATCGCCAGATCCTCGTCGATCGTCCCGACAAGAAGGATCGGGTGGAGATTGCGGCGGTGCATCTGAAGAGGATCCGCGCCGGCCGCTCGGCCGACCCCGAGAAGATTGCCGAGCTCACCGTCGGGTTCACGGGCGCGGACATCGAGAACCTCATCAACGAGGCGGCGCTCATCGCCACCCGGCGCGCGGCGGACGCGGTCGAGATGGAGGATTTCACGGCGGCCGCCGAGCGCATGATCGCCGGGCTCGAGAAGCGCAACCGGGTGCTCAACCCCGCCGAGCGCAAGATCGTGGCCTATCACGAGATGGGGCACGCGCTCATCGGTTTGTCACTGCCCGGCACCGACCGTGTTCACAAGGTATCGATCATTCCGCGCGGCATCGGCGCGCTCGGCTACACCATCCAGCGTCCGACGGAGGACCGGTTCTTGATGACGCGCGACGAGCTCGAGAACAAGATGGCCGTGCTGCTCGGGGGACGAGCTGCCGAGCAGCTCGTGTTCGGTGTCGTCTCGACCGGCGCGGCCGACGATCTGCAAAAGGTGACCGACATCGCGCGCAGCATGGTCACGCGGTTCGGGATGGCGCGCGAGCTCGGTCCGGTCACCTACGAGGCCGAGCAGCGGTCCGCGATGCCCGTGCCGATGGGGATGTCCCCGGGGCACAGCTACAGCGACACGACGGCGCAGCGCATCGATGCGCTCGTCCAGCGCACGATCGAGACGACGCTCGAGCGCTCGATCGGCATTCTCCGCGAGCGGCGCGACGTGCTCGAGAAGGGCGCGGCGCAGCTGCTTCAGCACGAGACGTTGAGCGAGGAGCAGTTGCTCGCGCTCGTGAGCGAGCGGGCGCCGGCCTTGGCGTGAGGAGCGTGGGGGACGTCTCGACGCCCGCGCGGCTTGCGCATATGCTCGCGAGGCCGCGCTCGTCCCCTATCGGTAGGTCAGCTATCCCTATGAAGGTCCCCGAGATTCTTCAAGTCGAGACGTCGCAGCTGCCCGGCAGCCTCGCCAGCGTGCTCAACGTCATCGCCGCGATGCACCTCGTGCTCGAGCATGTCACGACCGTGCGGCGCGAGCAGGGCCGCACGCTCTGGGAGATCACGCTCACGATCGACGAGTCCGACCAGCAGCGTCTCCTCGAGCGCCTCGCGGCGCTTGCCTCGGCGCGCTTCGTCGGCTGGTCCGACCGCGTCTTCGAGCATCACCGGGGCGGCAAGATCGAGATGCGCTCGCGTGTTGCGATCTCGACGCAGCAGATTCTCCGCGACATCTATGTGCCCGGCGTCGCGCGGGTGTGCCTCGCGATACGCAAGGATCCGCGCAAGGCCCGCGAGTACACCTATGTCTCGCGCGCCGTCGCCGTGGTCTCCGACGGATCTTCGATCCCCGGCGTCGGCCATGTCGGTGCGCGTGCGAGTCTGCCGGTCATGGAGGGGCGAGCGGCGCTCTTGAGCTCGCTCGTCGGGCTCTCCGGGGTGCCCGTGCTGGTGGAGAGCACGTCAGTGGAGCATTTCGTCGACACAGTGCGTGCGATCGCACCGTCCTTCGGGGCGATCCTGCTCGCCAACGTGAGCTCCCCGCGCTGCTTCGAGATCGAGCGCAAGCTGCGCGCCCAGCTCGACATGCCGGTGCTGCTCGACGACGAGCACGGCACGGCCGTGGTCGTGCTCGCGGCACTCATCAATGCCGCGCGCATCGCGCGGATCGAGCTCGCCACGACCGACGTGGGGCTCATCGGGCTCGGCTCTGCGGGGCTCGGCGTCGCGCGGCTGCTGCGGACTCACGGCGTGGGCCGCATGCTCGGCACCGACGTCCGGCACGAGGCGATGGGCCGCCTCGCGGAGCTGCGCGGCCAGGGCGCGACGCTCGAGCAGGTGATGTCGCGGGCTCGAATCGTGATCGCGACGACGGGCGTCGGGGGTCTCATTCCTCACGAGCTCATCAAGGATCACCAGATCATTCTCGCGCTCTCGCAGCCGGACCCGGAGATCGAATCGGTGGCGGCGCTCGAGGCGGGCGCTGCCATCGCGGTGGACGGCAAGAGCATCAACAACGTCCTTGCGTTTCCCGGGCTGTTCGCGGGAGCGCTGCGCGCGGGCGCCGCCGATATCGACGAGCGCATGCTGCTTGCGGCCGCGCGTGCGATCGCCGAGGCGGCCCCGCAGGGCCAGCTCGTGCCGGATCCGCTCAATCCGGCGCTGCACGAGGCCGTGGCCGCCGCCGTTGCGAGCGCGGCGATCGCGGAGCCGGCCGCGAGCCTCACGGGCACTGAGGGTGCTGCGGGCGCGGCGCACGATGTCCCGTGACGCCGGCACCCGAGGTCCCGTGACGCGGCGTACGATGCCCCGCGAGCTGCTCGTGATGATGGGGGTGTCCGGGTGCGGCAAAACGACGGTCGGGTCGCAGCTCGCTCGCGCGCTCGCGCTGCCGTTCATCGAGGGCGATGCGCTGCACAGCGCGAGCAGCATCGAGAAGATGCGCCGAGGCGAGCCGCTCGACGATGCGGACCGCGCGCCGTGGCTCGCGGCGATCGCCCGGGAGCTCGCCGACGAGGCGCGCTACCCGGCGGGGCTCGTCGTCGCATGCTCTGCGTTGAAGCGGGCCTACCGCGACACGCTGCGAGCGGCGGCCACCGGTGTGCGGTTCGTGTTCCTCGATGCGCGCCGCTCGGTCATCGAACGGCGTGTGGCGGCGCGGCGCAGCCATTTCATGCCCCGGAGTCTCGTCGCGAGCCAGTTCGAGACCCTGGAACGGCCCACCGCGGCAGAGCCTGACGTGATCACCCTCCACGCAGGTCCCTCCCCCGCGGCGATCGTCGATGCCCTTCTCGGCAAGCTCTCCGCCGCGCGAGCCGCGAGTGAGGGCTCAGGCACAGCCCCGGCGGGCGGCCCCGCCGCGTTCAGTGCAGCAGCCAGACGAGCGGCCCGTAAGGGCTGTGCGTCCAGGCGATGACGATGATGGTCGCGTAGATGCACAGGGCGGCGACGAGGCAGACGCGCCGCCAAGCGATGCCCCGAGCCCGCTTGAGCGCGAGCGTTCCGAGCATGATATAGACGACCACGAGGGCGAGCTTCACGTTGAGCCAGCCGTTCGCGAACATCGCATGCGGCAAGATCACGAACAGCGTCACGCCCGCCGCGAGCAGCACGGTATCCACCGTGTAGCTCAAGTAGCGGGCGGGCCGCGTCATGGGCCAGCGTGCCTGCGCCTGGATCGCGACCCCCCGGATCAGGAATATCGTGCCGCTCAGGACGACAGCGGTCACATGGATCGGCCAGATATCGGGGTACAGCGCAAGCACGGTCGCGGTTACAATGCCCGGTGCAGGGGACACCTGCAAGTCGCGAAGCGCGCTCGTTGCGGAGAAGATTATGGCGAATCAGATGCCCAACCCCTTTCTGAGGCCCGGCAGCTCCAGGGGGCCCGGTAGCCCCATGCGGTCCGGCAGCCCGGGTCCCGGCTACTACGCCGGGGCGGCCGCCGAGACCGACCTGCGCGGCTACCTCATCAAGGTCTACAACTACATGGCCGGGGGGCTGTTGCTCACCGGTGTCACCGCGTACGCCGGCGCGGAGAGCGGCTTCTACGCCTCGATCGCCCGCACGCCCCTCATCTGGGTCGTGCTGCTCGCACCGCTCGTGCTCGTGATGGTGCTCGCCTACCGCATCCAGCGCATGAGCCTCGCCGCGGCGCAGATGAGCTTCTGGGCTTATGCGGCGCTCGTCGGCCTGTCCCTCTCGGGAATCTTTCTGCTGTATACGGGGCAGAGCATCGCGAGCGTGTTCTTCGTGACGGGGTCCATGTTCGCGGCCGCGAGCGCGTATGCGTACACCACTCGCCGCGATCTGTCGCGTTGGGGATCGTTCCTGTTCATGGGGCTCATCGGATTCGTCATCGCGATCGTCGTGAACATGTTCCTCAAATCGACGGCGCTGCAGATGACCATCTCCGTGGTGGGCGTCATCGTGTTCACAGGCCTCACGGCGTACGACACCCAGAAGATCCGCGCGATGTACGTGTCCGGAGAGGACGGCACGGTGATGGGCAAGAAGGCGATCTACGGGGCGTTGTCGCTCTATCTCGACTTCCTGAACCTGTTCCTGTCGCTCCTGCAGCTCGTCGGCGTGCGTCGTTGAGTCCCCGCGCCCCCGCCGCGTAGCGAGGTCCACCGAAGGCACAGGATGTGCCCGCCGCCAACGGCGGCGAGCGGCGAGCAAAAGCCGCGCCTTTTGCTCGTCGCCGCGAGGGTCGTGACAGGGATGTCCGATCCCGAGCTTAAACTAGTGGTAGCCGATGCCCGCGCGGACCTTGCCGCGGAAGACCCAGTACGACCAGCCCGAGTACATGAGCATGATCGGCAGCAGGAAGAGCGTTCCGGTCAGCAGGAATAGCTGGGTGCTCGGGGCCGAGGCGGCCTGCCACAGCGTGAAGCGATAGGGGACGATCATCGGCCACAGGCTGATGGCGATCCCGCTGTAGGCCAGCACGAACAGGCCCACGGCGCTCGCGAACGGCGCGACGCTCGAGGTGCGGCTCGCGATCGAGCGCCACGCCGCGACGACGAGCAGCGCCGTGATGACGGGCACCGGGCAGAAGGCCGCGATGCTCGGCCAGGAGAACCAGCGGTGGGCGATCCGCGGGATCATGAGCGGCGTCCAGACGCTCACGGCGGCAATGGCGATCACGACTCCGAGCAGGCACCAGCGCGCCTTGTGTCGCGCCCACTCCTGCAACGGTCCCTCGGTCTTGAGGATGAGCCAGCCCGCGCCGATGAGGCCGTATCCGAAGAGCAGCGCTGCACCCGTGAAGATCGAGAACGGCGTGAAGCAGTCGAGCGAGCTGCCCGCGAAATGCCGCCCCTCGACCTGGAATCCCTGGATGTAGGTGCCGATGATGATGCCCTGCGCGAAAGTCGCGACGGCCGAGCCGTACGCGAAGGCGCGGTCCCAGAACGTCCGGTGGGGCGCGTCCTTGTAGCGGAACTCGAAGGCGACGCCGCGGAACACCAGGGCGAGAAGCATCACCAGCACGGGAAAGTAGACGGCCGGCAGCAGGATCACGAAGGCGAGCGGAAAGGCCGCGAGGAGCGCAAGCCCGCCGAGCACGAGCCAGGTCTCGTTCCCGTCCCAGATGGGCGCAATCGAATTCATCACCAGGCTGCGCGAGGCCGAGTCGGGCGCGAATTCGTAGAGGATGCCGACGCCGAGGTCGAAGCCGTCGAGCAGCACATAGAAGAAGATGCTGAGCGCGAGCAGCACCGTCCATACCGGCACGAAATCGGGAATGAACGCGGTCATCGCCCGGACTCCGGGGGCGGCGCGCCGAACGGCTCCCCGGGGTGGCCGCTCTCGATCGCGTCCGGCTGGGCCGTGCGCTCGGTGGGTCCGCGCTGTACCAGCCGCATCATGTGCCGCACGCCGACGGGGTACATGATCAGATACACCACCATGTAGCCGGCGAGGGACCAGGCGACATCGGTGCCGGTGAGGGAGGGCGTGACGGAATCGGCTGTGCGGAGCAAGCCGTAGACCGTCCAGGGCTGCCGGCCCACCTCGGTCGTGATCCAGCCCGCGAGCACCGCGAGGAACCCGATCGGTGAGACGAGCTCACACACCGCGAGGAAGCCGCGCGAGGTGTACAGCGTCCCGCGCCACTTGAGCCACCAGCTCGCGGCGACCATGAGCAACATCAGCACGGCGAGCCCGACCATGATGCGGAACGTGAAGAACGGAATCGCGACGGGCGGCCAGTCGCTGCGCGGCCAGGCGTCGAGTCCCCGGACCGTGCCGTCGGCGCTGTGCGTGAGGATGAGGCTCCCGAGGTCCGGCACACTCAGGACGTCGCGGTTCGTCGCGTCCTTCTCATCAGGCAGGGCGAAGAGGATGAGCGGCACGTGGCTTTGCGTGTGCCAGTGCGCCTCGATCGCGGCGAGCTTGGTGGGCTGGTACTCGAGCGTATTACGGCCGTGCGCGTCGCCGATGAACATCTGGAGCGGGACGAGGATCGTGAGGAGCCCGATGGCCATGGACATCATCAGTCTCGACTCCGGACCGAACCGTCCGCGGCGCAGGTAGTACGCGGCGACGCCGAGCACCACGAACGCCGTCGTGATGTACGCCGCGCAGACCATGTGCGCGAAGCGGTACGGAAAGGAGGGATTGAAGATGATCTCGAGCCAATTCGTCGGATAAAAACGGCCGTCCACGAGCTTGAAGCCTCGCGGGGTCTGCATCCAGCTGTTTGCCGCCAGGATCCAGAACGCCGAGAGCAGCGTTCCGCCCGCGACCATGAGCGCGGAGCCGAGGTGCGCCCAGGCGGGCACGAGCTTGCGTCCGAAGAGCAGGATGCCGAGAAAGGCCGCCTCCAGGTAGAACGCCATGAGTCCTTCGTAGGCGAACAGGGGCGACAGCACGTTCGCCGTCGCATCCGAGTAGCGGCTCCAGTTGGTGCCGAACTGGAAGGGCATCACGATCCCGGAGACGACGCCCATGCCGAACGAGACCGCGAAGATCTTCGTCCAGAAGTTCGACAGGGTGAGGTAGATCTCCCGCTTGCTGAAGAAGCACAGGGCCTCGAGCACGAGGATGTAGGAGGCGAGGCCGATGGTGAAGGCGGGCAGCAGGATGTGCCAGGCGATCACCCAGGCGAACTGCAGCCTCGAGAGTAACAGGGCGCTCGTGTCCACTGCGGGGTCCTCCTCTGATGAGCCGCTGTATGCGGCACGCAGCTCCTATTTCTGCCGGCCGCGCAGCAGCGCCTCCGGGTGGCGGTCGAGGTAGTCCGCGAGATCGCGGACCGAGCGCGCCGCATCCGAGAGCTGGCGCATAAGGCGCGGCAGGTCCGTGCTGCGCGTGCTGTTCGCGCCGAGCACGGCATTCGCCGCCTGTGCGGCGCGCTGCGCGGCCGCGGAGGTCGCGCGCAGGCTCGCGATGAGGGATTTGGTTTCGGGAGCGAGCTGCGACGAGAGCGTATCGAGATGCGTCAGGGTCGCGTCGAGCTCGGCGAGCGCGTGGGCGAGATGCGGGCCGGCCGTCGCCCGGTCGATGTGGTGCATCGTGCTCTGGACGCTGCGCAGAATCGCCTCGATGTCGGCTGCGGGCGCCGTGGGCAGCTCGGAGAAGCCGTCGACCTGGCGGATCCGGCCGGGCGGGGCGTCGGCGACCACGTCGAGCGCGATCAGCTTCGAGCCGGTGAGGAGATTCGAGGTCACCAAGCGCGCGCGCAGGCCGCGCGCAACGAGCTCGGCGAGCGCCGTGCGGACGGCGGCCGCCTGCTTGGCGCTTGCCGGATCTTGGATTCCCGGGATGTCGAGGTCGCTCGAATCGAGTGCGAGCGTCGCGAGCGTGTAGAGCGCGCGCCGCTGGCGGTCGTAGGTGAGGCGCGTCTGGGTCACCTCGCCGATCTCGGTGCCCTCGAGCGCGACGGGCGTTCCCTTGCCGAGCCCGCTCGCATCCGCGGCGAACGCGACGCGATAGAGGAGCGGCTTGCCATGCGGGTAGCGGAATGCCTGGCCGCGGCTGTCGTAGAGCTCGAACGTCGTGCCTCGCGGGATCGGAGATCCGCCGGCGGCGCGCTCCGGATTATCGAAGGCGACGCCGCCGGCGAGCAGCTGCTGCCAGGAGTTCACCCGCAGCTGCACACCCCCGGAGCTTGCGACCAGATCGATGCCGGCGACGTTCCAGAAACGTGTCGAAGCATGCACGAGTTGATCGTAGGGCGCCCGCACGAAGGCGTAGATCTTGGCCTCGCGGTCCTTGGGGGCGAGCGAGAAGCCCTCGATCTCCCCCACGTCGAGGCCCCGGAACGTGATGGGCGCGCCCGGAATGAGCGAGCTCACGTCCGGGGCGAGGAGCGTGTAGAGCGTCCCCGCCGTGTCGGGCTGCAGGATCGGCGGCTCGGCGAGCCCCCTGAAGCGCCGCTCGGCCGCGCCCCGGCCCGGATACATCTCGATGTACGCCCCCGAGACGAGCGTCGACAGACCCGAGATCCCCTGCGCGCCGACGTGCGGCTGGACGATCCAGAAGCGTGCCCCGCTCGCGAGGTAGGGCTCGATCGCCCGCGACATCCTCGCATGCACGAGGACCTGGCTGACGTTGGCCGCCAAGCTGACGGATCGCACCACGCCGACGGTGACGCCCTTGTACTTGATGGGAGTTTGACCCGGCGTGATCGTGCCCGCGTCGGCGAAGGCGATCGTGATCTCGGGGCCGCGCGCCTCGAGGCTGCGCCACGCGAGCCACAGCACGATGGCGGCTGCGATGACCGGCACCAGCCACATCCACGAGAGCCACGAATGCGTGCGCAGCGCCGCGTGCTCGAGCGGCGGGCCGCCGCCGGGCGACTCCCCGCCCGGCGATTCGCCGCCTGGGGACTCGCCGCTCGTGACGCGTCGGCGCTCGTGCACGCCGGGGTCCGGCGGCTGCCGCGCGCCCTCGCCGCCCGGCCGCTCTCCGCCGGCCGTCATGTCCGCTTCCCGGCCGCGTCCCACATGAGGCGGCTGTCGAACGATTTGGTGGCGAGCATCGTCACGATCACGACTGCCGCGAACGCGATCATGCCGGCCTCGGCCCGTACCCGGGTGAGCGTGCCGAACTGCACGAGCGCCACGAGGATCGAGAGCATGAAGACGTCGATGTTCGACCAGCGGCCGATGAGATCGATCGCGCGGTGCAGGCGGGTCCGCCCGACGAGGCAGCGCGCGGAGCCGCGCTGGGTCAGGAACAGATTCCAGCTGAGCCCGCAGAGCTTGGCGAGCGGGATGGCGATACTCGCAAGGAAGACGATCGCGGCGAGCGGCCACAGATGCAAGTGGATGAGCTCGCGCACGCCCCCGAGGATGGTGTTCGGGTCCGACCGCCCGAACTGCTCGATGGTGAGAACCGGCAGAAGGTTCGCGGGGATGAAGAGGATGAATCCGCACAGCACCAGGGCCCAGGTGCGCTGCATCGACAGAGGCTTGCGCGGCGTGAGGCGCGCGCGGCAGCGTGGGCAGTGGTCTCCGGGACGAGCGTCGCGCACGGGCAGATCGCAGGCACGGCACGCGATGGTGCTTGCCCCGGCCGCTGCGTGCGGCCCGAGCGGGAGCGCTTGCCAGACAGCGTGGGCGTCGAGCGCCGCATCGGCCAGCAGCACGAGGATGCCGGCCGCGACCAGGAGCCATCCGGCGGTGCCGACGCTCACGAACGCGACGGCTTGCATGCGGCTGTAGGCGACGCATGCGCCGAGCAGGTAGACCTCGATCATCGTCCAGGGCCTGAGCGCGACGCCCCAGCGAAAGAGCAGGCCGAGGCGCGGGCCGGCGGCGCCGCCGAGGCGCGCTGCCGGCAGGATCCGGACACCCGCCAGCACGGCAATCATCAGCGCGAGATACGCCAGCGGCACGGCAATGCTGAATGCCGCGACGACCACCGCGAGCGGCGCATAGCCGCCGCTCCAGAGCGCGGCGACGCCGCTCGTGAGGACGCTCTCGCGGACGGCGCCGTCCGCATGAACCACCAGGAGCGGTGCGATGCAGGCGGGGATGAAAGCGAGCGCGGCGGCCACGAGGAGCGCGAGCGCGGCATCGAGCCGCGCGGCGCCCGCGTGCGCGAGCGGCCTGCGGCAGCGGTGGCATTCGGCACGGAACCCGCCGGGTACCGGCTCGAGGAGTTGGCGCAGTCCGCAGTCCGGGCAGGCGATGACCTCGGTCGCGCCTTCGAAGGAGTCTCGCGGCGGGACCGACCCGCCGGTCAATGGCTCGGGTCGTTTCATGCGCTCTCGATCGCTCGTGGGGCTTGCAGCATAACCGGGTTTCCGCCTCGATTGGGATGCTCCGCGGCGCGGGGCGCGCTGGCGCGCGCGGGGGCGGCTCGGTACGATCGCAAGTCGGGAGGCTCGCGCGACCGACATGCGATGGCTCATTCTCGCTGCTCTATCCTGCGCCGCGGCCGTCTCGCCCGTCCTGGCGCGTGCGCCCGTCTACGGCCCGAATCTCGAAGGATTCGACTACCCGTACCCGGTGCGGTTCTTCGCGCTGAGCACCCAGGCGCAGCGCTACGGCATGGCCTACATGGACGTGGCGCCGCGGGGGCCGGGCGCCGGCGGCGAGCGGACGGTGGTGCTGCTCGCCGGCAGGCGCTTTTGCGGCGCGACGTGGGCCGCGACCATCGCCGCGCTCGCCGGGGCCGGGTTCCGGGTCGTGGTGCCCGATCAGCTCGGGTTCTGCAAGTCCTCGAAGCCCGTCAACTATCAGTACAGCTTCGAGCAGCTCGCGACGAACACGCGGCGGCTCCTCGGCGAGCTGCGAGCCGGGCGGATCATTCTCGTCGGGCACGGCATGGGCGGCATGCTCGCCGCGCGCTATGCGCTGAGTTTTCCGCGCGACGTGACCGAGCTCGTGCTCGTCGATCCGCTCGGACTCGCCGCTGCGAGGCACGCGGGCGCGCTCTATCTCACCATCGACGAGCGCTACGCCCTCACGCTCGAGAACGACGCCGGGCGCATCGAGCGCTACGAGCGCGAACGCTACTACGGCGGACGCTGGAAGCCCTCCTACGATGTCTGGGTCCGGATGCTCGCGTCGCTCTACACCGGCACGGGGCGCGAGCGCTATGCCTGGAATCAGGCGCTCGTCGCGGACATGATCTTCACGCAGCCGATCGTCCACGCCCTCGCGGGGCTCGCGATGCCGACCGTGATCGTCGTGGGCTCGCTCGACCGCACGCTGCCCTTCGACGGTCCCTTGCCGCCCGCGGCGGCAGCACGGCTGCCGAGCGACGTAGCGCTCGCACGCCGCGCCGTGGCGCGGATCCCCGATGGGAAGCTGATCGAGCTCGCCGGCGTCGGCCACGTGCCTCAAATCGAGGCGTCGCAGCGCTTCAACCGGGTCCTGCTGCGAGCGATCGAGCATCCCCCCGCGCGGCATTCTCCGCAGCGCCGCTCACACCGAGCCGGCGCTGCAGGAGCGGGCTCGTCGTCGTGTACTGCAGGTGCACTTTCTCCCCGGGGGCGAGATACGCGCGCACCGCGAACGCGGCGAGCGCCGTCTCGTGGAACCCCGAGAGGATGAGCTTTTTCTTGCCCGGATAATCGTTGATGTCGCCCACCGCGAATATGCCGGGCACGCTCGTCGCAAAGGTCGCGGTGTCGACGGTCACGGTGCGGCGGTTGAGCGCGAGGCCCCACTCGGCGATCGGCCCGAGCTTCGGGTGCAGGCCCCAGAACACGAGGAGCTGCCCGAGCGACACCGTGCGCGTCACGCCGTCGCGCGCGAGCACGCGGATCGCGCGCAGCGCGCCGTCCTGCTCGACGAGCGACTGCGCCTGTCCCTCGATGAAGTCGATTTTGCCCGCGTCGCGCAGCGCGAGCATTCGCTCGACGGACGCCGGCGCCGCGCGGAATTCGCTGCGGCGGTGCACGAGCACGACACTCGCCGCCTTCTCGGCGAGCTCGAGTGTCCAATCGAGCGCCGAGTCACCGCCGCCGAGGATCACGAGGTCCTCGCCCGCGAGCCGGCTGGCATCCTTCACCCGGTAATGGATGCGCTCGCCCTCGTACTTCTCCGCTCCCGGCAGCGCGAGCTTGCGCGCCTGGAACGAACCGACGCCCCCCGCGATGATCACGGCGCCGGTGTCGAAGCGCAGCCCGCGATGCGTCAGCACGTCGAAGCGGCCGTCCGGGCGCGGGGTGACCTCGGTCACTTCCTGCCCCAGGTGGAATCCCGCGCCGAAGGGTCGGATCTGCTCGGCGAGCCGCTCGATGAGCTCTTGCGCCGTGCACACCGGAACCGCCGGGATGTCGTAGATGGGCTTGTCCGGGTAGAGCTCGATGCACTGCCCGCCGATCTGCGGGAGCGAGTCCACCACTTCGGCGCGCAGGCCGAGGAGCCCGAGCTCGAAGACTTGAAAGAGTCCGACGGGTCCGGCTCCGACGATCACGACGTCGGTGACCGTCGCGAGCTTCGAGCGCTCAAGCGACAAAGACGTTCTCCAGTGCGATGGGTTCACCTTTCCGCGGCTCTCCCGCGCTCGCCGCGAGCCCTTTCTGCGCGAGCCATGCGGGGTTGAAGAGGCGCGACTGATACTTCGCTCCACCGTCGCACAGCACGGTGACGACGGTGTGGCCGGGACCGAGGTCGCGCGCGACGCGCACCGCGGCGGCCACGTTGATTCCGGAAGTGCTGCCGAGGAGCAGCCCCTCCTCGCGCAGCAGCCGATACACGTGCCGGACGGTATCGGCATCCTCGACGTGAACGGCGTCATCGAGCGGCGCGTTCGCGAAGTTCGCGGTGATCCGGCCGGTGCCGATGCCCTCGGTGATGGAGCCCGAGCCGGTCGCCTTCAGCGCGCCGTTGCGCACGAACTCGTAGAGGCTGCTGCCGGGGGGATCGGCGAGCACACATCGAACGGCGCTCGAGCGCGACTTCAAGTACTCGGAGACGCCGGCGACCGTGCCGCCCGTGCCGGCGGCGGCGACGAAGGCGTCGAGTCGGCCTCCGGTCTGTTCCCAGATCTCCGGTCCCGTCGTCTCGACGTGGGCGCGGCGGTTCGCCGGGTTGTCGAACTGATTCGACCAGACGGCGTTGCGCAGCGAGGCGGCGAGCCGCTGGGCCACCTTCTGGTACTGATTGGGGTTGCTGTAGGGCACGGCGGGGACCTTGTAGAGCTCGGCCCCCAGCATCTCGAGCAGCTGATACTTCTCCGGCGACTGGTTGTCCGGCATCACGATGATGCAGCGATAGCCGCGCGCGTTGCAGACGTGGGCGAGCCCGATGCCGGTGTTGCCCGCGGTTCCCTCGACGACGATGCCGCCGGGCTTCAACTCGCCGCGCCGCTCGGCGTCCTCGATGATCGCGCGCGCGGCCCGGTCCTTCACCGATCCGCCCGGATTCAAGAACTCGGCCTTGCCGAGGATTTCGCAGCCCGTTGCCTCGCTCACGGCGCGCAGTCTGATGAGGGGAGTGTGGCCGACCGTTCCCGCGAAACCGTTTCGGATGCTCATACGAGGCCCTTCGTGCTCAGGCGACGCCTCTCAGCGCCTGTGTGATGGTGGCGATGGCGGACGTGCCCGCCTCGGCAGCGGCAGTTTCGCCGACGATGAGGAGCGCGGGCGAGAAGACGCGCTCGGCCCGCGCGAGCGCGGCGATCGTGCCGAGCGATCCGCGCAGGATCCGCTGCTCCGGGAGTGAGGCGCGCTCGACGAGTGCCGCGGGTCGCTCGAGAGGGGCGCCCGCGGCGGTGAGCGCGCTCGCGATGCGCTCGAGCGTCGCAACGCCCATGTAGAAGATCGTGGTCTGCCCCGGCCGTGCGAGTGTCTGCCAGTCGAGATCCTCGCCCGCGGCGGGGCGGCCGGTGACGAAGGTCACCGAGCGCGCACGGTCGCGGTCCGTGAGCGGGATGGCCGCCGCTGCCGCCGCCGCCATGCCTGCCGTGATGCCGGGCACCACCGTGAAGGGGATGCCGCGCTCCGCGAGGCAGCGCAGCTCCTCGGCGGCGCGCCCGAAGACGAGCGGATCGCCGCCCTTGAGACGTGCCACCCGCTGTCCCTGCTCGGCGCGGCTCACCATCAGCTCGTGAATGCGCTGCTGGGACGTGCCGCCGCCCGCTTCCCCGGCTTCCTTGCCGACGTAGATTCGCTCCGCCTCCCGGCGGCCGCGGTCGAGCACCTCGCGCGACACCAACCGGTCGTACAGGATGACATCGGCCTGCTGGAGCAGCTGGAGCGCCTTGAGCGTCAGCAGATCGGGATCGCCGGGTCCGGCTCCGATGAGGTACACCTCGCCCCGCGGCGCGTCGTGGCTCTTCGCGGCGGCGAGTTCGCGGGTGAAGCTCGCGTCCGCCTCGCGTTCCCGCCCGGCGAGTACCTCGGCGCTCGCGCCGCCGCCGAAGAAGCGCTCCCAGAACGGACGGCGCTCGCTCGGCCGCAGCGCCTGCCGGACGGCTGCGCGGCGTGCGCCGGCGAAGCGGGCGAGTGTGCCGAGGCGCGCCGGAAGCAGCGCCTCGATCTGCTCGCGCAGCCGGCGCGCGAGCACGGGCGCGGTGCCTTCCGTGCCGATCGCGACGATGACGGGAGAGCGATCGACCACCGCCGGCAGGATGAAGCTCGAGAGGGCCGCGTCGTCCGCGACATTCACGGGCAAGTGGCGAGCAGCGGCCGCAGCGGCCACGGACGCATTGACGGGGGGGGAGTCCGTCGCGGCGATGGCGAGCGCCGCGCCCGCGAGCTGGCGGGGGTCGAACGCCGCCGCGAGGTGCTCGATCCGGTCCGCGGCGCTTGCCAGCAGGGCTGCGGCCGGCCGCGAGAGCTCGGGAGCGACGAGCGTGACGCGCGCGCCGCAGGCGAGCAGCAGCTCCGCCTTGCGCGCCGCGACGGCGCCGCCGCCGACGACCACGGCTGTGCGGCTCTCGATGCGCAGAAAGATCGGCAAGTGATCCATGACAGAATTTCCGCGCGCCAAGCGCCTCGCTGAGCCTGCCACACCCCCATCCCTCGGGGCGGGGTCCTCCTCAGCTCGGGACGGCGGCGTTACGCACGCGGGGGTGCAGTCCGCACTCCCGTGTTTCGGGGTTCTCCCACCACCAGCGGCCGGCCCGGCTATCCTCGCCCGGCTGCACCGCCCGGGTGCACGGCGCGCAGCCGATGCTCGGGTACTGCCGGTCGTGCAGCACATTGTAGGGGATCTTGCGGGTGCGGATGTACGACCAGACGTGCTCCTCGGTCCACTCGAGCAGCGGGCTCACCTTGTAGAGGCCGTGCTGGGCGTCCCACTCGATCGGGGAGCCGAGCGAGCGGGTCGTCGATTGCTCGCGGCGCACGCCCGTCACCCAGGCCGAGTAGCCGGCCACGAACTGCTTGAACGGCAGGACCTTGCGCACGTCGCAGCACGCGACGCGCGCATCGGGACTGTGGTAGAACCCGTTGATGCCCTGTTTGGCGACCAGCTTCGTGAGCTCCGCGGTGTCCGGATAGATGACGCGGATGCGGTTGCCGTACCGCCGCTGCAGCTTCTCGAGCAGCTCGTAGGTCTCTTCATGCAGCCGCCCGGTGTCGATGCTCACCATGTCGATGCCCGGGAAGTCGGTCGCGATCAAGTCCGTGAGGACCATCGCTTCCGCGCCGAGGCTGTTCGCGTAGACGACCCGGCCGTACCGGCGCACCGCCTCGCCGAGCAGCTCCCGGATCGCCGCGGCTTTGGATTCCAGCTCGAGTGTGAGGATTTGGCCCATGGTGTGTCGGTCACTGTATCGGCGGGCGCGGGGCAGCAGAACGAATCTTTTCTTCTTTGAGTCTGCGGCATGGTTATGTGTCATCCCGGCTGGGCGGCGCGCGGCGGGGCCGGCTGGCGGCCCATGGGCCGGGCCCGGACCCGCATAGACAGGCGGGGTATATGCAGATTCACAATCGTTATGAGCCGCGCCCCGGCCGGCGTCGATCATAGGGGCGCTTCTCGAGGGATAGAGCGGGGGCTAACGCGTCCATGAAACTCCATCAGCTGCGGTATCTCGCCGCCGTCGCCCAGAGCGGGCTCAACATCACTGCGGCCGCGCAGAAGCTGCACACCTCCCAGCCGGGCGTCAGCAAGCAGATCAAGCTCCTCGAGGACGAGCTCGGATTCCAGATCTTCACCCGCGAGGGCCGCAATCTCACGCGGATCACGCCGGCCGGCCAGCAGGTCATCGAGCGCGCCGTGAGGATCCTCAAGGAGACCCAGGCCATCCGCGACCTCGCGACCGAGCTGCGCGACGAGGGCAGGGGAAGCCTCTCGATCGGCACGACGCATACCCAGGCGCGGTACGTGCTGCCCAACGTGATCCGCGCCTTCCGCGCCCGCTACGGCGAGGTGCGCCTCAATTTGCATCAAGGCACGACGGAGCAGATCGCGGAGATGGCCGCGCAGGACCGGATCGACTGCGCGATCGCGACCGGGTCGGAGCATTTGTTCGAGGACATGACGATCTTGCCCTGCTACCGCTGGCGCCGCGTCATCGTCGTGCCCCGCGAGCATCCGCTCGCCGCGATCCCGCGCCCATCGCTCAAGCAGCTCGGCGCGTATCCGATCATCACGTACACGTTCAGCTTCACGGGACCTTCCTCGCTCCAGCAGGCCTTCGCCAAGGCGGGGCTCACCGCGGACGTGGCGATCACCGCTCGGGATGCGGATGTCATCAAGGCGTACGTGCGACTCGGGCTCGGCGTCGGCATCGTCGCGGAGATGGCCGTCGATCCCCGCGAGGATGCTGATCTCGCCTCGCTCGACACCTCGCAGCTCTTCGCGCCGCACGTCACCTGGATCGGCTTCCGGCGCGGAATGCTGCTGCGCAAGTACATGTACGATTTCATCCAGCTGCTCGCGCCGCATCTCGATCGCCGGCTCGTCGACCGGGCGCACCGGACGGCGAACCGGGCGGAGGTGAGCGAGCTGCTCGAGGGCGTCGAGCTGCCCGAGCGGTAGGAGGAAAGCCGGCGGGCATCTCCCTCGCTGGTATCATGGGCGTCATGTCAGGGCTGTACTTCGAGGAATTCGAGGTCGGGCGCCGGTTCGAGCACGCGGTGCGCAAGACCGTGACCGAAACCGACAACGTCCTCATCACCGCCCTCACGATGAACCCGGCCGCCGTGCATCTCGACCGGGAAGCCGCCAAGGGGACGCAGTTCGGGGAGCCGCTCGTCAACAGTGTGCTCACGCTAGGGCTGATGGTCGGCATTTCCGTGTACGACACGACGTATGGCACCACCATCGCCAATCTCGGCTGGGAGAAGGTGACCTTTCCGCGTCCGGTGCTGGTCGGGGACACGCTGCACATCGAGACCACCGTCGTCGCGAAGCGCGCGAGTCGCTCGCGCCCGGATTCGGGGATCGTCACGTTCGAGCATCGCGCGTTCAATCAGCGCGACGAGGAAGTGGCTTCCTGTCTGCGCGCGGCGCTGATGCTGAAGCGGCCGGCATGATCGCGCGCTCCTGGCTCTTCGTGCCGGGTGACAGCGAGCGCAAGCTCGCGCGGGCGCTCGCGAGCCCCGCCGATGCAGTGGTCCTCGATCTCGAGGACTCCGTGGCGCCAGCGCGGCGCGCCGCGGCGCGCGAGCTGATCGCCCATACGCTCGGGGACCGGGCGGCGCGCGCGGGCAAGCCGCTCTGGGTGCGCGTCAATGGCCTGGCGAGCGGTGCGCTGCTCGAGGATCTCGCGGCCGTGGCGCCCGGCGCCCCCGACGGGATCGTCCTGCCGAAGATCGCCCGCGCCGCGGAGATCCTCGAGGTGCATCACTACCTCGTGGCGCTCGAGGCGCGCGAGGGACTCGCGCCGCTCACGATCCGCGTGCTGGTGATCGCGACCGAGACTGCGGCGGCCGTGCTGGGCCTCGGAAGTCTTGCCGAAGCGCTGCGGATCGGCGCGTCCGCGAGCGCTTGCCGGCCGCGCCTGGCGGGACTCACGTGGGGCGCGGAAGACCTCTCGGCGGCGCTCGGCGCCGCTCGCCGGCGCGACGCGGATGGCTCGCTCGCGTTCACGTTCGAACTCGCGCGCACGCTCAGCCTGCTCGCCGCCGCGGCGGCCGGAGTGCAGGCCATCGACGGCGTGTACGGGGACATTCGCGACGCGGCGGGTCTCGCGCGCGAGCTCGCGCGCGCACGCGGCGACGGCTTCACCGGGAAGCTCGCGGTCCACCCCGATCAGGTGCCGCCGATCAACGCCGCCTTCGTGCCCACCGAAGGGGAGATCGAGCAGGCGCGCCGGATCGTCGCTGCGTTCGCCGCCTCGCCCGAGGTCGGCGTGACCAGCATCGACGGCCGGATGGTCGACCGTCCGCACCTGCTGATGGCCGAGCGCCTGCTCGCGAGGGCCGCCGCTCTCGCGGGCCAGTGAGCGGTAGCACTAGGCCTGCCCGGAGGGCAGCCGCAGCAAGTCTTCCGGCGTGTCGATGTCGATGCTCGCGCTCGCGAGCTCGACGGCGGTCAAATGAGGCGCGCGCCGCCGCAGCAGACTGCGGGCCCCGCGGTCGCCGCGCAAGCTCGCGAGCTCAGGGAACTCCGAGCGCGGAAAGACGGCCGGCACTCCGAGAATGGAGTCGTAGCGCGAGGCGGCGATACGCAGCGGGTCGCGGCGCCAGGCGGCGCAGAGCCGTTCGAGATCCGTCACCGTGACGGCCGCCTGATCGGCGAGCAGGATCAGGACGCCGTCGCAGCTCGCGGGGAGGCGCGCCACGCCCGCGCGGATCGAGCTGCCGATGCCTTCCTGCCAGTGGCGGTTGACGATCACCGCGGCGGGCGAGTGCCGCAGGAGCGGCGCGAGCTCGGCCGCATGCGCGCCGAGCACGACCGTCACGGCCTGGCCGGTGATCGCCGCGGCGCTCGAGACGGCGCGATGCAGGAGGGGGCGGCCTTGCAGACGCACGAGTTGCTTCGGTGAGCCGAAGCGCGTCGACGCGCCCGCGGCGAGCACGAGCGAATGCAGCGTCGGGGCGCCCTCAGGCGCCGCGCGGCTCGAGTCCATCCTTCAGCACCTCGCGGTAGAGCCTGCGTTCCTCGAGAATGGAGTCGGCATCGAGATGCGCGACCGCGCGCCGGTCCTCGAGCGAATAACTCGCCGCGAGGCACCCCTCGAGCGCGGCGCGCGCCTCGAGGAGCTGCATCGCGAGCTCGGCGCGCCGCGCGGCGTGTGCCGCGGCAACGTGTGGCTCGGCTGCATCGGACCTTTCGTCAGTGAGCGCGCCGGCCGGGCCGCGCGAGGGCGTGGGGGGCTCGGAGCAGCGAGCGAGCGCCGCCTGCAGTCGTGCGACGGCGTGGGTCACGGCCGCGCCGCGGGTGGCGGCCGCGGCGTGGGTCGCGGTCGCGACGCCGGGCGAGCGCTCGAGCAAGGTGCACGCGCGGGCCCGCTCCAATCTCTCTATGAACATGAGATAATACTCGCAAGCTACTATAAATCCATTGGAAATAAGTCGATGATCTGTCGCCACCGGCCGGGTTTCACGCGGCGCGCCGATGCCGGCGCCGATGCCGGCATTGGCGCCGCGGTCGAGCGCCGCCGCGATATCCATGAGGTGCGCACGCTCGCGCGCGAGCTGCGCCTCGAGGAGCTGCTGCTCGTTCACGGCTCGGGGCGCTCGCCGAACGTTCCGCCCTCACGCGGATGCAGATGAGCGTGGATCTCGGCGACGATGCCAAGCGCGATCGACTCCGGTGTGCGTCCGCCGAGGTCGAGGCCCACCGGCGCGTGCAAGCGGCCGCGCAGGCTTTGGGCCTCGGAACCGAGATCCCCGAGAAGCTTCTCGCGGCGGTGTGCCGGCCCGAGCAGCCCTGCGTAGCCGATGCGGCTCGCGCCGAGTGCGCGCAGGTACTCGAGGTCGGACGGCATGTGGTGGCTCATGACGACGGCGGCGTCGAAGGAGGCGAGATCGAGCGTGTGGGCGAGCTCCTCAGGGCGCGCGAGAATCACGCGCTCGGCCGCCGGGAATCGCTGGCGCTCGGCGTACGATGGGCGGTGGTCATACACGGTCACTTTCCAGGCGAGTCGCGACGCGAAGTCGACGATGGGCAGCGCATCCGGCCCCCCCCCGAGCAGCAGGAGCCGCGGCGGCAGCGCGAGCGGCAGGGCGAGGAGCCGCAAGCCGCTCGATTCGAGCCAGCCGGGCTCTGCCTCGAGCCCCACGCGCTCGAGCAGCGATTCGGCTTCGGCTGCGAGCACCGGGCCGAGCGCCGCGGCGCCTACAGGCGCGAGCGTGGGAGCAGGGGTTGGCGCAGGGGCGGCCGGTGCCGTGTCGGGCGCGGCTGCGTGCGGCAAGGTGCGGCCGGGAAGGACGAATGCGCCGGCCGCGATCCCCGGCAAGCGCGACTCCACCACGACCCCGAAGGTGGTGGAGCGATGCGCGTCGAGGGCCTGCGCGAGGTGCGTGAGGGGCTGCCAGCCGTCGTCCGGTCCGACGCGCGCGAGGAGGATCTCCATGGCGCCCTCGCAGCCGATGCCGAGGCCCCAGAGCGCATCGTCCGAGCCGCCGGTGTTGTAGGTCACGATCTCGGCCGAGCCGCTGGCGATGACGGCGGCCGCATGCTCGCGCAGGTCCGATTCCAGGCACCCTCCGGAGAGGAGGCCCGCGTAGGAGCCGTCGGCCGCGATCGCCATGAGGGCGCCCGGCTTGCGGTACGTCGAGCCCCGCGTGTGGAAGACGATCGCGAGTGCCAGGGCTCTGTGCGCCGCGCGCTCGCGGCGGTAGAGCGGCAGCAAGGGGGTGATTTGCGTTTCCACGGACAAATTATGCGTCAAGTTGCGCCTCACCGACCGCCTTGAGTAGAGTCGCACCGCCGTTGGCCCGTGCCTGCGGCTTGCCTCCACCATGATCCGTCCACCATGACCAGCGCGTCCTCCCACCTTTCCGACTCCTCACCCTGGGTCGTCCACAAGTTCGGCGGGTCGAGCGTGGCCGATGCGGAGTGCTTCCGGCGGGTCGCGGCCATCCTCGAGGCGCGCGCCGAGCCGCGCCTCGCGGTAGTGCTGTCGGCCTGCCGCGGGGTGACGGATGCGCTCTTCCAGCTCGTCGCGCTCGCGGAGGTGAAGGATCTCGGCTATCAGGACGAGCTCGGAAGGCTGCGCGAGCGCCACGCGGACATCGCGCGGGAATTGCTGGCGCCCGATGCCGCGCGCATGTATCTCGCCGCCCTCGACCGGGACTGTCACGATATCGAGGGCGTCCTGCATACCGTCGGGCTCACCCGCTCGGCCGCGCGCAACGTCCGGGATCTCATCGCCGGGTACGGGGAGATCTGGTCGACCAAGCTGTTCCACCGCTATCTCGAGTCCCGCGGAGAGCGTCCGGGCCCCGTGCAGTGGCTCGATGCACGGCGCGTGGTGGTCGTCGAGTGGGGCTCGCTCGGCCCCGCCATCCAATGGGACGAATCGCGCGCGAATCTGGCGCGCCTCGTCGATCGCGAGAGAGTCGGTACGCTCGTCGTCACCGGCTTCATCGCCTCGGACGGCCGCGGGGTCCAGACCACGCTCGGGCGCAACGGTAGCGATTTCTCGGCCTCGATCTTCGGCACATTGCTCGAGGCCTGCGAGATCCACATCTGGACGGACGTGGACGGCGTGCTATCGGCCGATCCGCGCAGAGTGCCGGACGCGAAGGTCATCGATGCGCTGTCGTATCTCGAGGCGATGGAGCTCGCGTACTTCGGCGCGAAGGTCATCCACCCGCAGACCATGGCGCCGGCCGTCGGCCGCGGCATCCCGATCCGGATCCGCAATACCTTCGCGCCCGAGAAGCCGGGCACGATCATCTGCGAGCGGCCGGACTCGAAGCAGCCCGTCAAGGGCATCTCGACCATCGAGCGCATCGCTCTCATCAATCTCGAGGGCGCCGGCATGATCGGTGTGCCGGGCACCGCTCACAGGCTGTTCGGCGCGCTGCGCGAGGAGCGGATCTCGGTGATCCTCATCTCCCAGGGCAGCTCCGAGCACTCGATCTGCTGCGCGGTGCCGGGGGCCGAAGCCGAGCGCGCCCTTGACGTGGTGCGCGCCGCGTTCGAGCGGGAGCTGCGCGAGGGACAGATCCAGAGCGTCGATCTCGATCCGGACCTCGCGATCATGGCCGTCGTGGGCGACGGCATGGCAGGCACTCCGGGCGTTTCCGCGAAGGTCTTCAATGCACTCGGAACCGCGGCGGTCAACGTCCGCGCGATCGCGCAGGGCGCCTCGGAGCGCAATATCTCGGTCGTCGTCGCAGGCAAGGACGCAACGCGCGCGTTGCGCGCCGTGCACGCCGGGTACTATCTCTCGCCGCATACGCTCTCGATCGGCGTCATCGGACCGGGCACGGTCGGACGGGTGCTGCTCGATCAGCTCGCCTCCCAGAGCGAGCGGCTGCGCAGGCAATTCCAGCTCGACCTGCGGGTCCGCGGGATCCTCACCTCCCGGCGCATGCTGCTCTCCCAAGCAGGCGTCGATCTCGGCAGCTGGCGCGAGTCGCTCGAGCACGGTGCGGAGCCCGCCGACATCACGCGGTTCGTGGGGCACGTCCGCGTCGATTATCTGCCCCATACGGTGCTCATCGATTGCACGGCGTCCGAGGCCGTCGCGGGTCATTACCGCGACTGGCTCGCGAGCGGCATCCACATCGTGACGCCGAACAAGAAGGCGAACAGCGCGAGCTGGCCGAGCTACCGCGGGCTGCACGAGGCACGGCGCTCGAGCGGGGCCCACTATCTGTATGAGGCGACGGTGGGCGCGGGCCTGCCCGTGATCCAGACGCTGAGGGACCTGCGCGAGACGGGGGATGAGATCACGAGCATCGAGGGGATCTTCTCCGGCACGCTCGCCTATCTCTTCAATATCTACGATGGGCGCACGGCGTTCTCGCAGATCGTCCGCGAGGCGCGCGAGCGCGGCTACACCGAGCCCGATCCCCGCGATGATCTCTCGGGGATGGATGTCGCGCGCAAGCTCATCATTCTCGGACGCGAGATGGGCCTCGCGCTCGAGCTCGGCGATGTGCGCATCGAGAGCCTCGTGCCGACCGGGCTCGGCGATGGGTCGATCGAGGAGTTCATGAGCCATCTTTCGCGGCACGATGCGGCGATGCTCGAGCGCCTCGAAGGCGCGCGCAGCCGCGGCCGGGTCCTGCGCTACGTGGGCCGTCTCACGGCGGCAGGCGAGGCGACGGTCGGGCTCGAGGAGCTCGACGCGCAGCATGCCTTCGCGAACATCGCGCTCACGGACAACGTCGTGCGGTTCGCGACAGGGCGCTACTGCGACAATCCGCTCATCGTCCAGGGCCCGGGCGCCGGTCCGGCGGTGACGGCGGGCGGGGTATTCGCGGACTTGCTGCGGCTCGCCGCCTACCTCGGGGCGCGCCTGTGAAGCCCCGCGCCATCGAGCGAGCCACCGCCTTCGCGCCGGCCTCGGTGGGCAACGTCGCAATCGGATTCGATATCCTCGGGTTCGCCGTGGATGCGCTCGGGGACCGTGTGACGGTGACTCGCAAGGCCGAGCCGGGGGTGACGATCAGCGCCATTCGGGGCGCGAGCACCGACCTGCCGCTCGAGCCCGAGCGCAACACCGCCGGGCGCGCGCTCGCTGCCATGGTGACCGGGCTCGCACTCGACTTCGGCATCGACATGGAGATCGAGAAGGGGATTCCGCTCGGGTCCGGACTCGGCGGCTCGGCGGCCTCGGCCGTCGGCGCGGTCGTCGCCGCCAACGCGTTGCTGCCGGAGCCGCGCCCGAAGCTCGAGCTGCTGAAGTTCGCGATGGAAGGCGAGGCGGTCGCGAGCGGGTCGCTGCACGTCGACAACATCGCGCCCTCGCTCTTCGGAGGCCTCGTGCTGACGGTCGGCATCGATCACCCGCGCGTGAAGCCCATCCCGGTGCCGCCGTCGGTGCGCGCGATCATCGCGCACCCTCACATGTTCCTCTCGACCCGCCAGGCCCGCGCGATCCTGAGGCGCAGCGTCGATCTGTCGGACTTCGTGTGGCAGACGGCGAACCTCGCGGGCTTCATCTCGGGGTGCTTCACCAACGATCTCGACATGATCCGTGCTTCGTTCGAGGACGTCGTGATCGAGCCGCAGCGCCAGGCGCTCATTCCGGGATTCGCCGCTGTCAGAATGGCGGCCATGGCCGCCGGCGCGCTCGGATGCTCCATCTCCGGCGCGGGGCCGGCCATGTTCGCCTGGTCGATCGAGTCTTGCGCCGAGGAGGTGCGGTCGGCCATGCGGGCCGAGTTCGCGCGGCATACCGTGACGATCGACGACTGGGTCGTCGACTTCGGGTCCTCCGGGGCGCGCATCGTGGACTGCGCATGAGCGCGATGCGTTTCATCAGCACGCGCGATCCGGGGGAGCCGGCTTCCTTCGACGAGGCGCTCGTCCGTGGGCTCGCACCCGATGGCGGACTGTACGTCCCGCAGGAGTGGCCGCGGCTCGCGCTCGGCGAGCTCGAGGAGGCCGCGCCGGCCGGGCTCGCGAGCCTGGCGGCGGTGATGCTGCGGCCATTCGTCGCCGGCACGCGGCTCGAGCCGCATCTCGCGGACATCGCCGCCGAGGCGTTCAGCTTCGAGGCGCCGCTCGTGCCGCTCGCGGCGGACGGATCGCTCGCCGTCCTCGAGCTCTTCCACGGCCCGACTGCTGCGTTCAAGGATTTCGGCGCGCGCTTCCTCGCGGCAAGCTTCGCGCGGCTCGAGGGCGCCACGACGGCTCGGGGTGCTGCGACGGCCCAGGGCGCGGCGCAGCAGCGCGCGCTCACCATTCTCGTCGCGACCTCCGGGGACACCGGCGGCGCCGTCGCCGCGGCGTTCCACGGACGCCCGGGCATCGAGGTCGCGGTGCTCTATCCGAAGGGGCTCGTCTCGCCGACGCAGGAGCGGCAGCTCACCTGCTGGGGCGGCAACGTGCGCTCGTTCGCCGTTCGCGGCACCTTCGACGACTGCCAGAGGCTCGTCAAGGACGCTTTCCTTGATTCGGAGCTCGCATCCCGCCGCAGGCTGACCTCGGCGAACAGCATCAATCTCGGCAGGTTGCTGCCGCAGGCGGTGTACTTCGCGGCGGCGAGCCTCGCGATCTCGAGGCAGCACGGCGAGCCTGCCTCGTTCGTCGTGCCTGCCGGCAATCTCGGCAACTCACTCGCCTGCATCTGGGCGCGCAGGCTCGGGCTGCCCATCGCGCGAGTGGTGCTCGCGCACAATGCGAACCGCGCCGTTCCGGATTTTCTGCGAACGGGTGAGTGGCGCCCGCGGCCGAGCATTGCTACGCTCGCCTGCGCGATGGACGTGGGAAATCCGAGCAACATGGAGCGGCTGCGAGCGCTCTACCCGGACTTTGCGGCGCTCGGCGACGCCGTCGAGGCCGATTCGGTGGACGATGGCGGCATCCGGCGGCGAATCCGGCTCGGCTACGAGCAGCACGGCCGCGCCTGGTGCCCGCACACGGCGGCGGCCGCTGAGGTCTATGCTCGCTTGGCGCCGGAGCGCGGGCGCCGCGGCCGCTGGGTGATCGTCGCCACGGCCCATCCGGCCAAATTCCGCGAGCTCATCGAACCCCTCACCGGACACCCGCTCGACGTGCCCGATACGCTCGCGCGGCTCCTCGAGCGTCCGGTGTCCGCGACCGAGATTGCGCCGCAGCTCGATGCGCTGCGAACCGCGCTCGAGTGACGCGGCAACCGGAGATCCGCGGGCATGAATCTGCTCGAGAATCTGCCGCCGCTCACCTGGGGGCTCATCGCCGCTGCCGCAGTGGCGGGCTGGGGGCTTGCGTGGGCGTACCGCTGGTACCGCCAGCGGCGCGCGCGTAAGGCGCTCGTCGCCGCCGTGACGACCGTCGCGGCGAATCACCTCGTCAATGTGCTGGTTCCCGACGGCATGGGCGGCGCGTTCCACGTCGATTTTGTGCTGCTCACGCCGCGCGGCGCCGTCGTGATCGACCTGCGCGACGTGCGCGGGAACGTCTTCGGGGGCGATCAGATGGACGCATGGACCGTCATGGACGGCGCACGCCGCTTCACCTTCGCCAATCCCCAAAGCGGGCTCTACGACCGCATCGCCGCGGTGAAGGCGCTCGCCGCAGACATGCCGGTGGAAGGCCGCATCGTCTTCACGCCGGCCGCACGCTTCCCGAAGGGCCTGCCCAAGTGGACGCTCATGATGGAGTCGCTGCGCGCGGAGTTCCCGCTGGCCGAGCCCGCGGTCGTCGCGAGCACTCGAGAGCATTTCGCCGCGAGCTGGACCGCGCTCGAGCGCGCGGTCGCCCCGAGCCTGCTCGGCGCGGCACGCCCGGTCGCGGTGCCGTGACACGCGCGCAGGCATCCGACCGTCGCTAGATCCTCACGCGCGCTGGATCCTCACCCCTCCGCGCTCAAGGACAGCCCCCGGATGCTCGCGAGATCGGCCGAGATCTGCCCGCTCACCTCCTGCAGCATCGCGAGCCGGTCGCGGACCAGGCGCGCCTTGCTGATGCGCCTCGAGTGGCTCGAGGAGTTGAGCGCGGCGACCACCCGGCCGCTTTGGTCGATCACGGGCACGGCGAGCGCGACGACGCCGTAGGCGAGCTCGTCGGCGACCGCCGAGTACCCGGACCGCCGGCACTCCTCGATGATCTGCCGGAGCCGCGCGGGCGAGACGATCGTGACGTCCGTCAGCGCTTCGAGCGTCACGTCGCGGAAGTAGCGCTCGAGACGCTCGGGCGAGAGCCCCGCGAGCAGGACCCGTCCGGTCGAGGTCGCGTGGGCGGGGAAGCGGCTGCCCACGTGCGCCTCGAGGCGCATCAGCGTTCGCACCGAGGCGCGCGCCACGTACACCACTTCAGTCCCGTCGAGCATGCACAGCGCGGCCGAGTCGCTCGTGAGGCGCGCGAGCTCCTCGAGACGGGTCTTCGTGAGGCGCTCGATGTCGATGGAATCGAGATAGGCCGCGCCGAGCTCGAGCACCTTCGGGCGCAGCAGGAAGTCGCGGCCGCTGCGCATCACGTAGCCGAGATCCTCGAGCGTCAGCAGGCAGCGCCGAGCCGTCGCGGGAGCCATCGACGTGGCGCGGGCGACCTGCGTGAGGGTGAGCATGGGCCGGTCGCGAGTGAAGGTACGGATGACGGCGAGCCCCTTGGCGAGCCCTCCCATGCCTTCGCGCCGCAAGCCGGGGCGCCGCGCCGGTCGCGCGCGGGCGGCTCGGGCTCGGAAAACGTGCGGCTTCGCGGCGCGGACCATGCCGCCGACATTGAATTCGATATGCGAAAAAAGCAACCGGACGAGCGGGCACAAGCGTGCGCGACTTGACGGGCGCGGTCGCCAGGGTTCACGATGTTTCGTGTAACGAACTATATTTCGTTATCCGAACAATTCGCCGAGCTTACCGTCGTGACGCTGCGGGCCCGAACAGGGCGTGCAGGAGGGAGGTCGAGATGGTCTCAAGCAAGCCGAAGTGGGTGGCGCTCGCCGCCCTGGCGGGAGTGATGGAGGTCGTGGGGGTGCCGGCGCTCGCGCAGACCCAGACCCAGACCCAAGCCCAGGCGCAGCAGGGCGCTTCGAGCGCTTCGAGCGCGTCGGGCCGCTCGAGCGCCGCCGCGCCCGCGAGCGATCAGCTGCAAGAGGTGGTGGTCACGGCCCGCAAGCGCAGCGAGGCCGCTCAAGATGTGCCGATCACCTTGAGCGTCTTCACGGCTCAGCAGATCCAGTCGGCGGGCATCACCGCGCCGCGGGATTTCATCGCGATGGTGCCGAACATGACGCTCGTCGAGACCCAGAACGTCGGCAACTCCTTCATCACGATCCGCGGCATCTCGCAGGCGCGCAACAGCGAGCCCTCGGTCGCCGTGCTGGTGGACGGGGTCCTCGAGACCAATCCGTACGAGTTCGATCAGGAGCTGTTCGACATCCAGCAGATCCAGGTGCTGAAGGGCCCGCAGGGCGCGCTCTACGGGCGCGATGCGATCGGCGGCGCGATCATCATCACCACGACGCCGCCCTCCGACCACTTCGAGGGGACCGCGCGGGTCGGTATCGGCAACGGCGTGTCCGAGCGTGCGCAGGTCGCGGTGAGCGGCCCGGCGGACGCGGCCGGCACCTTGAAGTACCGCGCCTCGCTCAATTTCTACAACACGGGCGGGTACCTGCAGAACGTCTATCTCGATCGCAAGGCCGACCCGGACCGCGACTACTCCGGGCGCCTGAGGCTCCTTTGGACGCCGAACGACCGGCTCACCGCGGACCTGCGGCTCTCCGCAGACCGCACGGAGACCACAGCGTACTACTTCGCCGCCGTGCCGCGGGACGACGAGGCGAACCCGTTCAGCGACTACACGACGCCGCCGGGGCCGGACGCCAACGACACGACCTCGCCGATCGAAGTCAACAACGAGGGCGAGGACAATCGGGACCTCTACAACGTGGCGCTGAAGCTCGATTACGACACCGGCCACGGCACCGTCACGGCGATCACCGCCTACGACAATACGAGCGAGATCGATACGGGCGATGCGTTCGATTTCCGGCCGATCGCAACCTCGATTTTCCTGGCGCAGCTCGGAACCGATCTGAACCAGAGCCAGTACATCGACGATCGCTCGCTCAGCCAGGAGCTGCGCTTCACCTCCGCCGCGATCGGCGGCTTCAAGTGGATCGCGGGCGCCTATTACGTGCACACCAACCGGTTCATCTCCACCGGGAACATGGTGGACAACGGGCTCGGCGTGTATCCGGTCTACTATGCGCCGCGGTTCGGCGGCCCCAATCCGACGTTCAGCTTCCTCGCGGACGCGCAGCACAACGACGCCTGGGCGTTGTTCGGCGACGCGACCTACGAGCTGACCTCGCACTGGGAGCTCGATGCCGCGATCCGCTACGACTCGGATTCGAGGACCAACACGACTCTCACGCCGACGCAGTTCCTGCCCGATCCGCAGTCCTCGTACTCCGGGGAGGTGCGCAGCCACACTTGGAGCGCGGCGCAGCCGAAGGGCACGGTGCGCTACAAGCCGAGCGAGAACCTGACGTTCTACGCGAGCTGGAGTCGCGGCTTCCGCAGCGGCGGATTCAACCAGACGGGCGTCGGCGCCGTCGCTAGAGCGAACAACGTCCTCGGCGTCAACGACATGTTCAATGCGGAGATCGCCGACACGCTCGAGTTCGGCGGCAAGGCGGAGCTGCTCGACCGGCGGCTCTCGATCGACGCGGACATCTATCACACGCACTCGCGCAACGGCTATTTCTTCGTGTATCTGCCGGCGAATTCGACGCAGAACCTCGGTAATCTCAATGCGACCTACAAGGGCGCGGAGATCTCGATCACCGCGAAGCCGACCGATCAGCTGAGCCTATATGCGAGCTACGGCTACACCGACAGCCGCATCACCGCCATGGCCGATCCGACGGTGCTCGGGAACCAGGCGCCGCTCGTCTCGCGGGATACGATCAACTTCGGGGGCGAGTTTCTGCAGCCGTTTGCCGACGGGCTGACGGGCAGCGTCCGGCTCGATTTCCAGGACATCGGGCGGACTTGGTGGGATCCTTATAACGTGACGTCGCGTAATCCGGTGCCGCTCGTCAACCTCCGGATCGGCGTCGAGGCGGCCCAGTGGACGTTGACCGCCTGGTCCAAGAACCTCACCAATACGATCTACAACGCGGAATTCTCTCCGGGCGGGTTCCTGTGGCGGGCGTTGCCGCGACGCTACGGGCTCGAGCTCGAGTACCGCTTCTGAGGACTGCGGCGGACTTCGGCCGCATGGTCGGCGAGCACGAGCGCAATGCAAGCGGTGAGCCGCTTCGCGTAGTCGAGATGCAGGAACTCGTTCGGTCCGTGGGCATTCGCGTGCGGCCCGAGCACGCCGGTCACCAGGAACTGCGTAGCGGGGAAGCGCTCCCCGAGCAGCGCCATGAAGGGAATGGTGCCGCCGCATCCCAGGTGCACGGTCTCGCGCCCGAAGACCGCGCGGGAGGCGCGCTCGAGCGACTCGGCGAGCCAGGCAGCGAGCGGCGGCGCGTTCCAGCCGCTCGTCGGGGTCTCGGGCTCCCAGTGAACCTGGGCTCCGTAGGGCGGATCACGCGTCAGCGCCTCGCGGAGCGCCTCGGCCGCGGCGCGCGCGTTCACCGCAGGCGGCAGACGCAGCGACAGCTTCAGGGCGATCTGCGGTAGCAGCACGTTACCTGCAGCCTCGAGGGGCGGCAGGCCTTCCGCGCCGGTCACCGCGAGCGTCGCCCGCCAGGTGCTGCGCACCAGCAGCTCGAGAGGGCTGTCGGAGAGCGCCTCCACACCAGGCGTGAAGGGCACCTTACCGGCGACCTCGCCGCCGAGCGCGCGAGCGGCGGTCGCGATCTGCGCGAAGCGGTCCGTGGGAAGCGGCGCTTCGAGGGCCTCGAGCAGGATGTCACCGGTCACCGGGCTTTCGATGCGCGCGATGAGCTGCTCGAGGATCCGGAACGGTGTCGGCGCGATGCCGGTGGCGAGTCCGGAGTGCACACCCTCGGTGAGGACTCGTACGCGCAGCGTTCCGGTGAGATTGCCGCGCAGCGAAGTGGTGCACCAGAGCTGGTCGTAATTGCCGCATTCGGCATCGAGGCACACCACGAGCGAGGGCTCCCCGAGACGCGCGCCGAGCGCCTGGAGGTGCTGGGGCAGATCGATGCTGCCGCTTTCCTCGGAAGCCTCGACGAGGAGCAGCAGGCGCGGCAGCTCGACGCCCTGCGCCTTGAGCGCGCCGATCGCGGCAAGCGCGCTCGAGCAGGCGTAGCCGTCGTCCGCCGCGCCGCGGCCGTAGAGCTTGCCGTCGCGTACGACAGGCTCCCAGGCGGAAAGGCCCGGCAGCCAGCCCGTGAAGGGCGGCTGCTTGTCGAGATGGCCGTAGAGGAGCACGCAGCCGGGAAGCTCGCCCGGGATGTCGACGATGAGCAGCGGCGTCGCGCCCGGAAGCCTTTGCACCTCGACGCGCATGCCGGGGATCGGCTGCGCGCGACTGGCGCCGGCCAGGAGCTCGACGGCGCGGTCGATGTGGCCGTGCGCCTCCCAGGCGGGATCGAAGAGCGGCGACTCGCACGGGATGCGCACGTACGCCTCGAGGTGCTCGCGGATCGGACCGTCCCATTCCCGGTCGATCCGCTGGCGGAGCTCGGCGAGGTTCGGCTGGATCGAGTCTGCGGCGCGCGGATTCATGGCGATGGCCTCGTCGAGGGTTCGGGTAGATGAAACAACGTCCGTGCGGCGCGCGTCGTCGCATCGGCCAGCTCCGCGAGCGCGATGCCGCGAGCGGTCGCGACGGCCTGCGCCACCTGGGGCAGGTACATCGGTTCGTTGCGCGTCCCAGGGGGCTTCGGCCGCAGATCGCGCGGCAGCAGATAGGGCGCGTCCGTTTCCACCATGAGCCGCTCCGCGGGGATCTCGCGCACGAGCGCCAGCAGGTGCCGTCCGCGCCGCTCGTCGCAGATCCAGCCCGTGAGCCCGATCGCCAGATCGAGCTCGAGATACTCGAGGAGCTGCGCGCGCGTGCCCGTGAAGCAATGCGCCACGGCCCCGGCGAGCGCGTGCCGGTGCTCGCGCAGCATCGCGACGAAGTCCTCGTGCGCGTCGCGCTGATGGAGGAACACCGGTTTGCCGACGCGCGCCGCGAGCTCGAGCTGGCGCTCGAAGGCGAGCCGCTGGGCGCGGCGCGGGGAGAGGTCGCGGAAGTAGTCGAGACCGCATTCGCCGACCGCCACGACCGCGGGCTGCGCCGCGAGTCGCGCGAGTCCTTCAATGAGGGCCGGATCCTGCTCGAGCTCGGCCGCGTGGTGAGGATGAATGCCGGCGGTCGCAAAGAGCCGCCCGGCATGTGCCTGCGCGAGGTCGAGGGCCTGCTGCGAGCTCGCCGGATTGGCGCCTGTCACGATCATCTGCACGACGCCCGCCGCGGCGGCGCGCTCGAGAACGGACTGCCGGTCGCGGTCGAAGCTCGAGTGGGTGAGGTTGGCGCCGATGTCGATGAGCTGCATTTGCTGTCCCGTCCTCACCTGCTATGCTCAGCCCGGCAAGGGACTGCGAGACCGGAGGATCGCCGATGCCAGGGCCGCTGCGAGCGGTGCGAAAACTTCGCTGGTGCCGTCTCGCGGGCTGCAGCCTCCTCGCCGCGGGGGCGGCGGCTGCCGCGCTCGCGCAAGGGCAGCTGTCCCCGGCGCCCACCAAGAGCGTCGTCTCGCGCCCGCTCGACCTCAGTGCGCCGCCGATCAGCATGGTGCTCACCCCCGAGCAGATCGCGGCGATGACCGTCGCGAGCGATGACCAGACGCCGACCGAGGAGGTGACGGTCAAGAAGTCCCACTACCAGCAGCCCGTTCCCGTCGGCCAGTTGCGGGCGATTCCCTGGGCGCTGCTGCATCCGCTCGAGGCCTGGAGGATCTTCGCGCCGATCGGCGTCGATTGACGGCGCGGCCGCCGACAAGTCGGCCGGGAAACCGCATGGCGCTTCAGACGGTGACCACGATCTTGCCGACCTGCTGATTCGACTCGAGGTAGCGGTGGGCCTCGACGATCGAGCCGAGCGGGAAAGTCTTCGAGATGACGGGCTTCAGGTGCCCAGCTTCGAGTCCGCGCACGATGAGCTCCCGGGCTCGCGCGAAGCGCTCCGGCTTGTTCCAGATGAACGACGCGACCCAGCCGCGCAAGCTCAGGCTCTTGAATGCGGCCGGCCAGTGCGGATAGGGCGTCGGTTGTCCGCTCAGGCTCCCGTAGATGAACAGGATCCCTTCCTCGGCCAGGGTGTTGGCGAGGGTCGCAACGAACGGCCCGCCCACGGGATCGAAGACGACACGCACGCCTTTGCCGCCCGTGAGGCGCATCACCTCCGCGACCACGTCGGTCTCCTGCGTCGCGATGACATGCTTCGCGCCTTGCGCGAGGAGCGCTGCGGCCTTCGCGCTATGTCGAGTCGCCGCGATGGGGACGGCTCCGGCCCAGTTGGCGAGCTGGATCGCGGCAATGCCGACGCTGCTCGACGCCGCGGGGATGAGCACGTAGTCGCCGATCCCGATGCGCGCCTCGATGATCGCGAATGCCGTGAGGTATTGCATCCAAATGGAGGCCGCCTCGACGGGCGCGAGCCCCGGCGGAGCGGCAATGACGCTGCGCGCCGGCACGATGGCCTGCTGCGCATACACGCCGTATTCGCCGAGCCGGTAGGAGGGGACGACGCAGACGCGATCGCCGGGCGCGAAGCCTTGCACGCCGGGCCCCAGCGCCTCGAGGATTCCGGCGGCTTCGTAGCCGATGAGCGTCGGAAGTTGCGGCTTCACGGGATAGGCTCCCGCGCGGAACAGGGCCTCGGACCGGTTGAGCCCGATGGCCTGTACGCGGATGCGGACCTCGCCTGGGCCGGGCTCGCCGATCTCGGCGTCCTCGAGCGTCAGCACCTCGGGACCGCCCAATTTATGGATGCGAACGACTTGTGTCATGTCGGCTCCTGCTTGGAGAGGCGCGCCATTCTATATCTATCGGACGTCGAGATCCTGCACGCGGCCCTTCCAGCGTCCACCCTTGCCGCGCCGGTATTGCAGGGCGGAGTCGAGCGTCGCGCCGGCGTAGAAGAGCGCGACCGCGGGCAGCGTCAGGCAGTAGAGCGAGGACAGCCCGTAGAAGCGGACCATCGGCCGGAACATGAACGCCATGATGACCCATGCGGCTGCGCCGAGGGCGGCCGCGGCGGGCCTTGCGGCTGCGACGAGCAGCGGCGGCAGCAGGTAGGTGAGGGCGAGGCCGGCGAGCGTCGCGGCGAGCAGGACGTACGAGTGGCGCAGTTGGCTGAACGCCGTGCGTGAGATCATTCGGCCGATCTCGGCGAACGAGCCGTAGGAGCGGATGCTGCGCGCGCGCTCGGTGAGCCCCAAAGCGAGCGAGCCGCCGGCCGCCTTGACGGCCGCCGCGAGCGCGCAGTCGTCGATGATCGCGGAGCGGATCGCCGCGAGTCCGCCGCTGCGCTCGAGAGCTCGGGGGCGGATGAGCACGCAGCCCCCCGCGGCGCCGGCCGTCTTCGAACGGGGCGAGGCGATCCACGCCGGCGGATAGAGCTTGAAGAAGAAGAACACGAACGCGGGGATGAGGCAGCGCTCGGCGAGCGAGACGGTCGAGAGCCGCACCATCGAGGAGACGAGATCCAGATCGCCCGACTCGGCGCGCGCGACGAGCTCTGCGACGCTGTCCGGCTCGTGATGAATGTCGGCATCGGTGAAGAGCAGGAAGTCGGGCTTCGAAGCCGCGGCGGCGGCCACTCCCTGGGACAGCGCCCAGAGCTTGCCGGTCCAGCCGCGGGGGAGCGGCGCGCCTCGGATCAGGCTCACGCTCGCAGCGGCGCCCAGGCGCTCGGCAGCTGCCGCGGCGACCGCCGCAGTGCCGTCGGTGCTGCCGTCGTCGACGATGATGAGATGCAGCGTGCCGCACGATCGTTGTGCGAGCAGCGACTCGACGGCCGCGCCGATCACGGCAGCCTCGTTGCGCGCCGGGATGACCGCGACGATGCTCGGGGCAGGGAACGCAGCTCGCTCGACAGACGCGGCGGCGATGCTCGCGTTGGAGGCTGCGCGCGCTGCCGCGCGCCGCGGCAGGAGCGTCTTGACGCGCCAGAAACCGCCCCGCGCGAGGAGCAAGTAGAGCCAGACGAGGAGCGTCAGCGCTCCGAGGATGAGCGTCATCACGAGACCCTTCGGCGAGCAGCCGACATTAACACGGGCTGCGGCTGGTATGATGCTCGCGAGGGGCCGTGGACGGCCCACTCGAGTGAGTATTCGATGCTCGACGCTCCCACATCCCAACTCTCCCTATGGTCCGCGGTGGACCCGGGAGAATCCTGGGTCGTGCGCGAGAGCCAGCGTGCGCGCCGGCTCGCCGTGCGAGTCTTTCAGACCGGACGCGTCGAGGTGGTCGTGCCTTCGAGGACGTCGCGGAGCGCGGTCGAGCATTTCGTGGCCCGGCATCGCATCTGGATCGAGCGCAAGCGGGCGGAGGCCCGGTCGAGCGGGATTGCGGCGGAGCCCTTTCCTCCGGTGTCGATCGCATTTGCGGCCTGCGGCGAGACCTGGCGGATCGAGCTCGGCGGAGGCTCCGGACGGCCGCGGCTTGCGAGCTCACCTGGCGTCGTCACCGTGCGCGGCGACGCCTCGAGCCCGCGCGCCGTGAGGCAGCTGCTGCGGCGCTGGCTCGTAGGACGAGCCGCGGACGTGCTCGCAGGCACGCTCGACGAGTGCGCGCGCGAGCTCGGCTTCGCCTACTCCCGGATCATCGTGCGCCGGCAGCGCACGCGCTGGGGCAGCTGCTCGGCGCGCGGGACCATCAGCTTGAATTGCTGCCTGCTCTTCCAGCGGTCCGAGGTGGTGCGCTACCTCCTGATCCACGAGCTCGCGCACACCCGCCACATGAATCATTCGCGGCGCTTCTGGCAGTGTGTCGCTGACGCCTGTCCCGGCCATCGGGCGCTCGACCGGGAGCTGCTCGACGGTTGGCGGCACGTGCCTGCCTGGGTGTTCGGCGACTCATGAGCGCGCGCGAGATCGACCCGACTGCGGGGTACGAGAAGAGCGAGCGCGTCGATCTCTCGGACGAGGCGGTCCACTGGGACCTCGGGTCCTCGAAATCCTACGGCGAGTACCTCGAGCTCGGGCGGCTCCTCTCCGCGCAGCAGCCGCTCACGCGCGAGCACGACGAGATGATGTTCATCATCATCCACCAGGTCTCGGAGCTGTGGATGCGCCTCCTGCTGCACGAGCTCGAGGGGGTGCTCGATTGCGTGCGCCGGGACAACGTGGGTCCGTCCTTCAAGATGATGAAACGCATCTCGCGAGTGCAGACCCAGTTGATCGCGGCCTGGGACGTGCTCTCGACGATGACGCCCGCCGATTATTCCGCATTCCGCAATTCGCTCGGGCGCTCCTCGGGGTTCCAGTCGGTGCAGTACCGGTTGCTCGAGTTCACCATCGGCAACAAGAACGCCGCCATGGTCGGTGTCCACAAGCGCGGCACCGAGGCGCGTGCGACGCTCGAGCGCGCGCTCGCGGCACCCTCGCTGTATGACGAGATCCTCGCGCTCCTGTCCCGCCGCGGCTATGGCATTCCCGAGGACTACCTCGCCCGGGACTTCAGCCAGCCGTACCGCGCGAGCAAGCAGGTGGCCGGCGCCTGGCTCGCCGTGTATCACAACACGCAGGAGGACTGGGACCTCTACGAACTCGCCGAGCGCCTGATCGACTTGGACCACAAGTTCCAGCTGTGGCGATTCGCACACCTGAAGACCGTCGAGCGCATCATCGGCTACAAGCGCGGCACCGGCGGCACGAGCGGCGTCGCGTACCTCGCCAAGGCGCTCGAGCTCAGGTTCTTTCCGGAGCTGTGGCAGGTGCGGACTTCGCTGTGACGCGCCGCCGGGCGGGCCAGCGCGTCACGATGCGGTAGCCGAGCAGCAAGGTCAGCATGTAGGCGTAGAGGAGCGGCTCGCGCACGTCGCGCTTGACCTGCCAGTAGTAGTGCCAGACGCCGAAGATCGCGGCGATGTAGATGAGCCGATGCAGTTTGAGCCAGCGCCGCCCGAGACGGCGCATCATGCCCTGCGTGGAGGTGAGCGCGAGCGGCGTCAGCATGAGGAGCGCCGAAAAGCCGATCGTGATGTAGGGACGCTTGGTGACGTCGTGCAGGACGGCGCGCATGTCGAGCTGCTGGTCGAGGATCAGATAGACCAGAAAGTGCAGCAGCGCATAGAAGAACGCGAACAGGCCCAGCATGCGCCGCAGCCGGATGACGTGCGTGAAGCCGCCGAGCTGGCGCACCGGCGTCACGAGCAGCGTGATGAGCAGGAAGTTGAGCGCCGTCCAGCCACAGGCGTGCAGCAGCCGATTCACCGGATCCGGTCCGAGAGACTGCCCCAGCAGGCCGAAGGTGCCGGCTGTGAGCAGCGCGGCGGGCACGAGGCCCACGGCGAAGACCGCCGGCTTGTAGAGATAACGGTAGCGCTTCTCGACGCTCAGCATGGCAAGCGGCGGGTGCGGCGCGGCTCATCGAGCCCGCGTCGGCGGCAGATGCTCAGAAATCCTTGTGCAGGTCCATGCCCTTGTACAGGTACGCGACTTCCTTCGCGTAGCCGTTGAACATGAGCGTCGGCTGGCGCGCAAAGAGCCCCCCGCCGATCACGCGCTCGGTCGCCTGGCTCCAGCGCGGGTGCGGCACGTGGGGGTTCACGTTCGCATAGAAGCCGTACTCGTCGGGGGCGGCGATGTTCCAGGTGTTGCGCGGCTGCTGCTCCGTGAAGCGGAACTTGACGATGGACTTGATGCCCTTGAAGCCGTACTTCCAGGGGACGATGAGCCGCAAGGGCGCGCCGTCCTGGTTCGGCAGAACATCGCCGTAGAGTCCCACCACGAGCAGGGTGAGCGGGTGCATCGCCTCGTCCATCCGCAAGCCCTCGACGTAGGGCCACGGCAGGATCGAATCGCTCTCCCCGGGCATCTGCTTCGGATCGTAGAGGGTCGTGAACTCGACGTACTTCGCGCGCGACGTCGGCTTGAAGCGCTTGAGGAACGAGCCGAGCGTGAACCCGACCCACGGAATCACCATGGACCAGGCCTCGACGCAGCGGAAGCGGTAGATCCGCTCCTCGAGCGGCTGGGTCTTCAGGATGTCCTCGAGCCGGTAGGTCCCCGTGACCTCCGCCTCGCCGGCGACGGTGACGCTCCAGGGATGAGGCTTCAGCCGCCACGCGTTCTCCTTGGGATCGGACTTGCCGGTACCGAACTCGTAAAAGTTGTTGTAGCTCGTGATGTCCTCGTACGGGGTCGGCTTGAGGCTCACCGAGTGCTCGCGATCGAGCCTGTAGTCGAGCTTCGGGAGCGGTGCATCGCTCGCCCGCGCGGGAAGACTCGCGGCGGCGGCGACACCGCTCGCGAGCGCGCCCGCGATCAGCTTGCGCCGATTGAAGTACACCTCCGGCGGGGTGATCTGCGAAGGCGCGATGTCGTGAGCTCGATGTCTCATGGAATCACCTACCCCATAGGTCTCGCGGCCGGCGGTAAGTTCCTGACCGGAGCCCCAAAATATACTCTCCCACGGGGCTGCATCGTGAGCTATCTCCAACTGGCGGACGGAATGCCGGCGCGGACGGCTTCGCGGCGCGCCCTGCGCGAGCCACAGACGAGGAGCGGCTCGTCGACACGGCGCAGGTGATCGAGGTCCGCGGCATCGTTGCCGTATGCCGCGGTGCGCAGTCTCGGATGGCGCCGCTCGAGCTCCGCGAGGCAACGGGTTTTCTCGCTGCCGCGGCGGTTCGCGGTCGTGAGCGCGCCATTCAAGTGCTCGCCGGTCCACCCGAGGCCCGTCGAGATCACCTCATCGAAGCCCAGCGCGGACCCGATGGCAGGAACGTACAGGTCCGGGCTCGCGCTGAGGAGCACGAGCTTGTCGCCGTGCTGCCGGTGCCGCTCGATCGCACGCAGCGCATCCGAGCGCAGGCCGCCGTCGAGAAGGCGGCGAACGAAGACCACCGTCCACTCCTGCAGCTCGGCGCGTCCGCGATCCCCGAGCGTCGCGCGCAGCAGCCGCGCCTTGAGCGCGCCGCGGTCCGCTCTACCGAGCAGGTAGGCGACGACCACGGGCGCGGCCCGGAGCACGCGCGCCAATTGCCACGGCCGCTGGCCGAGAAGCCCCGCGATGTACGACGGCAGCGTGCCGTGGCGCGTGATCGTGCCGTCGAGATCAAAGATAGCCAGCCGCTGCAAGCTGCCTCAGCGAGCCGCCGCAAGTTGCCTCAGCACGAATTGCAAAATGCCGCCATGGAGGAAGTACTCGTGCTCCTTCGGCGTATCGATGCGGACGCGCGCCTCGAACTCGAGCGGCGCGCGGCCCTCCGCGGCGGCTTTCACGGCGACCTTGCCGCGCTTCAATCCGTCGGCACCGCCGAGGATGACATCGAAGCGCTCCCGGCCCGTGAGGCCGAGCGATTTCGTGCTCTCGCCGGGCGCGAACTCGAGCGGCAGCACGCCCATGCCGATGAGGTTCGAGCGATGGATGCGCTCGAAGCTCGACGCAAGCACGGCCTTCACGCCGAGGAGCAGCGTGCCCTTGGCCGCCCAGTCGCGCGAGGAGCCTGTGCCGTACTCGCGTCCCGCGATCACCACGAGCGGCGTGCCCTCGGCCTTGTAACGCATGGCGGCATCGTAGATCGACAGCGTCTCCCCGCTCGGAATGTGCACCGTGACCCCGCCCTCGGTGCCGGGGACGAGGAGGTTGCGCAGGCGAATGTTGGCGAACGTGCCGCGCATCATCACCTCGTGATTGCCGCGGCGCGCGCCGTAGGAGTTGAAATCGACCGGCTGCACGCCGTGCTCGAGGAGGTACCGCGCCGCGGGGCTGCCGCGCGCGATATTGCCGGCCGGCGAGATGTGATCGGTCGTGACCGAATCCCCGAGCAACGCGAGCGCCCGGGCGCTGCGGATGTCGCTCGCGCCGGGCGGGGTCATCGTCATACCGTCGAAGTACGGCGGGTTCTTGACGTAGGTCGACTGCTCGTCCCAGCGGTAGAGCGTGCCCTGCGGGGCATGGATGCCGGCCCAGTTCTGATCGCCGTCGAAGACTCCCGCGTAGCGCTTGCGGAACATCTCGGAATCGATCGAGCGCGCGACCGTCTCGGCGACCTCGCGCGGACTCGGCCAGAGGTCCGCGAGGTACACCGGCTTGCCGTCGCGGCCGGTCCCGAGGGGATCCTTGGCGAGATCGACGTCCATCGAGCCTGCGAGTGCATAGGCCACGACGAGCGGCGGGGAGGCGAGGAAGTTCATCCGCGACTCGGGATGGATGCGGCCCTCGAAGTTGCGGTTGCCCGAGAGCACCGCGCAGCCGATCAGATCGCCTGCTTTGACGGCGGAAACGATCTCGGGCTTGAGGGGGCCCGAGTTGCCGATGCAGGTGGTGCAGCCGTAGCCGACCAGATCGAAGCCGACGGCCGCGAGATCCTCGAGAAGGCCCGCCTTACGATAATAATCGGTGACCACCCGCGAGCCCGGTGCGAGGCTCGTTTTCACCCAGGGCTTCGCCGCGAGGCCCGCGCGATGCGCATTGCGCGCGAGCAGGCCCGCGCCGAGCATCACGGAAGGATTCGAGGTGTTGGTGCAGCTGGTGATGGCGGCAATGAGCACCGCGCCGTCGCGCAGCTCGAGGGACTGGCCGCCGAGCTCGAGGGGAGCGCTGTGCGCGCCGGCCTGGGCGGCGCTCGCGCTCGCCGCGCTGGCTTGCGCTGCGGCCCCCGCGCTCGCCGTGGCGGCTTTTGCCGCCCGCTCGCGTCGCTCGTTCGCCATTTTCGCGGCGCTCGATCGGTAAGCGGTCTGTGCGCGCTTCAAGGGAATGCGATCCTGGGGACGCTTCGGGCCCGCGAGGCTCGCCTCGACGGTCCCGAGATCGAGCTCGAGGACGTCGGTGTACTGTGGCTCCGCGCCCGGCAGGCGCCACAGACCCTGCGCCTTGGCGTAGGCCGTGGTGAGGTCGATGCGCTCGCGCGGGCGGCCGGTGAGCTCGAGATAGCGGATCGTCTCCGCATCGATCGGGAAGATGCCGACGGTGCTGCCGTACTCCGGGGACATGTTCCCGATCGTGGCGCGGTCGGCGAGGGGCAGATTCGCGAGCCCGTCCCCGAAGTACTCGACGAACTTGTCGACGACGCCGCGCTTGCGCAGCATCTCGGTGAGGGTGAGCACCAGATCGGTCGCGGTGGCGCCCGGCGCGAGGCTGCCGGTGAGGCGCACACCGATGACTTGCGGGATGAGCATGGTGATCGGCTGGCCGAGCATGGCCGCCTCGGCCTCGATGCCGCCGACGCCCCAGCCGAGCACGCCGAGGCCGTTGACCATGGTGGTGTGCGAGTCGGTGCCGACGAGCGAGTCCGGGTACGCCTCACGGTGTCCGTGCATCTCTTTCTCGAAGACGACGCGAGCGAGGTACTCGAGGTTGACCTGGTGGACGATGCCGGTGCTCGGCGGGACGACGCGGAAGTCGTGGAACGCCTTCTGGCCCCAGCGCAGGAACGCATAGCGCTCCCCGTTGCGGCGGTACTCCATCGCGGTGTTCGCCGCGAGGGCGCCGGCGGAGCCGTACTCATCGACCTGGACGGAGTGATCGATGACGAGCTCCGCGGGCGCGAGCGGATTGACGCGCTCGGGATCGCCCCCGAGCCGCTCGATCGCGTTGCGCATGGCGGCGAGATCGACGACGCAGGGCACGCCGGTGAAATCCTGGAGGATGACGCGCGCCGGAGTGAAGGCGATCTGGTGAGAGGGCGCCGCCTTCGGGTCCCATTCGAGGAGCGCCTCGACGTCCGCGCGCGTCACGTTGACGCCGTCCTCGAACCGCAGCAGGTTCTCGAGGAGCACCTTGAGCGAGTAGGGGAGCCGCTCGACCCGCTCGCGCGGCAGGGCCGCGAGGCCCCGGATCTCGTATGCCCGATCGCCCACCCTGAGCGTGGTGCGCGCCTTGAAGCTGTCGTTCATGAAATTCTCCGCAGCGGCTCGTCCTCAGCCGAGCTTGAAATTATATCGGCGCTCCCGCGCTCGATCACGCCTCCGCCGAGGCAGCGCGTGTCCTGGTAGATGACCGCGTACTGGCCCGGTGTCACCGAGCGCTGCGGCTCATCGAACCGGATGCGGACGCAGCCGGACGCGAGCGGCTCGAGCAGCGCCGGCTGCGCCTCCTGACGGTGGCGCACCTTGACCGCGCAGCGCTGCGGGGACTCGATGGGATCCGCGAGCCAGTGCACCCGCTCCGTCTCGAGCGCCCGTTGCCTGAGCGCGGGATGATCGCGGCCCTGGACCACGATCAGCGCATTGCGCGCGCTGTCCTTCGCGACGACGTACCACGGCTGCGCCGCAGCGCCTCGCCGCCCCCCGAGCGTCAATCCGGAGCGCTGCCCCAGCGTGTAGAACGCAATGCCGAGGTGAGTGCCGAGCCGCTCGCCGCTCGGCGTCTCGATCGGCCCGGGCTCGCTCGGCAGGTACCGCGCGAGGAACTCGCGAAACGGCCGCTCTCCGATGAAGCAAATGCCCGTGCTGTCGGGCTTGTCGTGGACCGGCAGCCCCGCACTGCGGGCCCGCTCCCGGACCTCGCCCTTCAGGAGATCGGCGAGCGGCATGAGCGCTTGGCCGAGATCCTCGCGCTCGATCGCATGCAGGAAGTACGTCTGATCCTTGGCGCGATCGCGGGCCGCGTGCAGCTGCACCTGTCCGGGCTCGCGAACGAGGCGTGCGTAGTGTCCCGTCGCGAGAAACTGTCCGCCGAGGCGCCTCGCATAGCCGAGCGCGACGCCGAACTTCACCTCGCGGTTGCACAGCACGTCCGGGTTCGGGGTGCGGCCGGCGCGCAGCTGCGCGAGGAAGCGGTCGAAGACTCGCGCGCGGTACTCGGCGGCGAAGCTCACTCGATGCAGCGGAATGCCGAGCGCGCGCGCCACGGCGCGCGCGTCCTGGTAGTCCCGGGAGGCGGTGCAATAGCCGTCGTCGTCCTCCCAGTTGCTCATATGCAGTCCCTGCACGTCGAAGCCCTGCTCCTTCAGCAGCAAGGCGGCGACGGCGGAGTCGACACCGCCCGAGAGGCCGACGATGACGCGGGTGCGCTTTGCGTCCATGGCGCGAGCGGCTATGCGCGGCAGGCGCCGGCTGCCGCGTCGATATCGAGGCAGGCGACCGCATCGAGCGGCAAGCGCCGTCCCGCGAGGTAATCGTCGACGCAGCGCAGGACGAGCGGGCTGCGCAGGCGGGCCCCTTGGGCGAGCAGCTCGGCGCGGCTCAACCAATGGGTGCGCAGGATGCCGCGATCGAGCGGCTGCTCGGCTCGGTGGTCGCTCACCGCGCCCGCGAACGCAAAGCGCAGCGTGTACCTGGCGCCTCCGGGGTAGCGCCACAGATAGACGCCGATCAGCGCCTCCGGGATGAAGCGCCACGCGGTTTCCTCGCGCGCCTCGCGCACCACCGCCTCGAGCAGCGTCTCGCCGGCCTCGAGATGGCCGGCGGGCTGGTTGAGCAGATTGCGGCCCTGGATGCGTTCCTCGACCGTGAGGAATCGCCCGTCGGTTTCGGCCAGCGCGGCAACGGTCAATTCGGGCTTGAGAGGCATGCGCCCGATTATAGCCGCCGGGGCGCGCGCGGACGACGACGGGTCTCGAAGATCAGCCGAGCGCAGCGGCGGTGAGCGGGGCTGGCGCCGACTGCGGCGCGCTCGCGCTCCAGAGGTGATCGAACTCGTTGAGGTAGAGCTTCGCGACCGGCGGGTTGTTGAAATCGGCGATGCCGTCCCAGGTATCGGCGCGCAGCCGATAGACGATCGCGCGGTCGTCCGCGATGAGGTAGGCGGACGCCCTCTGAGAGGCGGGGTCCGCCACTTCGCGGATATCGATGTAGCTCGAGAGGCGGCGTCCCATCGCGATGAAGCGGTTGCTGTCGCGCGCGACCCGTGAAGGGTCCCCGAGGAGCACGCGCACCTTCGAGAAGCTCCGGGAGAGCACGAACCGCTTGATGATCTCCAGGAACGCGCTCTGCTCGTAGACGTCCGGCTCGAGGTCGGGGGTGTAGATCGAGATCAGGCGCTGTGCGGAGGCGGCCGCGGTGTCGACCGCCGCCCGGGCCTCCTCGAGCGAGGTAACGACGGTCAGCGGCTCGTCCGTGCGCGGAGGCGTCGCGAGGCTCACGGCGCACTGTGCCTCCTCGGGCGCGCAGCGCGCTGCGGAGAGCAGCGCGAAGACGCTCATCATCGGCTCGCTTTCCCCGGAACTGCTCATCGTTTGCTTGGCGTTGGCCTGCCGGCGGCAGGATGCCCCGCAATACTAGAAAGGCGCCGCGCGGCCGTGCGTCGATCCCGTCACGCTTTCGCGCGCGGCGGGAGCCGAAGCGTGAGCAGCGTGAGGCTCAGCGCTCTTTCGGCGCCGCGGGGACCGCCTCGCGCGCGAGGCGGGCAGCCAACCCGACATAATCCTGTGGCCGCAGGCCCCGCAGCCGCGCCTTCAGGCGGTCCTCGAGCGGTAGGGACTCGACGAGCGCGGCGAGCGCCTCGGGCTCGACCGAGCGGCCCCGCGTCGCCGCCTTCAAGATCTCGTAGCCGTCCGGGACGCCGCAAGCCCGGAGCGCCGTTTGATACGCCTCGCCGAGGACTTCCCAGGCGCCGGTCACGTCCGCCGCGATGCGGGTCGGGTCGGCCTCGATCCGCGCGAGCCCCCGCAGCAGCGCGCGCCACGCGGCGAGCGTATGGCCGAGCGCGACGCCGAGGTTGCGCAGCACCGTCGAGTCCGTGAGGTCACGCTGCCAGCGCGACACGGGAAGCTTTTCCGAGAAATGCCGCGCGAGCGCGTTCGCGACGCCGAGATTGCCTTCCGCGTTCTCGAAATCGATCGGATTGACCTTGTGCGGCATGGTGGACGAGCCGACCTCGCCCGCGATCGCCCGCTGGCGCAGGTACCCGAGCGAGATGTACCCCCACGCGTCGCGGCACAGATCGATGAGGATCACGTTGAGGGCTGCGACCGCGTCGCAATACTCCCCGATCCAATCGTGCGGCTCGATCTGGGTGGTGTAGGCGTTGTATGCGAGGCCGAGCCGCTCGACGAAGCACCGGGAGATTCGCGGCCAGTCGACCGAGGGCAGCACCGCGACGTGCGCGTTGAAGTTGCCGACCGCGCCGTTCCATTTGCCGAGGATCTCGACCGAGCGCAGGCGCCGCGCAGCGCGCGCGAGCCGCGCGAGGAAGTTCGCGAGCTCCTTGCCGAGGGTCGTCGGGCTCGCGGGCTGCCCGTGCGTGCGCGCGAGCATCGCGGTGTCGGCGTAGCGCCGGGCGAGGCTCGAGAGCTCCCCGGTGAGCTCGCCCAACGCGCTGAGCAGCACCTCGCGCGCCCTGCCGAGCAGCCGCGCGTAGCACAGATTGTTGATGTCCTCCGAGGTGCAGCCGAAGTGCGTGAGCTCGAGAGTCGCGGCAGACGCGCCGGCCGCGGCGAGCCGGCCGCGGACGTAGTACTCGACGGCCTTTACGTCGTGATTGATGCGGGCCTCGATGCGCTTGACTTCCGGCACGGCTCCCGCCGGCGGATCGCTCGCGAGCTGCTGCGCGACGGCGCGCGGCTCGTCGCCGAGATTCGAGCCCGCGAGCTCGGGCACCGCTGCGGTGAGCTCGAGCAGCCACTCGGCCTCGACGCGGATGCGCTCGCGAACGAGCCCGGCCTCGGAGAGGAGCGCGGCGAGCGGACGCGTCGCGGCCCTGTAGCGGCCATCGACGGGGGAGAGCGCATCGGTCGGACTGTCGGACATGCGTGGGAGAGGGGTCGGGGTGCTACGATGAGGAATCATACCGCATACGATCGCCGCGGCGCGGGGGCGCCCGTGCCGGGCGGAGAATGGAGCCATCGATGACGACAGCGCACCGGGTCGAACGGGACAGCATGGGGGAGCTCGAGGTTCCCGCCGAAGCGCTCTGGGGCGCGCAGACTCAGCGGGCGGTCGAGAACTTCCCGGTGAGCGGCCGGCGGATGCCGCGCGCGTTCATCCGCGCGCTTGCGCTCATCAAACAGGCCGCGGCCGCGGCCAACGCGCGGCTCGGATTGCTCGCGCAGCCGCTCGCGCAGGCGATCGGCGCGGCGGCGGCCGAAGTGGCCGCGGGCCGCCACGACGATCAGTTCCCGATCGACGTATTCCAGACCGGCTCCGGTACGAGCTCGAACATGAACGCCAACGAGGTGATCGCGCATCTCGCCGCGCGCAGGCTCGCAAGCCCGGTGCATCCGAACGATCACGTCAATCTCGGCCAAAGCAGCAACGATGCGATTCCGACGGCGATTCACGTGAGCGCGGCGCTCGGTGTGCGCGGCGAGCTGATCCCGGCGCTCGAGCGGGTGTGCGAGGTGCTGCGGGCGAGGGAGCGCGAGCTCGGTTCGGTCGTGAAGACGGGCCGTACGCATTTGATGGATGCGATGCCGGTCACCCTCGCGCAGGAAATGTCCGGGTGGCGCACCCAGATGCACAACGGCCGGGCGCGCCTGGAGGGGCTCGAGCCGCGGCTGCACGCGCTTGCCCAGGGCGGCACGGCCGTCGGGACCGGCATCAACGCCCATCCGGGATTCGCCGTGGCCTTCTGCGAGGAGCTGCACAAGCTCACCGGCATCGCCTTCCAACCGAGCCGCAATTACTTCGAGTCCCTGTCCTGCCAGGACACCGCGGTCGAGCTCTCCGGGGTGCTCAAGGTGATCGCCGTCGGGCTCATGAAGATCGCGAACGATCTGCGCTGGATGAACAGCGGGCCGCTCGCCGGCCTTGGCGAGATCTCCCTTCCGGCGCTACAGCCCGGCAGCAGCATCATGCCCGGCAAGGTCAATCCCGTGATCCCGGAGGCGGCCGCGATGGTCGCGGCCGAGGTCATCGGCAACGACGCGGCGATCACCGTCGCGGGGCAGTCGGGCAATTTCCAGCTGAATGTGATGCTGCCGCTCATCGCCTACGATCTGCTCGAGAGTATCCGGCTGTTGAAGAATGTGCTGCCGCTGCTCGCCGACCGCGCGCTCGCCGGCTTCACGGTGCATCCGGAGCGCCTGGCGCTCGCGCTCGAGCGCAACCCCATCCTCGTGACGGCGCTCAATCCGGTGATCGGCTACGAGAAGGGTGCCGCGATCGCCAAGAAGGCCTATGCCGAGGGTCTGCCGATCCGGGAGGTCGCCGGGCGCATGACGGGCTTGCCGCAGGAGCAGCTCGAGCGGCTGCTCGATCCCGTTGCGCTCACCCGGGGCGGCATCGAGGGTGGCAACGGAGGCGGTGGCGGATCGGGGCAGGGGCGGTGATGAGCGAGCGCCCGGCGGCATGATCGATCTCGGCCGCCGCATCCGCGAGCGGCTCGCCGGCAGCGAGCCGCGGCATGACCCGAGCGGCTGGTTGATTCCCGGGCTCACGGCCGAGCAAACCCGCGACCTGGGCAGGTATCTACCCGCGAAGCCCTTGCCCGCCGCCGTGCTGATCCCGATCATCGAGCACGAGGCGGGTCCGACGGTGCTGCTCACGCAAAGGGCGAGCGAGCTGCGCAACCACCCCGGCCAGGTGAGCTTTCCGGGCGGGCGCATCGAGCCGCAGGACGCGGGACCGCGTGCGGCCGCCTTGCGCGAGGCGCAGGAGGAGATCGGCCTCGAGCCGGCGCGCGTCGAGGTGGCGGGGTACCTTCCCGATCACATCATCATC
>JBOHZT010000004.1:0-47793 GCA_050738535.1 Steroidobacteraceae bacterium
CCCGGGAACCAGGAGCGCGCCGCCATCGAGACCGGACTCACCAGGAACTGCACGTCCGCGCCGCGCGTCTGCGGCCTGACCCTGAGGAAGCCCTGCGCGCCGACCGGCAGGTCCGCGATCGGCCCGGTGCCGAGCAGCTGCCAGCGCAACGTCGAGAGCGCGAGCCGGTCGAGCCGCAGCTCGGACTCGAAGGTGATGGGACCGCTCGCCTCGAAGATCACGCCGGCCGATTGATGATCCTGCAGATTCATCCCGACGCCCGCGAGATCGTGCGCCGGGGTAATCCCGAGAGCCTCGAGCTGCTGCGCCGAGCCGATGCCCGAAAGCAGCAGCAGCTGCGGGGAGTTGAAGGCGCCGCCGGCGAGGAGCACCTCGCGATCGGCGCGCGCCGTGCGGACGGTGCCGTTCTGCTCGTATTCGAGCCCGATCGCACGCCCGCCGTCGAGTAGCACCCGGCGCGCGAGGGCATGGGTCTCGACGCGCAGATTCGGGCGGCCCATCGCGGGCCTGAGATAGCGGGCCGCTGTGCTCGCTCGCCGCCCGTGGTGCACGTTGAAGTCGGGCGCGCTGAAACCCTCGACCGACTCGCCGTGGAAATCGTCGAGGTGGCGGTACCCGAGCCTCTCGGCGGTGGCGATGAGGCGCGGATAGAGCACCGGATCAGGCAGGTGGCGCGCGACCGTGAGCGGCCCCGAGCTGCCGTGATAGACCGACTCTCCGCGCCAGTTCGCCTCCGAGCGCCGGAAATAAGGCAGCACCTGCGCGTAGCTCCAGCCGGCGAGCCCGAGCTCGTACCACTGGTCGTAATCGGCCGGATGTCCGCGCGAGTACATCATGCCGTTCACGGACGATGAGCCGCCGAGCACCTTCCCCCGCGGGACGGGAATGCGGCGCCCGTCGGCGTGGGGCTCGGGCTCGCTCATGTACCCCCAGCCGACTCGCGGGTCGAGGAAGGTATCGCGCCAGGCGAGCGGCATCTTCATGCGCCAGTAGCGGTCCTCCGGACCGCCGGCCTCGAGCAGCAGCACCGACCGGTCCGGATCCGCGGAGAGGCGGTTCGCGAGCACGCAGCCCGCGGAGCCCGCGCCGACGATGACGTAGTCGTATGCCCCGTGCGAGCGATCGGGCGCCTTCACGGGGGGCATGCCGAGTCTCTCAATACGTCGCACATTTCGTCGCAGATCTCGCGAGTCCGGGACAGCACTCACTATAGCCCACCGCGCACCGGAAGGTTCCCGAGCTCGCCTTGCCCCACGCGGGCCGGAAGCCTATCGTCCCCCACCCCAAATCGCGGCCTTCCTCCATGGACACCACCGTCTCCTTGAGCCTCGAGCACGTCTTCGACATCCGCATCGACTTCCACGAGCGGCGTCTTTTCGGGCCCGTGTCCGGAGGCGCGAGCCAGGGCTACACGTCGGTGAAGTCCGGCCTGGTCGAGGGCCCCCGGCTCAACGGCAAGGTCGTCGACTACAGCGGCGCGGACTGGGCGGCCGTAAGACCCGATGGAGTGGTCGAGCTCAATGCCCATTACCTCCTCGAGGCGAGCGACGGCACGCTCATTTACATTCGCAACCTGGGGTATGTGTACGGCGCCCAGCCGCAGAGCGGCCGCAGCCCTTACTTCCGGTGCACCCCCTATTTCCGCGCGCCGGAGGGGCCGCACGACTGGCTCAATCGCACGGTGATCGTCGGCGGCGGCGAGCGCCGCACGAATCCGGACCATTCCCTGTTCCGCTACTACGCGGTGAGGTGAGCCCGCGGGGCTCAAACTTGAGGAGAGAGTGCATATGCGCATGAAGAAGCTCGGCAACACAGGCCTCCTCGTCTCGGAGATCTGCCTCGGCGCGATGACGTTCGGCAGCGGCGAGGGCATGTGGAGCGCCATCGGCAAGATGGATCAGTCGGCGGTGAACGGCCTGGTCAAGGCGGCGGTGGACCGCGGAGTGAATTTCTTCGATACCGCGAACGTGTACTCCGCCGGCCAGTCCGAGCTCATGCTCGGCCAGGCCTTTCGCGATCTCGACCTGCCCCGCGATCAGTTCGTGGTCGCCACCAAGGTGCTCGGGCGCATGGGCAAGGGCGTCAACCAGCTCGGGCTCTCGCGCTACCACATCCTGCATGCGGTGGACGAAAGCCTCGCGCGCCTCAACCTCGATCACATCGATCTCTATCAGATCCACGGGCAAGATCCGCTCACCCCGATCGAGGAGACGCTCGATGCGCTGAACGACTGCGTCCGCGCGGGCAAGGTGCGCTATATCGGCGTGAGCAATCACGCCGCCTGGCAGATCGCGAAGGCGCTCGGCATCTGCGAGCGCCGCGGGTTCGCGCGCTTCGAGAGCGTGCAGGCCTACTATTCGCTCGCCGGCCGTGACCTCGAGCGCGAGATCGTCCCGCTCGCGAGCGATCAGCGCCTCGCGATCCTGCCGTGGAGCCCGCTCGCGGGCGGCTTCCTGACCGGCAAGTTCTCGCGCGACGGCAAGGGCCCTCAGGGCGCGCGCCGCAGCAACTTCGATTTCCCTCCTGTCGATCGCGAGCGGGCGTTCCGGGTCATCGACGCGGCGCGGCCGATCGCCGCGGCCCATGGCGCATCCGTCGCGCGTGTCGCGCTCGCCTGGCTGCTGCACCAGAGCGCGGTGACCTCCGTGATCATCGGCGCGAAGACCCGCGAGCAGCTCGACGACAATCTGTCGGCCACCGATCTGACGCTCGGGTCCGAGGAGCTCGCAGCGCTTGCCGCGGCCTCGGCGCTGCCGCCGGAGTACCCCGGGTGGATGCTCGAGCGGATGTCCGCCGATCGCGCCGCGATGGTGAAGTGATGCTCAAGGCCCGTGCGGCGCAGCATGGGCCTCGCGCGCTTCATGGGCGAGCTCACGGGTCAGCTTCCGGGCGAGCGCCAGGCGCCGGCTCGCGAAATCTCCGCGCACGACGGGCCCGTTCTGGGCGAATTCGAGCACCTTCATGGACCCGGGCGTGACTCGGGGCCACGGCGCTCCGGCTGCTGCGGGGTCTCCTGTGCGCGCGAACCGCACCCAGCGCGATTGCAACTCGGCGACGATTCGCCTGGTGCTCTTATCGAGATGCTTCTCGACGAGCCCCAGGTGACCGAACACCGCATAGACCTCGTCGATGTGTTGCGGTCCGGGCTGCCGGCCGCGCTCGGAAGGCCTCAGGTACGCAAAGTAGTAGAGGTAAGTCGGGAGCCCCGCCCGCGCGGCATCGCGAGCCACGCGCCAGGTCGGCGCTGTGATCCTCATGTCCGTGGCGAGCTCGCCTTCGATGTCCGCGGTCTGGTGAGTGCCGTAACCATCGAACAAGGCTTCGACTCGGGGCCACTGCGCTGAGAGCCGCGTCGACAAACCGCGTGCCATGCCGGGAAAGAAGCCTGCCTCGTAGCTGTTCGAGCCGATGATGAGCGGCACGTGGCGGCCGTTCGGCTCGGCGGCCCCCTCGATCTCGCCCGCATCGAACGCGGTCATTACGTCGCGCGGGAGTATCTTGCCGTCGATGATCGGACCGGCGCGGACCGCGAGCGGCGGTCCTCTTCCGAGCACCTCGGCCGCAGGCACCGCGCGCAGTGCCGCGGCATCAGGATGTGCGAGACCCCAGGAGCGCGCGGCCGCCTCGCCCGCGGCTTCCGCCTGAGCGAGCGTCGTCGCGCGTCCCGTCATCGCGCCCGACTCGATGATCGCCCGTTCGAACAGTCCGCGGGCGAGCGGCGAGGTAAGGAGATCCAGGACCGAGATACCGCCCGCCGACTGCCCGAAGAACGTCACGTTGCGAGGATCACCGCCGAACGCGGCGACGTTGCGCTCGACCCAGCGCAGCGCCGCGAGCTGGTCGAGCAGACCATAGTTGCCGAAGAGTCCCTGGGCGCTTTTCTCGACGAGCGCGGGGTGCGCGAAGAAGCCGAAACGGCCGAGCCGGTAGTTGAGCGTGACGACGATGACACCCCGCCGCGCGAGATTCGCGCCGTCGTAGAGCGGCTGACTGCTCGAGCCGAGGAGAAATGCGCCGCCGTGCACCCACACCATGACGGGCAACTCGCCGGGACCGTGGTGCGTCGGGACCCAGAGGTTGAGGTACAGGCAGTCCTCGCTCATCGAAGGACCCGCGGGCGCCGGATGCTCCCCAGCGGCGCTCGGCGAGTGCCCGGCGGCTCTGCGGCCGCGGCGTTGCATACAAATATTGCCGAAGCGGGTGGCGAGCCGTACGCCCGACCAGCGCGGCAGCGCCTCGGGCGGACGCCACCGAAGATTGCCGACGGGAGGCCGCGCGTACGGCACCCCGAGATACGCGACGACACCGCCGCGCTCGAAACCCTGCAACGCACCGCTCGGCGTGACGACCGGGGAAGGAGCGCGAGGCCGACGCACTGCGGCACCGGCGCTTTGCATCAGCGCCGCTGCCATGAGAAGCATCAGGCCGTGAGTCCACAGGCTGCTGCGTGACATGGGACCTCCTGCGAAAGATTTCAGTCGAGCGGGCCGCGAGTCCGACCGGGAGTATCCGGCATCGGCGGGGGACGTGTCGCCTGGGAAGACGGCACGGCCCCTGGAGCTCGCATCGTACCGCCTGCATTCGGCGCCTGCGCGGGCGGCGCGGGCGGCGCCGGCGGCGCCGGCGGCGCGGGTCGCAGCAGCGCATCCTTTCCCGTCAACGAGAAGGCAAGTAAGCGCGGCACGCCCGCGTGGCCTCGTGTCCCGTTCCAACCCACCGCTACGACGACGAACTGCGTGCCGCCCACCTCGTAGGTGATCGGCGGCGCGAGGATTCCCGTGCCCACCTCGGCGGACCAAAGCCGCGCGCCGTCCGTCGCCCGAAAAGCGTCGAGCTCGCCGCCGCCACTGCCCCCGAACACGAGGTTGCCGGCGGTCGAGAGGACGCCGCCATTGCTCGGATCGGCCGCCGTGGCGCTCCAGATCTGCTTTTGGGCGACCGGATCCCAGGCGTCGAGCTGGCCCACCACTCTCGCGCTCACGGGAACATAAACGAGCCGCGTGAGCGGGCTGAAGGACGTCGGCTCCCAGGTGAAGGACAACGGCTCCCGGCTGGAGGACAGCGGCCCCCCCTCGTGTGCCGGCGCCCGCCGGGGATGATCCGCGAGCGGGCGCGCCGAGATGAGCTTCCCGGTTACTCGATCGACGACCTCGACGCCATTCCGGGAGGCCTGGATGATCGCGTGCCGCGGCTTTCCGTCGATCACGAGGTCGGCGAGGATCAGCGGTCGCGCGCAGCCGAGTGCGGCGCTCGCGCCGCGCGTCGTCTGCCGATACCAAACGTACTGCCCGGTCTCGGGCCTCAGGGCAAGGATGCTCGATGCCGCGGCAACGCCGCCAGTACCGACGTAAAGCAGATCGAGCTTCGGGTCGTAGGCCAGCGCGCCGCAAACGCCGCCGCCCTCGGCGTAGAAGCGCCAGTCGAGCGCACCGGTCGCCGCGTCATACGCGGACACGTTCCCGCGCAGGCCGGCTCTCCCGGCGCCCTCGCCGAGCAGGACTCTGCCTTTGATGACGAGCGGAACGCCGGTGACCTCGCCGCCCGACCCCGCAGGGGTCGCGCGCACGGCCCAGGCGGGCCTGCCCGTCGCCGCATCGAGCGCCACGAGGCGGCCGTCGAGCGTTCCGAGATACAGCTTGCCGTTCCACGCCGCGACGCCTCGATTGGCCGCATGGCAGCACGCGCTGCGCCCGCTCGAGCGCGGCACTTGGGGGTCGTAGGACCACAGAGGCTTTCCGGACCGCGCATCGAGCGCGAAGACAGTGCCCCAGGACCCGGACACGTAGAGCACGCCATCGACGACGAGAGGCGTGGATTCCTCGGCTCGCCCGGCCGCCGGCAAGCGCCCGGAGGCCGCCGGGAGATGCCCGACCGTCGGCGAGCGTCTGGAGGTCGCTGGCAGGTCGTAGTGCCAGGCGAGGCTCAGCCGTGCAACGTCGGCCGCGTCGATCTGCTCGAGGGGACTGAAGCGCTGCTGGTCGTACGTCCGTCCGTACGTCATCCAGTCGGCCGTATCCTGGTCCGCCGCGACCAAGCGGCTCGCATCTACGGCAGCGGGCCGCGCTCTCGCATGGGCCGGTGCGCGCGGCAGGGGCTGATGGCTGCAGGCCGCCGCGAGCACGACGAGGCCGAAGACGAGCGATGAGCGGCGCATCAGGGTACCGGCCGCCCTCCTCCCGAGCCGGGAAAGAGAGCGGCCGTCAGGCTCGAGCCGCAGAGCGGCACTTGCCGTTCTTCAGGCTCGCGCGGGCTTCAGGTCGCGCAAACCTCGGGTCGCGATCCAGACCGATCAGATCGCGATGCAAACCGACTTGAGCTCCGTGTACTGCTCGAAGACGGCGCGACCGGCCTCACGGCCGAACCCGGATTGCTTGAACCCTCCGAAGGGCATCGCCGGATCGACGAAGTTGTGGCAGTTGACCCAGACGGTGCCGGCTCTGATCTTCGGTACCAGACGGTGCACGGCACTCACGTCCTTCGACCACACGCTCGCGGCGAGACCGTACGGAGTGTCGTTCGCCAGCGCGGCGATTTCGTCGAGATCCTCGAACCGCTGGGCGACCACGACGGGGCCGAAGATCTCCTCGCGCACCACCCGCATGTCGGGGCGGACGTTGGCAAGCACCGTCGGCTTCACGTAGTAGCCCTGGCTCGTAGGTGCCTCGCCGCCGGCTACCACCTTCGCACCGTCCTTGCGGCCGGAATCGATGTAGCCGAGCACCCGCTCCTGCTGCTCCTTCGAGACGAGCGGACCCATCTCGGTCTTCGGATCGAGGCCCGGGCCCAGGCGGATCGCCTGAGCCGCATTGCCGAGGCCGTCGACGACCTGATCGAACACCTTGCGGTGGGCGAAGAGCCGCGACCCCGCCGTGCAGACTTGGCCGGAATTGAAGAAGATCGCATTGGCCGCCCCGCCGATCACGGAGTCGAGGTCCGCATCGGGCAGCACGATGACCGGCGACTTGCCTCCGAGCTCGAGCGACACGCGCTTCACGGTGTCGGTCGCCAGCTTGTTGATGATCTTGCCCACTTCGGTGGAGCCGGTGAAGGCGACCTTGTCGACTCCAGGGTGGGCGACGAGCGCGGCGCCCGTCGTCTCGCCATAGCCGGTGAGGATGTTCACGACCCCCGGCGGGAACCCAGCCTCGAGAATGAGCTCACCGAGTCGCAGCGCCGTGAGCGGCGTTTGCTCCGCGGGCTTCAGCACACAGGTACAACCCGCCGCGAGCGCCGGCCCGAGCTTCCACGAGCACATCGCGAGCGGGAAGTTCCAGGGAATGATCTGGGCGACGACGCCGACCGGCTCGCGCTGGGTGTAGGTGTGGAACTTCACCCCGGGAGGACCCTGGATCGAGGTCTTGAAAGTGCTGCCCTCGAGCTTGGTGGCCCAGCCCGCCATGTAGCGGAAGTAGTCCCGCGTGCCCGGCACGTCGACGATGCTCGCGATGAACTTCGTCTTGCCGTTGTTCAGGCTCTCGAGCTCGGCGAGCTCGTCGGCGTTGCGCTCGATCAGATCCGAGAGCTTCCAGATGAGTGCCTCGCGCTGCGCCGGCAGCATCTCGGCCCAGGGCCCCTTCTCGAAGGCCTGGCGCGCGGCGCTGACCGCGCGATCGACATCCGCCGCGCTCGCGTCGGGAACGGAGCTGATCTCGCGCCCGGTCGCAGGGTCCATGACGGGCACCCGCTTGCGCGACTGGGACTCCACCCACTCCCCGCCGATCAGCAGTTTGGGGGTGCGCTTGAGAAACCGCGCCACGGCCTGCGAGGGCTCGGGCTGCGGGGCAATCGACGCGTGTGAAGCGTTCACGGCAGGTCCTCCGGTACAAAGGTGATCGGCAATGCTGGACCGCGAGCTCGCGGCCGTGCATCCTTGGATCGGTAGTCTAAACCCCCCGCTCCCGCGGTGAGAATTTTCTCGGCGCGCGCGCGGGCGCACGCTTGCAACCGTCGGCCGCTGCGCGGGCTCGCCGCATTCGAGGCTTGTCAGGACGGGGACGCGGCGAGAAGATGCGGTGGAGGGGAGCGCCGCCGAGCGATGAACAAGAATGCCTTCCTGGGCCTCGCGGGAGCGGGCCTACTCCTCGCCGCCCTCGCGGCGCCATGCGCCGCAGCGAGCGCCGCGGCAGCCCACGCCGAGGAGAGTCTCGCCGCGCCCCATGCCGAAGACAATCTAGCCGCGCCCCACGCCGAGGAGACCCGCCGCATGCCGAGCTCGCGCTATGTACTTCACTATGTGCACCTCTACTCCGGGGCGCGCGGCATCTCTCACTTCCGCGACGAGCGGCTCACGCTGCGCTCGGCCAGCAAGCCCGGACCAGCCGGCAAGCCAGCGCCGGCGAGCCAGCTCCGCTCGGCGGGCAGGAGCGGCTCGGCGAGCGTGCACGACGATGCGAGCGTGCTCAGCGCCCCGAACGACCTCATCTCGTACACGCTCTCCACCCGCTCCGATGCGACGCTCCTGCTGCTGAAACGCGGCGCGAAGGAGGACTGGCACCGAGCGCCTCGCAGAATGTGGCTCATCGTCGTGCAAGGCATGGCGCGGGTGACGGCAGGAGACGGCGAGGTGCGCCGCTTCGGTCCGGGAAGCGTGCTGCTGATGGACGACACGACCGGCAAAGGCCACATCACCCAGGCGATCGGCAAGCTCGATCACATCGCGCTCACCATCCCCGCTCCGCTCCCCGCGGCGTCCCGCGCCGCGGCTTCGGCCCGATGAGGCTCGCCCCTTAAGGTGATCCACTGCACCGCGCGCCGCGGCGCGCATCGAGGACTGCCATGACGAAATTCGCCATGACGAGGGCTGCGCTCGCCCTTGCGCTCTCGGCCGCGATGGCACTCGGCGCCTCGGCGGCTCGCGCTTCGGACGTTTGCAACCGGACCTGCCTCGACGGGCTGGTCGATCAGTACATCGCGGCCCTCGTGGCCCACGATCCCGAGCGGCTGCCGCTCGCCCAGGGCGTGGAGTTCACGGAGAACGGAGTTCAGCTGCGGCTCGGCGATGGGCTCTGGGCCACCGCGAGTGCGCCGGGACACTACAAGCTCTATGTGCCGGACCCCGAGGACGGCGAGGTCGGGTTCTACGGCACCGTATTCGAGAACGGCGTACCGGTGCTGCTCGCGCTGCGCCTCAAGGAGGAGTACGGCCTCGTCAGCCAGATCGAGACGATCGTCGCCCGGCCGTCCGTGCTCGGGTCGTCCGCCATGCCGAGCGCGGGCGCGATGATGGAGAAGCGCGGCCATCCGCGGCCTCAGTTCCTGCAAGTGATTCCGCCCCGCCAGCGCATGTCGCGCGCGGCGCTCGTGCGAGTCGCCAACTCCTACTTCACCGGGCTCGGGGCGAATACGGGCCACAACACCGCGCCTTTCTGGCCGACGTGCAACCGCTGGGAGAACGGCTCGCAGACCACGAACAATCCGCGGCCCGGACGGACGGGTTTCGACGTTGTCGCGCTAGGCTGCGCGGCGCAGCAGAAGAGCGGGTTCTTCAGTTTCGTCACGACGATCCGCAACCGCCGCTACCCGGTGGTCGATCGCGAGAATGGGCTCGTGCTGTCGTTCGCGTACTTCGAGCACCGCGGAGTGCTCAAGACGATCCATCTCACGAACGGCATGGCCGTTCCCTCTCCGATCAAGGCGCCGCTCACCTTGGAGATCTCGGAGCTGTTCCAGATCCACGGGGGCAAGATCGATCAGATCGCGGCCGTGATCAACTCCGTGCCTTACGGCATGAAATCGGCGGTGTGGGATTACCCGCACGTCGACGAGGCGCCGGACGCCAATGCCGCAACGCCCCAGCAGTGACGCTGACGCCGCGACACCCGCCGGCCGGCGCTCGCCGGGCCGGCCCGCACCGCGCACCGTGTCATGCGACTCGAGCGCGCCGTCGGCGCCGGCGGCTTTACGGCACCGCACGTGCCGGTGTAAAACTGACCGCCCGCCGATGAACGGACGCCTCCAAGGACTTCCATGAACGCCGACCTCGATCTGCTCGCGTCCTACTGGACCATCGCCGCCGGGGCAGAGCCGCATACCGACCACGAATACAGCTCGGTCGATTTCCGCGAGCGCGTACGCAAGGCCGCCGAGGCCGGATTCACCGGCTTCGGGATCTGGCATGCCGACCTCGACCACACGCTCGAGAAATACTCGCTCGAGGACATGCGCAAGATCTTGGACGACAGCGGCATCCGGCACGTCGAGCTCGAGTTCCTGACGGACTGGTTCCTCGACGGGGAAGCCAAGCAGCGCTCCGACATCCAGAAGCGCAAGCTCTTCACGGCGGCGGAGAAGCTGCGGGCCCGCTCGGTGAAGGTGGGGGACTTCTTCCGCCAGCCCTGTCCCATGCCGAAGCTCATCGAGTCGTTCGCCACGCTGTGCAAGGAGGCGCAGGGCCACGGCACCAAGGTGGCCTTCGAGATGATGCCGTTCTGCGTCATCGATTCCCTCGAGCGCGCAAAGGAGCTCGCCGAGGGCGCCGGCGCGCCGAACGGAGGGATCTTCTTCGACCTCTGGCACGTGGTGAAGATCGGCATCACGCCCGAGGAGCTCGGCCGCTTCCCGGCGCGCTACCGTCTGGGCGTGGAGCTCAACGACGGGTACTCGAAGGAGCACTCCATGGCAGATCTGCACGTCGAGACGACCGAGCACCGCCAGCTCTGCGGCGACGGCGAGTTCGACGTGCAGGGCTACATCGAGCACTTGACCCAGGCCGGATGGACCGGCCCATGGGGCATCGAGGTGCTCAACAAGAAGCTGCGGGCACGCCCGATGGACGAGGTCATACGGCGCGCCTACGACACCACCGCGGCGCAGTTCCGCCGCTAGGCGAGCCGCTCCGCACCACTTTTCCCGGGGAACAACGCCGATGGCCACCGAGCCCACCAAGCCCGAGCTCCTCGCGCTCTTCGAGCGCATGCTGCTCATCCGCCGGATGGAGGAGCGCCTGCGCGCCGAAGCCAAGGAGGGCAACCTTCCGGGCGCCGTCCATCTCTACATCGGCCAGGAGGCCATCGCGACGGGCGTGTGCGCCCGCCTAGGGGAGACGGACCTCATCACCAGCACGCACCGGGGCCACGGACACTTCCTGGCGAAGGGCGGCGACCCGAAGGCCATGATGGCGGAGATCTGGGGCAAGCGCACCGGCATCTGCAAGGGCATGGGCGGCTCCATGCATGTGGCCGATTTCTCGAAGGGAATCCTCGGCGCGAACGGCATCGTCGGCGGCGGGTTCGCGATCGCGACGGGCGCGGCGTTCGCCTCGAAGCTGACGCACGACACGCGAATCTCGGTGGCGTTCTTCGGCGACGGCGCGGCGAACCAGGGCGTGTTCATGGAGTGCCTGAACGTCTCGAGTCTGTGGAAGCTCCCGCTGGTGCTGGTGTGCGAGCACAACCAGTTCAGTGAGTTCACGCCCTCGGCCGATATCACCTCGGGGGAGATCGCCGATCGGGCGCGCGCATTCAAGATCCCCACGACCGTCGTGGACGGCAACGACATCGTGGCCGTCTGGCAAGCCGCCGGCGAGGCCGTCGAGCGCGCACGGCGCGGCGAAGGCCCCTGCTTCCTCGAGGCGCACACCTACCGCATCCAGGGCCACCTCGAGGCGGAGGACCTGTTCCTCGCAGGCGGCAAGTACCGGGAGACATCCGAGATCGATGCCTGGCGGCAGCGCGATCCGCTCGAGCACGCGAAGCAGCGCCTGCTCACGGCCGGCGTCCCAGAGCAGGACCTCCAGGGGCTGGACGCCCGCATCGGCGCGACGGTCGAGCAGGCCGTCCAGTTCGCGAAGGACAGCGAGATCGCTGATCCCGAGCTCCCGTTCGATCTCATGTTCGTCGGCCAGCAGGCTTGAAGAGGCAGACCATGGCCCGTAAACGCATGATTCCGGCCATCAACGAGGCGCTCGTCGAGGAGATGAGCCGCGACCCCAAGGTGATCCTGTACGGCGAGGACGTGGAACTCGCCATCATGGGGGACACCCGCGGATTGCTCGACAAATTCGGGCGCGACCGCATCCGTAACACGCCGATCTGCGAGGCGACGCTCACGGGCATGGCCGTGGGCGCGGCGGCGGCCGGGTGTCGCCCCGTGGTGCACATGATGTTCTCGAACTTCCTCTACACGGGGTTCGATGCGATCGCGAACCAGATGGCGAAGCTCCATCTGATGACGGGCGGACAGGCGGTCATGCCCATCACGGTGATCGCGAGCTACGGCGGCGGCGGCTCGAACGCTGCCCAGCACTCCGACAGCGGCTATCCGGCACTGGTGAACCTGGGCGGAGTCAACGTCGTCGTGCCGGCGACGCCCGCCGATGCCAAGGGACTGCTCAAGACGGCGATTCGCGGCAGCAATCCGACGTTCTTCCTCGAGGCGGGAGGCCGCGGGGGAGAGATGGGCGAGGTGCCGGACGGCGACTACACCATCCCCTTCGGCAAGGCGACCACGGTGCGCGAGGGCAAGGACGTGACGATCATCGCCTTCGGCTCCATGCTGAAGCCCGCCATCCAGGCGGCCAAGCAGCTCGCGGCCGCCGGGATCGAGGCCGAGCTGGTGGATCCGCGCACGCTCGTGCCGCTCGACGAGGACGCGCTCGTGGCCGCGGCCCGCAAGACGGGCCGCGTAGTCATCGTCGATGAGGCACGGGACCGCTGCAGCGTCGCGAGTCACATCAGTGCGGTGCTTGCCGACAAGGCGTTCGCGGCGCTGAAGGCCCCCATCAAGCGCGTGACCGTGCCGAACGTCTGCATCCCTTATGCGCCGAACGCGGAGAAGCACGTGATTCCGGACGCCGACCGGATCGTGCGCGTCGCGACCGAGACGGCCCGCGCCTGAGCGCGAGCCCTCCCCACTCCCGGAGACCCACAGTCGATGCGCGTCAACTTGAAGCTTGCCCGGGTGGGTATGAACATGCAGGAAGCCACAGTCTCCAAGTGGCACAAGCAGCCGGGCGAGGCATTCAAGGCAGGCGAGGCGCTCTACGACATCGAGACGGAGAAGGTGACTCAGGAGGTCACCGCGACCGGGGATGGGACGCTGCTCAAGGTCTTCGTGCCGGAAGGCGAGAACGTGGCCGTCGGCGCCCCCGTGTGCGCCGTGGACATGAGCCTGTAACGGTACACCGCTGCTCGGATAGCAGCGAACGGGAATGAACCCGCTCGTCAGCAAAGTCCATGGCAAGCAGAAGCGCTGGAACCCCGAATATGCCGCGCTTCGGCAGCTGTGCCTCGCGTCGGGGCTCGACGAAGAGCTCAAATGGGGACAAGCCTGCTACGAGCTGAACGGCAGCAACGTAGTCCTGATCCATGGCTTCAAGGATTACTGCGCCTTGCTGTTCTTCAAAGGAGCCTTACTGAAAGATCCCAAAGGCATCCTCATTCAGCAAACCAAGAACGTGCAGTCGGCGCGACAAATCAGATTTACTTCTCTCGCGCAGATCAAAAAGCAGCGAGCGGCGGTCCTGGACTATCTCACGCAAGCCATTGCCGTCGCGAAATCCGGCGCGAAAGTGCCGATGAAAAGCGCCTCACAGTATACGGTGCCCGCCGAGTTTCAAAGGCGCTTGGACGATGACCCCGCAGTAGCCAGGGCCTTTCGCGCGCTCACCCCCGGGAGACAAAGGGGCTATTTGCTGCATTTCGCCGGGGCGAAGCAGTCGGCCACTCGCACGGCGCGAGTCGGAAAACACGTGCCGAGGATCTTGAAAGGGCTCGGCCTCAATGATTGAACCGCATGGCGAGGGCGACGGCCCCCGCTAGGGGAAGCCGAACTTGGGCGGCCCGTGCTTCTTGAGGTAGATGGCGCGTGAGATCAGGAACGCGCGCACCGCGGCGGTATCCGCGGGCTTCAATTGCTGCGCAAAAGAGCCCATGCCGTTATTGGCCCGCACACCCTGCAGCACCACGGCGTCGAAGCCCGCCTGAGTCCACAGGAGCGGCGTGACGGTGAGATTCGGGAAGCTCGTGCGCGCCTGGTAGCCGTTCGCTCCATGGCACACCGAGCAGTATTGCGAGTAGATCGCACCGCCGCGCGCGACCTCGGCCGCCGAGGCCGTAAGGGCCGGTGGGTCGAGCTTGCGGGGCGTGTAGGGCTGCGGCGCGGGCAGCGTAGCTTTGCCGCCGATGGCGAACACCAGCATGCGCGCATTCGTCGGCGCGAAGTAGCCGCCCTTCGCGACGCCGCCGACGCTTGCCGCGACGTACTGCACCCCATCGAGCTCATAGGTGATAGGCGCAGCGAACACCGCGGTGTCCGCATTGAAGCTCCACTGCTTCGTGCCGGTCTTCGCGTCGTAGGCGCTCAGCATCTGGCCGCTGCCGTTCCCCATGAACACCAGGTTTCCGGCCGTCGCGAGCACGCCGCTCGTCGGCAGTCCGTTGGTGAACTGCGGAGTCTCCCACACGATCTTGCGGGTGACCGGGTCCCAGGCTTCGAGCCGGCCGCGGACGCCGTGCCGATCGTACGGTTTCAGCTTCCCGGGCGCCGGGTGCACGCGCATGTCGATGCCGAGGCTGAATCCGCCGCGGAACGGGCGGCTGCCGGGCGGCGGGCCCGCCAGCGTGAAATAGGACTCCCAGGCGGGGATGTAGACCAGGCCCGTGAGCGGGCTGTAGGCATTCGGGTGCCAGCTATGGCCGCCCTGCACGCCCGGCGCGGCATCCCATGGCTGTGTCGCGTAGCGCGCCCCCGGCACGACTTCCGGACGGCCGGTCTTCATGTTCACGCCGGTGGCCCAGTTCACCACGGTGAATGGGTCGGCGCTCAGGAGCTTACCGGTCTTGGCGTCGAGCACATAGAAGAAGCCGTTCTTCGAGGGCTGCATGATGACGTGCCGCTTGCGCCCATCGATCGTGAGGTCCGCCGTCATCATGGGACTCACGGCGTCGTAGTCCCACGCGTCGTCCGGCGTTTCCTGGTAGCTCCACACGTAGGCGCCGGTGTCGGCATTGACCGCGATGATCGAGTCGGTATAGAGATCATCACCGCGCTTGGGCTGGCGCACGCGCGGATTCCAGGGCGTCGCGTTGCCGGTGCCGAAGTAGAGCAGATTGGTCGTCGGATCATAGATCGCGCCGTCCCAGACGGTGCCGCCGCCGCCTTCCTGCCACCACTGGCCGCTCCAGGTCTTGGCGGCGCGCGCGAGCGCCGGGCTCTCGAAGCCCTTCGCCGGATTGCCCGGTACGGTCCAGAAGCGCCAGACCTGCTTGCCGGTCTTGGCGTCGAAGGCCGCGATCCAGCCGCGCGCGCCGAACTCCCCGCCGGAGGCGCCGATGAACACCTTGCCCCGCGCGACGCGCGCCGCCATGGTGATCGCGTACCGGTTCGTCAGCTTGCCGAGGCCGAGACTCGCGGGAACGGTATCGACCGACCAGATCGGCTTGCCGGTCTTGGCGTTGATCGCGATCAGGCGGGCATCGAGCGTGCCGATGATGATCTCGCCGCGCCACGCCGCGATCCCGCGATTCACGAGGCCCACGTTGTAGCGCAGCCGCGGCCCGTGGATCACCGGGTTGTACGCCCACAGCTGCTTGCCAGTCTTCGCGTCGAAGGCGTAGACCACGTCGCGCGAGGTCGATACGTAGATGACGCCGTCTACGTAGAGCGGCGAGCCTTCCTGGTTCTGGTTCGTCGTGTAATCCGCGAACCATTGCAGACCGAGCTTGCCCACGTTGGCCGAGTCGATCTGCTGGAGAGTGCTGAAGCGCTGCTCGGAGTAGGTACCGCCGTAGGTCATCCACTCCCCGGGCTCGCTAGCGGCGTGGACGATGCGAGCGGTCGTCACATTGGCGGCAGGACTGCTGCCTTCCGAGGCGGTGGCGGCAGGACTGGCGTGTCCCGGCGCAGTGACGGCCGCTTTCTCGCTCTTGCCGCAGCCGGCCAGGAGCGCGGCGGAGAGCAGCAAGCCCATGCCAAGCACGTATGAACGGACCATCTCGGACCCCCGTGGACTAAATTACTCGAGGCCGCCCCGACTGCCGGGCTTCGGAGCTGCCTGCCAATCATAGCCTGTCCGGGCCGCGTAGGGGGCCTCTACGGCGCCTTGCGGTCGCCGCGCTCCCACCCTCCTCCGAGCGCCTCGTAGAGCGTCACGACATCGCGGTCGAGCGCGCCGTCGCTCTGCGCGAGCGCGTCACGGGTGCTGAGCACCGAGCCCTGCGTGGACAGGACCGGGGTCAGGTTGACGAGCCCCGCCTTGTACTGGGCGAGCGCGACCTTCTCGGCAGCTTGGGCCGCGGCGAGCTCCCGGCGCAGCGCCGCGTCCTTCTGCCGGTCGTCGCGGTAGCGGGTGAGCGCATCCTCCACGTCCTTCAGCGCACCGATCACGGCCTCTTGGTACGCGTAGAGGGCCTGCCGGTTCTTCTCCTCGGCGATGCGAATGTTGGCCTGGATCTGCCGCCCGGCGAAGATGGGCCAGCTGATCGCGCCGGTCACGCTCGACTGGCGGCTCGACAGATCGACCAGATGCTGCAGATCCAGCGACACGAAGTCGAGCGCCCCGGTGAGGCTGAACTTCGGATACAGATCGGACACGGCGACGCCGATCCGAGCGCTCGAGGCGGCGAGCTCGCGCTCCGCGGCGCGGATGTCGGGCCGGCGGCGCAGCAACTGCGACGGCAGGCCGATGGGCACGGCCGGCGGGCGCGCCGGAAGGGCCTTGAAGCTCGCAAGCTCCGTGCGCAGCGCCTCGGGGTTCTCCCCGAGCAGCGCGCCGAGGGCGTGGATCCGCGCCCGCATCTGCGCATCGAGATCCGGAACCGTCGCTTGCGAGGCGGCGAGCAGCGCCTGTTGCTCGCTCACGTCGAGGCTCGTCACGAAGCCGAATCGCCGGCGCGCCTGGATGAGCGCGAGCGTCCGGTTCTGGCGGGCAATCTCCTCGCGGTCGATCACCATCTCGCGCTGCAGCACCCGCAGCGTCAGATAATCGCTCGCCACGTGGGCGGTGACCATCACCTCGCTGTCACGCGCCGACCACACCGAGCGCTCCGCTTCCGCGCCGGCCGCCGCGATCTGCCGCCGAACGCCTCCGAACAGATCGGTCTCCCAGGAAGCGTCGAGCCCCACGCTGTACGCCGCGATGACGTTGCCGGGTATCCCGAATCCGCCGGCGCCTTGACCGCCGCTCCCGCCCGCCCCGCCACCACCGCCGCCGAAGAACTGCTCGAACTCGGTGATCCCCGAGTTCTCGCTGATCCGAGTCCGGTTCGCGCTCGCATCGGCATTCAGGCGCGGGAGCCGCGCGGCCCCGGCGATGACCTCTTCATCCCGGGCCTCCCGCACGCGCGACAACGCGCTCTTGAAATCGAGATTGCCGCGCAGCGCACGGCGGACGAGCGACGCGAGCTCCGGATCGTGAAACCGCCTCCACCAAGCACCAATGTCGGCCGTTGCCGCGGCCTGACTAGCGGGGCCGGCGTGACCGAGCGCTGCCCCCGAATGGGCCGCTGCGCCGGCGTAGGCCGAAGGCAGCGGCAGCGCCGGAACCCGGTATTTCGGCCCGACGGTGCAGGCCGCCACGAGCCCGCAAGCTGCGGCCGCAACGCACGCCGCGGCCAGCGCGCCGGACCCTCGGCGTGCAGCCCCCGCACTCGTGCGGGACTTCGCCCGCGCATCGAGCCGCCGCCGCATCACAGGGCTCCCTCCGACAGGGCGGCACGATCCGCCGCCCTGCCCCCGTGGCTCGGCCGGCGCATGAGGAGCAACAACGGCAGCATGCAGATCGCGAGCACCATGAAGAAATGGAAGACGTGAATGTACGACAGCATTTGCGCCTGCTTCAGCACCATCCCGTAAAGGGTACCGAGCGCGGCGCCGGATGCGCGCGGCCCCTGGCCGGCAAGCGAGTGGGTCACGTGCTGCATGAAAGCGTTGTAATTCGGGTTCAGGGGATTGAGCCGCTCGACGAGCCGCGACTGATGGATCTGGACGCCGCGCGCGAGCATCGTCTGCATGGTCGCGATGCCCACGGTGCCGCCCAGGTTGCGCAGCATGTTGAGGAAGGCGGAGGCCTGATTGTTCTCCTGCGGCGCGAGCCCGGCGTACGCCACGAGGTTGATGGGGATGAAGAGGAACGGCGCTCCAAAGGCCTGCGGCACACGGACAGCGACCGCATCGAAGAACGACATCTGCGTGTTGAGGCCTCCCATGAGGTAGAGCGATACCGCCTGCATCGCGAAGCCGAATGCGATGAGAATGCGGACGTCGACGCGGTTGCTCAGCGCTCCGACGAGCACCATCGCGACCATCGTGAACACTCCCGCGGCGGTCAGCGCGAGCCCCGCTTGCGTCGCGGTGTAGCCGAGCACCTCCTGGAGCAGCTGCGGAATGATCTGCATCGTGCCGAACATCGCGATGCCGAGAGCGGTCAGCAGCACACAGGAGACCGCGAAGTTCCGCGAGCGCAGCAGATGGACGTTGATGAGCGGGCGATCGTGCATGAATTCCCAGGGGATGAGCGCCAAGAACGCCAGCAGCGCGACGATCGCAAACACCGTGATGAGGGGGGAGGAGAACCAGTCGTCGATCTGGCCCCGGTCGAGCGCGACTTCCATGCATCCGAGCCACAGCGAAGCGAAGGCGAAGCCGATGTAGTCGAAGCGGATGCCGCCCTGGCGCAAGCTCGCGGTGTGCCGGCGCACCGCTTCCGGCTCGTCCACGAAGACCTTGACGAGGGCGAGCGACAGCAGACCGGTCGGCACGTTGATGAAGAAGGCCCAGTGCCAGGAGAAGACGTCGGTGATCCACCCGCCGAGCGTCGGTCCGACGATGGGTCCGATGATCACGACGCCGCCGTACGCGGCGAATGCGGCGCCCCGCTGGCTCGGCGGAAAGGTATCCGCGAGCATCGACTGCTCGACCGGCGCGAGGCCGCCACCGCCGAAGCCCTGCAGCACCCGCGCGACGATGAGCACCTCGAGGCTCGGCGCGAGCCCACATAGGAGCGAGGCCGCCGTGAACGTGGCCACCGAGAACATGTAGTAGCGCTTGCGTCCGACCACATCCGCGAGCCAGCCGCTTGCGGGGATGATGACCGCGTTCGCGACGAGATAGCTCGTGAGCACCCAGGTGGACTCATCGTAGGTGGCCGAGAAGCTCGCCGCGATGTGATCCAGCGCGACATTCGCGATCGTCGCGTCGAGCACCGACATGAGCGTCGCAATGGAGATGACCCCGACGATGCTCCACGGGTTGTGCCGACCCGCGACGGAGCGCGCCGGAGTCCAGCCCGCGTCGATGCTCGCGGCGGCCATTCAGGCGCTCTTCACGGTCACATCCGCCCTGTCAGCGCACGTGGACTCGGACGCGGACGCTCATGCCGGGTCCGAGCACATAAGGGTTCAGCGCGGGATGATCGATGAGGATCTTCACCGGCACGCGTTGCACCACCTTGATGAAATTGCCCGTCGCATTCTCCGCGGGCAGCACGCTGAAGGCCTGACCGGCGCCCCGCTGAATGGAGTCGACGTGCCCTGAGAACTGCACGCCGGGATAGGCGTCGATGGAGATGTCGACCTTCTGACCCGGGCGCATCGACTCGAGCTGGGTCTCCTTGAAGTTCGCAATGATCCAGATGTCGAAGGGAACGATGGCGAGCAACTGCTGCCCCGCTTGAACATAATCGCCGGCGGCGACGCTGCGGTTGGCAATCGTCCCGTCGCACGGAGCGGCGATGCGCGTGTACGCGAGATCGAGCTTCGCCGCACCGAGCTGCGCCTGCGCGGCCTTCAGCTGCGCATCGGCGACGGGAATCTGCGTCCGCGCCGCAGCGACTTGCCGCGCGGCAGCCTTCGCATCGAGGGCCGACACGTTGCGCTCGGAAGCCATGTGCACGGCGCGCATGCGCGCCTGATCGAACTGCTGGACCGCCACGGCCGAGGGCATGGCCGCTTCGAGTCCCTGGTAGCGCGCCAGATCTCGCGCGGCATTGGCCGCCTGCGCCGCCGCGCCGGAGACGGCCGCTCGGGCCCGCTGGTCGTTCGCCTCGCTCACGGCGAGCTGCGCTTCGGCCGCGGACACCTGCGCCCGCGCGCGCGCGACCTGCGCCGCGGCTTGGGCCACCCGGGTTCCGGCGTCCGCGGGATCGATCTCGACGAGCAACTCGCCCTTGTGCACCCTCATGTTGTCGTTCGCGTAGACATGCCGCACGCGCCCCGCGATCTGCGGCGCGAGGTACACGAGGCGCGCGTGGATGTAGGCGTCGTCCGTCGATTCGTAGTTGCGCTCGACGAGCCACCAGAGCACCGCTGCGGCGATCACCGCCCCGACGACGACGACCGCGATGAGCGCGAACTTGCGGCGCTTCGCCGGCTCGACGCCGCCGCCGCGGGTGCCCTGGGGTCCCCTTTCCCCGGTCGATGCTTCGTCCTCAGCCAATCCCGGAGCCCCCTCGATCCTCTGCGGTGGCCGAGTTTACGCCGCCGTCCCTCACCCGCGGGGTGTCAATTCGCGGCGAGCGCGCAGCGGTCAGCAGCGCGCCAGCCGCGAGTTGACACCCAGCGGGTGAGGGTGTTGGATGCCTGCCATGCCAGCGAGCGATGCAAGGGCCTGACGCCGTGGACTACAACCTCATTTCGTGCGACGACCATCTCGATCTCAACCAGCTGCCCGAGGACCTGTGGCTCGAGCGCCTGCCGCGCAAGGATCGCGAGCGCGCGCCCCACGTGGTCGAGCGCGACGGCATGTGGATGTGGCTCTGCGCGGGCAAGCCGTGGGGACACTGGACGGGGCGGACGAAGGGCTCGGGCGCGCCGAAACCCATCTACACCGCCTTCGACCGCGGCGGTGTCACGGACCTGACCGAGCGGCGCCCGGCGGTGCCGGAACTGCGGCTCGCCGACATGGACCGGGACGGCATTCATACCCAGGTCATCTTCGGGCCGGTCACCTCCATCAAGCACGACGACCAGGCGTACGCCGACGAGCTGCACCGGATCTACAACGACTGGCTCGGCGAGTTCTGCACGGCGGCGCCCGACCGGCTGCTCGGCGTGCCGATGCTGCCGCTCAACCCGGAGTCGGCGGCGCAGGAAGTCTATCGGCTCGCCAAGCGCGGCGGCGTGCACCAGGCGAACCTCCAGATCGCCTCCGCCGAGCCGCGCCTGCACGATCCGCGCTGGGAAGCGCTGTGGAACGCGCTCGAGGAGACCGGCATCGTGCTCTCGTGGCACGTCACGGTGTTCGCGCCGCCCGCCGGCGATCCCGGCCGCGGCAATATCGCGGGCAACTTCACCCATATGAAGGGATTCATCACGCAGTTCCTCGACTCATTCGTCGATTTGTTCGCGTGGGCGATTCTCGAGCGCCATCCGAAGCTCAAGATCGTGATCGCCGAATCGGGAGCCGGATGGCTCCCCTGGGTCGTCGAGGAGCTCGACTACCGGCACTGGAGAACCTGGGAGGCCGAGGCCTTCTACAAGGACAAGGGCGGCATCCCGCAGAAGACCAAGCCCTCCGAGCTCTTCAAGCGGCAGATCTTTTCCACCTTCCAGCAAAGCCCGGTCACGATGCGGCTCCTCGAGTTCTACGGCGACAATCTGCTGTGGGCGACGGATTATCCGCACCCGGACAGCATCTGGCCCAACTCGATCGCGACGCTACAGCGCACGATGGGGCACCTGCCGCCGGCGACCGTCAAGAAGATCACCCACGACAACGCCGCGAAGCTGTACGGAATCGCCGTCTGAGGCGAGCCGCCGGGCAGCGGCGCCGGGGATGGGCGGCGCCGGGGACGCATCGGCAGTGTGCGCGCCCGCTGTGGCGGTCCCCGACGTCGGGCTCTTGAGCTAGCATGTAGGCATGAGCAGGCAAGATGTGGCCGAGGAAGTCGGCAAGGTGCGTAGGTTCCAGCATCCCGGCCGCGGCCGGGGGCGGGCACGGCCGGTACCGAAGGGGCGGCAGATCGATCCGGCCGCGACGGAAGCGATCGAAGGGCTGCTCGCAGGTGGGCCGCGGGAGCGGCACTTTCTGATCGAGTACCTGCACCGCATCCAGGACACCCATGGACAGATCTCCGCCGCGCATCTCGCCGCGCTCGCGGACGTGATGGGGCTTGCCTTCGCGGAAGCGTTCGAGACGGCGACGTTTTACGCACATTTCGACGTGGTGAAGGAAGGCGACGCGCGCATCCCGGCGCTCACGGTGCGCGTTTGCGACAGCTTGACGTGCGCCATGCACGGCAGTGAGGCGCTGCTCGCCGCGCTCCAGCGTGAGCTCGGAGCGGACGTGCGCGTGGTCCGGGCCCCGTGCGTCGGGCTCTGCGACCACGCGCCCGCCGTCGAGGTCGGCCACCACTTCGTGGAGCGCGCCGACGTCGCGAGCGTCAAGACGGCCGTCCGCCGCCGGGACGTGCACCCCCACATCCCGGACTACATCGACTATGACGCGTACGTAGCGGCCGGCGGCTACCAGACGCTCGAGCGCCTGCGCGCGGGCACGCTCACGGTCGAGGAGGTTCTGAAGGTCCTCGACGACGGCGCCCTCCGGGGCCTCGGCGGGGCGGGCTTCCCGACCGGCCGCAAGTGGCGCTCGGTCCTCGGCGAGCCGGGTCCGCGGCTGATGGCGGTCAATGCCGACGAGGGAGAGCCGGGAACATTCAAGGACCAGTACTTCCTCAACACGGACCCGCACCGCTTCCTCGAGGGCACGCTGATCGGCGCGCACGTGGTCGAGGCTGCGGAGGTCTACCTCTACGTCCGCGATGAGTACCCGATCTCCCGCCAGATCCTCGCCAACGAGATCACCAAGCTCCCCACCGGCGGCCCCACGATCCATATGCGCCGCGGCGCCGGCGCGTACATCTGTGGAGAGGAGTCCTCGCTCCTCGAGTCGCTCGAGGGCAAGCGCGGGCTGCCGCGCCACAAGCCGCCCTACCCCTTCCAGGTCGGCCTATTCGGCCGGCCGACGCTCATCAACAACGTCGAGACCCTCTACTGGGTGCGCGACCTCCTCGAGCGCGGCGCGGGCTGGTGGAAGAGTCAAGGCCGTAACGGCCGCTCGGGGCTGCGCTCCTATTCCGTCTCCGGACGCGTGAAGGAGCCGGGTGTCAAGATCGCGCCCGCGGGCCTCACCGTGCGGGAGCTGATCGACGAGTTTTGCGGAGGCATGAGCGACGGCCAGGCGCTCGCGGCCTACCTGCCGGGCGGGGCGTCCGGCGGCATCCTGCCGGCCGCGATGAGCGACATTCCGCTCGATTTCGGCACGCTCGAGCGCTACGGCTGTTTCATCGGCTCGGCCGCGGTGATCGTGATGTCCAATCAGGACGACGTGCGTGGCGCGGCGCTCAACCTCATGCGTTTCTTCGAGGACGAGTCCTGCGGGCAGTGCACACCGTGCCGCGTCGGCACGCAGAAGGCCCGCGCGCTGATGGAGCGCGGCTCCTGGGACACGAAGCTCCTCGGGGAACTCGCGGACTGCATGCGGGATGCCTCGATTTGCGGTCTCGGCCAGGCCGCGCCGAACCCGGTCACGAGCGTGATCCGGTACTTCCCGGAGCTGTTCGAAGCGCCGGTGGGGAAATGACGATGAGCACGAACGGATCCTCGAACGGTCGCGCGGCGCGCGGAGCCTCTGCGACCATCGGCGCCCCGGGCAGCGCCACGGGTGCCCCGAACAGCGCTACGGGTGCGCGGGGCGGCGAGATCGCCTTCGAGCTCGACGGGCGGCAAGTGGCGGCGCGGCCCGGCGAGACGCTCTGGGCGGTGGCGGAGCGGCTGGGCACGCACATCCCGCACCTGTGTCACAAACCGACGCCGGACTATCGGCCGGACGGCAACTGCCGCGTCTGCATGGTCGAGATCGAGGGCGAACGGGTGCTCGCGCCGTCCTGCAGACGCGTGCCGGTGGCCGGCATGAAGGTGAAGACCGCCACCGAGCGCGCCTCGCGGGCGCGCGCCATGGTGATGGAGTTGCTCGCGGCCGATCAGCCGGAGCGCGCCACTTCCCACGATCCCGCGTCCCATTTCTGGAGCGAGGCGGACTTCGTGCAGGTCGCCGCGAGCCGCTTCCCGGCCGCCGAGCGTTGGGGGCCCGACCCGAGCCATCCGGCCATGCGGGTCAACCTCGACGCCTGCATCCAGTGCAATCTTTGCGTCCGCGCCTGCCGCGAGGTCCAGGTGAACGACGTGATCGGCATGGCCTACCGCGGCCACGGCTCGAAAGTGGTCTTCGATTTCGACGACCCGATGGGCCAGTCGACTTGCGTCGGCTGCGGCGAATGCGTGCAGGCCTGCCCGACGGGCGCTCTCATGCCCGCAGCCTACCTCGACGAGCATCAAACCCGCGTCGCCTTCCCGGACCGCGAGGTCGACTCGCTCTGCCCCTATTGCGGCGTGGGCTGCCAGGTCTCCTACAAGGTGAAGGACGGCAAGATCATCTATGCCGAGGGACGCGACGGTCCCGCCAATCACAACCGGCTGTGCGTGAAGGGCCGCTTCGGGTTCGATTACATCCATCATGCGCACCGGCTGACGAAGCCGCTGATCCGGCTCGACAACGTCCGCAAGGATCCCAACGACCAGGTCGATCCCGCGCGCCCGTGGACCCACTTCCGCGAAGCGACTTGGGAGGAAGCGCTCGCACGCGCGATCGGCGGACTGAAGACGATCCGCGACACTCGCGGAAGCAAGGCGCTCGCCGGTTTCGGCTCGGCCAAGGGGTCGAACGAGGAGGCCTATCTCTTCCAGAAGCTGGTGCGCACCGGCTTCGGCTCGAACAACGTCGATCACTGCACGCGGCTCTGCCACGCCTCGTCCGTCGCGGCGTTGATGGAGGGGCTCAACTCCGGCGCCGTGTCCGCACCGTTCGCCGCCGCGCTCGATGCGGAGGTGATCATCGTCATCGGCGCCAACCCGACCGTGAACCACCCCGTCGCGGCGACGTTCCTCAAGAACGCCGTCAAGCAAAAGGGCGCGAAGCTCATCGTGATGGATCCGCGCCGGCAGGCGCTCTCCCGGCACGCCTACCGGCACCTCGCATTCAAGCCAGGCTCGGACGTGGCGCTGCTCAACGCGCTGCTCAACGTGATCATCACGGAGAAGCTCTACGACGAGGCGTACATCGCCGCCTTCACCGAGAACTTCGAGGCGCTCAAGGCGACCATCGTCGAGTTCACGCCGGAGAAAATGGCCGAGGTGTGCGGCGTCGACGCGCAGACCCTGCGCGAGGTCGCACGGCTCTATGCCCGTGCGCGCGCCTCGATCATCTTCTGGGGCATGGGCATCAGCCAGCACGTCCACGGTACCGACAACGCGCGCTGCCTGATCGCGCTGGCCCTCGTGACCGGCCAGATCGGGCGCCCGGGGACCGGGCTGCACCCGCTCCGCGGGCAAAACAACGTCCAGGGCGCCTCGGACTCCGGCTTGATCCCCATGGTCTACACCGACTACCAGTCGGTGGAGAAGGCCGAGGTCCGCAAGCTGTTCGAGGGCTTCTGGGGGCGCGAGCTCGACCCCAAAGCGGGCCTCACGGCGGTCGAGATCCTCCACGCGATCCATGCGGGCGAGATCCACGGCATGTACATCGAGGGCGAGAATCCCGCGATGTCCGATCCGGATCTCAACCACGCGCGCGAGGCGCTGGCCATGCTCGACCACCTGGTCGTGCAGGACCTGTTCCTCACCGAGACGGCCTTCCACGCGGACGTGGTGCTCCCCGCCTCGGCCTTCGCCGAGAAGACGGGCAGCTATACCAACACCGACCGGCGCGTGCAGCTGGGTCATCCGGTGCTCCCGCCGCCCGGCGATGCGCGCCAGGACTGGTGGATCATCCAGGAGATCGGCAAGGGCCTCGGGCTCGATTGGCACTACCCCGGCCCGGCCGAGATCTTCGCCGAGATGGCGCTGACCATGCCCTCGATGCGCAACATCACCTGGGAGCGCCTGGAGCGGGAAGGCGCGGTGACCTACCCCGCCGACGCGCCCGACAAGCCGGGGAACGAGATCATCTTCAGCGGCAACTTCCCGACGGCGAGCGGCCGGGCCAAGATCGTGCCGGCGCACATCCGGCCGCCGGACGAAGTGCCGGACATGGAGTACCCGATGGTGCTCTCGACCGGCCGGGTGCTCGAGCACTGGCACACCGGCGCGATGACCCGCCGCGCCGGCGTGCTCGATGAACTGGAGCCCGAGGCGGTCGCCTTTCTCGCCCCGCGCGAGCTGCATCGGCTCGACCTGCAGCCCGGCGACAAGCTGCGCCTGGAGACCCGGCGCGGTGCCGTCGAGGTACACGTCCGCGCCGACCGGGACGTGCCGACGGGCATGGTCTTCATGCCGTTCTGCTACGCGGAGGCGGCCGCGAACCTGCTCACCAATCCCGCGCTCGACCCCAGCGGCAAGATCCCGGAGTTCAAGTTCTGCGCGGCCCGGGTGACGCCGTTGCCCCAGCAGGTGGCGGTCGGGGAGCGCTGAGGGCGATCGCGAGGGCGCCGTCGAGCGCTAGCGCGAGAGCGCCGTGACGGGCACGAGCCCATTTTTCGCGACGATCGCCTGGCCTTTCTCGGACAGCAGGAGCAGCGCGAGGCGCATCACGTCCGGCCTCGCAGAGAGGACGGCGAGTCCGTCGGTCGGATGGGGATCGAGCCGCGCCGGGACGGCGAAGCTCGTGAGCCCCGGCACCTCGTGCACCAGCTTCGTGGCGCCGCTGCAGTAGGTGATCGTCATGTCGATCCGGCGCGCCGCGAACAGCGCCGCGGTCTTGCTCTGCCCAGGCGCCGGCTTCGCGGTGAGGCCCATCAGCGCCCTGGCCCTACGCTCGAGGATGGCGCCCGTACCCGGACGCATGCGGTTGATGCGCTCGAAGATCGCCCAGGCATAATCGCCGGACGGGTCAACGATCGGCGTCGAAGTCCTAATGCGCATGCCCTTCGCGAGCATGCGATCGACGAGGTTCGCCGGCGTCACGCCCGCCGATCGGCGCGAGACGATGCACATTCGGTTGCGCGCGAAGGCGGCGACCGGCACCGCCGTTCGGCCCTCCGCCTCGAGCTTACGCGGGGAGCCGAGATCGGCGGACATCAGCAGATCCGCGTTCGCGCCGTGCTCGATCCGCTCGCGCAACGAGCCGGAGCCGCCGAAACTCGCCTGCACCTCGATGTGATAGGCCGCCCCGGCCGCTTTGGCGAGATCGCTCACCACGCCGCGCAGGCTCCCGGCCGCGAAAATCTCGACGGTTCCCGCCGAGGCACTGGCCGCCGACGTGGCGCCCGCGACGGCGAGCGCAAGCGCCGCGCCGAGAGCCATCAAGCGGCTTGAACTTGTCATCGGAAAATTCCTCATCGTGGTCGAGCGCGGCGCGGTCATCGAGGCGAGTCCCGTGCGGCCGCCGCTCGAAAATCATATCGTACGTATGCGCCATCGACCACGAAGCTCGGCGGGACGATCATGCCTGAAAGATCTCATGACCCTGAGCTCGGGACAGCCATGAGCCTCGGGACCTCATCGACGGCGGCGCAAGCACGCGTCGCCGGCGTCGTCATTGCTGGAGGCCGGTCGGCCCGCTTCGGCGGCGAGAAAGCGGCCGCCGTGCTCGCGGGCAAGCCGCTCTTGCTGTGGGCCGTGCAGCGGCTCGCGGGAAGCTGCGCGGCCGTGGCGGTGAACACGCGGCCCGGGACAGCGTCCGAGACCTTGGCGTGCGCCGAGAGCCTACCGGTCGTACACGACGCGCCGGGAGACGCCCAGGGCCCGCTCGCAGGCGTCAAGGCGGGGCTCGCCTGGGCCCGTGAGCTCGGCGCCCATACGCTTGCCGTGAGTCCCTGCGACGCGCCGCTCCTGCCTCAGGATCTATTCATCCGGCTGATCGAGGCCGCCGGCTGCGGTGCGGCGCTGGCCGAGACCTCCGAAGGCCGGCAGCCGCTGTGCGCGGTGTGGCCCGTGAGCGCCCTGGCGCAGGTCACCGAGGCCCTCGCCGGTGGAGCTCATCCGGCCACCTGGCGCATGCTGGAGAGCCTCGGGGCGAAGTCCGTGCGCTTCGATCCCCCGGAGGCATTCATCAATATCAACACGCGCGCAGACCTGGCGGCGGCCGCGGCGCGGCTCGAGCGCGCAGCCGCGATGCTCACCAGCGGTACAGATTCCCGCTGACGCCCGCCGGATACTCCTCGAGCGGCGGCAGCTCGACGAAGCCGTCCGTGCCGGTCAGCATGAGGAAATCGCCCGGTCCGTTCGGCCGATGAGGAACGGCGGAGAGCCGTCCGAGCGCGTCGCTGCGCGTGCGAACCGGCAAGAAGCGCGTCGTCACGCGGCCGAATTCCACCGGGGCAGCCAGCGCAATACGCTGGGGCTGCGGCCGGGCAGTACCCATGGCCGACTCGATCGCCGGCACGACATAGCGCATTAGACAAACGAGCGTGGCGACCGGGTTGCCCGGCAGTCCGAAGACCGCTTGGCCCCGCGGGCCCACGCCGAACCACATCGGCCGACCCGGCTGCTGGGCGACATAGTGGAAGACCTCGCGCACACCGAGGCTCTTCAGCACCTGCGGCACCAGGTCGAACTTTCCCTTGGAGATCCCGCCGCTCAGGATGAGCACATCGCGCGCGGCGAGGTGCCGGGCCAAGCCGTCGCTCAGCATGCGCTCGTCGTCGCGAAGGTGATCGTTGCTGACCCTCTCGAGGCCATGAGCGCGCAGCGCCGCGGCGATCACGTACGCATTCGAGCGGCGCACCTGATGCTCGGCGATCGGCTCGCCGGGCTCGATGAGCTCGTCGCCCGTCGAGATCGCCATGCAGTCGGGCTGCCGGCTCACGAGGACACACGGGAGCCCTGCCGAGGCCACCACCCCGATCTCGGGCGCGCCGAGCTTCGTACCGGCCTTCAGCATCGGCACGCCCGGCCGGCTGTCCTCGCCGCGGCGCTGCACATTGCGGTACCGACCTGCGGCCACCTGCGCCTTCAGGGTGACGGCACCGCTCGAGAGGTCGTACTCCTCCATGGGAATCACGCAGTCGGCGCCGCGCGGCAGGATCGCGCCGGTCATCACCTCGATCGCATGCTCTGCGCCTGCGAGATCGAGCGCCGGCACGCCGGCCGGCTGGGTCGCCTGCACCACGTAGCGGCGCGCTCCGCGGGCGAACACGGCGCTGTCGATCGCAATGCCGTCCATGCACACCCGGTCGAACGGCGGATTATCCCGCTCGGCGTAAACGTCCTCCCGGAGCGTGCGGCCGATGCACAGCGCGAGCGCGAGCGACTCGGCCGGCAGGGACGCGAGCGCGGAGGCGATGGCCTCTTCGGCCATCTGTGGCGTGATCGGCGGGGAGGCTCGTTGCGTCATGGACCGGAGTTCCGGGGCCTTGGGAATCAAGGCCGCCCATTATACCGAGCGCACCGGGGCGCCCATCCGCGCTCGGGACCGCGCGAACCAGAACCCCCCTGGCGATCTGCCGGTCACACGAGGCCAGGTGCGCTTCATGCAAGGTCCTGACTTGGCGCTCTTGCCGCTTGCTGCGAAAGATCGCAAGCAGCCGCAGCCCCCGCGCCAACGCGGCTGCGCGAATGTCGCGGATCGTGAAAGGGTCGGATCATGATGCGTCAACCTTTTCGAAATTCCGCCATGCCGCTCGGATTCGAGCGCCTCGGAACGCAGTTTCGCCTGATATGCGCTGGGCGCAGGTCAATTGCGCTATCCTCTGCCGCGAAGATGTGGGGACATCTTTGAATACGAGGGATTGATGAACATGAAAACACAATATCGCTCGTTCCTTGTCGCGTTGCTCGTTCCAGCATGCTTGCTCGTCAGCGCATTCGACGTCGCTGCGGCGGCTCAGGAACCAGGATCGCACGCGGTCAAGCAGGAGCTCTGGTCCAATCCTGCCACCTGGCCAGACGGGAAGGTGCCCGGCGTAGGGGAGACGGTCACCATTGAACGAGGCAAGGATGTGCTCCTCGACGTGAGTCCGCCGCCGCTGGGCGGCTTGCATATCGAAGGCACGCTCAGCTTCTCGGACAAACGCGCCCTCGAGCTGACCACCGAGTCGATCATCGTGAACGGGGAGCTCGCAATCGGCACCCAAGCCAAACCCCACACGCACAAGGCGACCATCATCCTCACCGACAGTGTCCCTGGCAACGACCGCGGGATCGTGATCGCGGGCGGGACCCTGAGCCTACATGGTGACCGGACGAATTCCTGGACCAAACTCGCGGCAACAGCCAAGGCCGGTAGCACCAGGATCAAAGTATTGAATGCCAGGGGCTGGCGAAAAGGGGACGTGATCGTCCTTGCGTCGACCGACTTCGATCCGCACCAGGCCGAGGAGCGAACCATCGCCGCCATTGCTGGGAACGTGATCACGCTCGATCGACCCGTGAAGTACATGCATTTCGGCAGGATCACCGACGGCGTGGATGAACGTGGCGAAGTCGGCATGCTGACGCGCAATATCCTTATCCAGGCTTCACCTGACGCAGAGACCTCCTACTTCGGGGGGCACATCATGGCGATGGCCGGGGGTAAGATGTATATCTCCGGCGTCGAATTGAATCGGATGGGTCAGTACCTGCATCTGGCCCGGTATCCGATCCACTGGCATCTGGACGGCGATGCGAAAGGCCAGTACATCCAGGACTCCTCGATTCACGACAGCTACAACCGCTGCGTGACGGTGCATGGCACCAATAACGTGCGAGTGCAAAACAACGTGACCTACAACACCGTCGGTCACTGCTTCTTCCTGGAAGACGGCATCGAGACGGGCAACCAGTTCATTCGCAACCTGGGAATCCTGACCAAGTGTCATCCCGACGGCAAACCCTGTGTTCCGACAAACCTCGGTCCGTTCGGAGCGGAGGGCGGCAAGAACTTCGATCTGGCCGGCCAGAACGCCAAGAATATCCTGATTCCTTCCGACAACACGGCGGCGACGTTCTGGATCACCAATCCGGACAATACCTACATCGACAACGTGGCCGCGGGGTCCGAGTCGACGGGTTTCTGGATCGCGTTGCCGGTGCATCCGATGGGCCCGTTCGAAGGCACGGATGTCGGCAACGCAACCTGGCCACGTCGAATGCGGCTGGGGGAGTTCAAGGGCAACGTCGCCCATTCGAACTTTGACGGTTTGATCATGGACCGCGGCCCTCAGGCAGATGGCCATTTCAGAGTCGGCGGCCATATCGCCCATGCCAATCCGGCCGACCCGAACAGCCCGGTCGTGGAGACGGTCATCGAGGATTTCACCGCCTACAAGAACCGCAATAGCGGAATGTGGGAGCGCGGTGAGGAGGACCTGGGCAAGAACCTGAAGCTGGCCGACAACGGCATCGGCTTCACGCATGCGGCCGGCGGCTTCGGTCATTACGCCTTTACGTCACGGGTGGTCGACTCGCGGTTCGTGGGCGAAACCGCGAACATCGGCAACCCCAGGACGCCGGCGGAAATCGCTTACGGCCGCAGCTTGCCGGAGCCCGCACTCCCGGATTTCCCGATCCGCGGCTACGAGTTCTACGATTACCTCGATCAACTCGACAATGACACCTTCGTGAATTTCGAGGACAACGCCACCCGCAAGACGGGAGCGATCTCCGAGCTGCTGTATACCAGCTTCGGAATGAGCTCCAACAACAGCGTACGGCGCGCGAAGTTCATCAACGCCAAGCCGGTGTATTTCCCGCCGATCGAGCACAAGTGGAGCCAAGATGATTACGGCAATGGGACCTATAAGGTCGCGGCGTTCCACGATGTGGACGGCTCGGTCAGCGGCGTCCGGGACTCCTACATTCTCATCAACGACAAAGATGACGGACTTGCCATCGACAAAACCTGCGAGATCAAGCCGACCTGGGGTGCCGCGGTGTGCAAGGGCGATATCGGACGCTTGTCTGTTGTTGGTGGCCCCAGCGGTCTACGCGGTTTCCGCGGGTTCGGCGGCGCCCCTGGCGCAGGTCCTCCCAGAGGCGCACCCGCCGCTCGCGGCACAGCCACTGGTCCTGGCCCAGGCGCCTTTCGGCGCATAGCGGCACGTCGTCGCGGGCCCCCCGGCCCACCGTTGGGTCGGCTCGGCGGTCGCGGAGGACCTCCTCAGCCGCCCGTCGTTGTCAGCCGCAATGGCAAGGAGTTCACTCTCACCGGTGCAACCAACATACGCGCGGGCACCGAGATCGAGATGACCACCGAAAGGCCGTCCATGGTCCTGAGCCTCACCGAGCTGGATAAGGGCTCGTGGGTGATCTTCGAGCTGCCGGGATTCGCCACTGCAGCCTCGGCTACGCCGCAGGACAGCCTGGCTGCGCTGCGGAAAGCCAACGCCACCTCGTACTACAAGGGCAAGGACGCGCTCTGGGTCAAGGTTGTCTCCAACGGTGAAGGCGCCCGCATTGCCGGCCCTAACGCCGGAGGAACCAGCGTCAAGGTCAGCCGGTAAGCGGGCTCCTGTCGCACGAGCAAGAGCCACCGGCACACGCCGGGGGCATCCCCAACGCTGAGAACCCGCGCCTCGACACGCGCGCACGATAGTCGCTGCACCCCTCGCTCTACCCCCTTTCACAGGTCGAATGCGATGTTCGCCTCGTAGGTCCGCGGCGTACCGCTGTAGGCCGTGTTGGCGCCGGGGCTGCCGGCGATATTGCCGTCCGCCACCGCGACGAAGTAGCGAGTGTCGGTGACGTTGATCACCTGGAACCGCGCGACCACTCGGTGCGTGAAGATCGTGGTCGTGTACCGTCCCCCGATATCGAAGGTGCCAAACGCCGGGGCGAACGAGTTGTTGGTGTTGGTCGCCGCGCGCCGTCCCTCGACGTGCAGCGCCGCGGTCAGCGCGAACCCGTGCGCGAACCGCGGATGGAAATCGACCGCGATGTCGCCCTTGTAGCCCGGCACACCGACCACAAAGAGCTCGTTCGTCGCAGGATTGCCGGTGCCGATGAGTCGCGAGTCGAGATAGGTCACGCCGCCGAACAGGCTCACGTCCGGCGTCACGTCACCCTGGACGAACACCTCGGCGCCCCAGTTCCGCTGCGTCCCGGCCACGTAGAACACGTTCGTCAGCGCGTCCGTGGCCGCGAGCGGTCGGGTCATGCGAAACCCGTCGATGGTGACGAGGAGTTTCGGGGTGACCGTGTACTTCGCGCCGATCTCGTACTCGCGATCGTGGTAGGGCGCGAGATACTCGTTCGCGTTGACGGTGCCCGTCGGCGCCTCGTCGCCCTGCTCCACGCTCTGCGCGAACGTGGCGTACGTGAGGAGTGCGGGGATCGGCCGGTACATCACGCTCACGGTGGGGCTGACCGAGCCATTGTCGGACCCTTCGGCCTTCACGCTCCCCGTCGCCGAATAGCTGTGGGACGAGAGGAACGACGTGCTGAGCACGGCTTGCACGGCGAGCTGCGAGTTGAAGTGCATGGTGTCGCCGGCGATGATCGTCTGTGCCCGCAGCGTCCCGGAGTGATACATCCCGCCGTTCGGGGGCGTCGGCTGGGGAGGTAGCACCTGGGGGCCGGCGAGGTTCGCGCTGCCGAGCAGGACCGCGATGGAGTTGCGGTAGTTGTACTGGCCGTTCACGAAGCCGTTGGTGCCGATCGTCACGTCGTTGCGGGTGCCGAGCCAGTCGAAATGGCCGTTGAGATAGGCCGAGTTGCTGCCGATCGTGTAGCTCGGCACGGCGGTGAAGTTCTTGGTCACCGTGTAATCGCCGGTATCGTCGATCAACCGGTTGGTGATGCCGAAGAGATTGCGAATCGCGCTCTCGTAGAGTCCTCCGATCTGGAGCGTCCAGTCGTCGTTGAAGCGGTGCACGAGCTTGACGACTCCCAGGTGCGTCATCAGATCGGTACCGGCCCCCGGCTGTCCGTACCCGAGGCGCGTCGGATCGATCGCAGGCGGCAGGAAGGTGCTCTTGCCGCCGAAGTACACGATGCTCCCCGGCGTTCCATCCACCTCGGTGTCGTAGTAGCTGTAGTTCGTCTCGATCACCGTGTTCGCGCCGATGTGGAAATCGACGGCGGCGCTGAGCAGCGTGCGGTTGGTGGAGCTCTGGGGAGCGTACGTCTCGCCGTCACCGCGGACGGCGTTGACTCGGAACGCGACGGGCCCCGTGCGGTCACCGCCCTCGAGGTGCTCGGTGAACACGCTCTCGGAATCGTAGCCCTCGTCGAAGCGCAGGAGCGGCACGTCGGTCGGCCGCTCGAGGACGTAGTTGAACACGCCGGCCGGCGTCTGCGGGCCGTAGAGCGAGCCCGCGAGCCCGTTCAGCACCTGGATACTGGAGAGGTTCTCGGCAGCGATGCCGGTCGTGCCGATCGCATTGAGGCCGTCGATCCGCGTGTTCTGCACGACGCTGCCCTCGAAGCCGCGGGACTGCGGGCGCGAGACCTCGAAACCCTGCTGGTCGCGGATCGAGACCGACGGCAGATAGCTCAGCGTCTCGTCCACCGTCCGGGCCTGCTGATTGATAATCAGGTTCTGCGGAACGACGGTGACCGACTGCGGCACGTTGGCGACCGACTGGTCCCCGAGCGGCCCGAGATCGACGCTCCCGGGCTGGTACTCGGCGCGTACCGCCGAGTCGTCCTGGTCGGCCGTGCCGTAGACGATCACCGTCTGCTTGTGCGACGTTGGCACCGTCGAGGCCTGCTGCGCATGCAGCGCCGGTGCCGCGAGCGCAAGTACCGCGAGCGGCGCGCAGGGGCCGAATCTCGTATTCATCCGCAAAGCTCCTCATGACAACGTGAGCGCGGGCCGGGCGCGAAGGCGCGCTATATTAGCCCAGATATAGCGAGTGTCGCGCCGCCGCCGCGGATCGTCCGCCAGCCGGATGCACGTACGAGATCCGGCCGGCGCTGCCAGGCTCCCGCCGCCTTTGCCAGATCGGGAGCGGTTGATTAAAGTCGGACGTTCGCGCCGCCGCCGCACTGCGGAATCAAGGAGAAGCCGCTTGAAATGTCCCAAATGCCATGCGGACCTGGTCGAGGAAAAGCGCCACGCGCTGCCGGTCCACTCCTGTCCGATCTGCCGGGGAACGTGGCTCGCAGGCCAGGAGCTCGAACAGCTCGAAGACGAGGTCTTCGACTTCGGCGAGCATGCGAAAGGCACGCTCGTCTTCGACTCGACGCCGACGAGCGACCCCTGCCCGCAATGCGGCAAGCCGCTACGCAGCTTTCAGTACCGATTCTACGATCTCACGATGGAGCTGTGCGAGGACCAGCACGGGTACTGGCTGACCGCCGACGAGGATTCGCGCGTGCTCGAGCTCATGAAAAACGAAGAGCAGGAGATGCGCAGGAAGCTGCGCGCGGAGGACCGGTGGGCCGCCGCGCTGCGGCAGATGCGCTCCCATTCATTCCTGAGCAAGGTGCGGGATCTGTTCCACTAAAGGCCGAGCGCGGCTCGCCCCGACGGGGTCAGAACGCGATGTGCTCCATGTAGCCGCCGTCGACCTGCAGATTCTGGCCGACGGTGAAGCCCGATCGGGGGCTCGCGAGGAACGCGACCGCCGAGGCGATGTCCTCCGGCTTGCCCAGGCGCCCGATCACGCAATGCTGGAGCGCATCCTCGTAGGCGGCGGGCGCGCGCTGCTTGATGAAGTCCCAGGGCCCGCCCTCGAAGTAAATCGGTCCCGGCGAGACCATGTTGACCCGCACGCCGTCCTTCGCCACCTCCTTGCTGAGCTGCGCCCCGTAGGCGATGAGCGCGGCCTTGCACGAGCCGTAGGCGAGGATGCCCGGCGCCTTCAGCGCCTTCGACATGACGCCGGAGATGCTCGCGATGAACACGATCGCGCCGGACTTCGAGCGCTTGAGGTACGGCAGCGCCGTCTCGCAGCCGCGCACGGCGGCGAGGATGTCGGCCTTGAAGCCGGCCTCCCAGCCCTGCTCGCCCGGGATCCCCGGCGTGCCGGTGGTGTTGGAGACGAAGACATCGAGGCCGCCCAGCCGCTCCGCGGCGCTGCCGATGAAGCGGATGTAGGCCTCCTTGTCCGTCACGTCGATCGCATCGCCGATCGCCTTGACGCCCTTCGCCTGCAGCTCGCGCACCGTACGCTCGACATTGGCGGCCGTACGCGCGCAGATCGCTACGTCCATCCCTTCGTCGGCCAACTGCTGGGCGATGCACAGGCCGATGCCGTGCGTGGCCCCCGTGACGATGGCCCTGCGGCCCTTGAGCTCGAGATCCATGGGTTGCTCCCCTGATGACTAAAAAGGATATTGCCGCGGGCCGAGCTGCACGGTGATCCAGCGCAGCTCCGTGAAAGCATCGATGCCGGCCTTCCCGCCGAAGCGGCCGTAGCCCGAATTCTTGACGCCGCCGAACGGCATCTGCGCCTCGTCCTGAACGGTGGGCGAGTTGACATGACAGATGCCGGACTCGATGCGCTTGGCGACCTCGAGCCCTTTGACGAGGTCCCGGGTGAACACCGCCGCGGACAGGCCGTATTCGGTGTCGTTCGCGAGCGCGACGGCCTCGTCCACCGTGTTGACGCGGGTGATCGAGACTTGCGGCCCAAAGGACTCCTCGCGAAAGAGCGCCATCTCGGGGGTGACGTGATCGACCACCACGCCCTTCATGAGGGTGTCCGAGGTCCTCTGCGCGCCGGAGAGGACCTTGGCGCCCTTGGCGACCGCATCGGCAACGAGCCGCTCCACCCGCTCGACCGTCGGCCGGCCGACGACGGAAGCCAGCACGAACTCGCCCTTGCTGGGATCCCCCGCCGGCAGCGCAGCGACGCGCTTGGCGAGCTTGCCCGCGAATTCCTCCGCGACTTTCTCTTGCACGATCACCCGCTCGGTCGACATGCAGATCTGGCCCTGGTTGGCGAACGCGCCGAACACGGTGGCGCTCACCGCCGCATCGATATCCGCATCCTCGAGCACGATGAGCGGGGCTTTGCCGCCGAGCTCGAGCAGTACGGGCTTCAGGTACTTGGCCGCGGTCTGCGCGACGAGCTTGCCGACGCGGCTCGAGCCGGTGAAATTCACGCGCCGGACCGCGGGGTGGGAAATGAGCGCCTCCGACACGGCTCCCGCATCCTTCGCATCGTGGGTGATGACGTTCACGACCCCGTTGCCGAGCCCCGCCTCCTCGAGCACCGCGCCGATCAGGCGGTGCGTTCCCGGGCAAACCTCCGAGGCCTTGAGGATCACGGCGTTGCCGCAGGCGAGCGGCGTCGCGATCGAGCGCACGCCGAGGATCACGGGCGCGTTCCACGGGGCGATGCCGAGCACCACGCCCGCCGGTTGCCGCAGAGCCATCGCCATCATGCCCGGCACGTCCGACGGCACGACCTCGCCCACGACCTGGGTGGTGAGGGACGCCGCCTCCCGCAGCAGGAGCGCTCCGAAGTGGACGTTGAATTGGCCCCAGCCCATGGAGCAGCCGGTCTCGGCGAGCATGAGGGCCGAGAACTCGGTCGCCCGCGCCTCGAGCAGGTCGGCCGCCTTGTTGAGCTTCGCCCGGCGCTCGTTGGGGCCGATGGCGGCCCAGGCCGGGAACGCCTTCGCGGCCGCGTCCGCCGCGGCCTTCGCATCCTCGGGCGTCGCCGCGGCCGCACGGGTCGCTACGTCCCCCGTGACGGGGTTGCGGCGCTCGAACGTCGCCGCATTCTTGGCCGCAGCGTGGCGGCCGCCGATCAGGAGCTGCACGTGTTCCATCGGAGATCTCCGGGAGCTTGTGAAGGAGGACTCACCCGCTCAGCGCATCGAGTAGTCCTGCTGCGTGCGCTCGTACTCGATGTACCAGTCGAGCGCCTGCGGATTGCGGGTCGCGTCGCGATTGACGGCCTTGGCGGGCGGGACCCCCGCGAGGATACGCCGGATGGGCACTTCCATCTTCTTGCCGCTGATGGTGCACGGAATGTCGGGCACCTGATAGATCTTGTCCGGGACATGCCGCGGCGAGTACTCGTGGCGCAGCTTCTTGCGGATCGCATCCTCGAGCGCCGCATCGAGCTGCACGCCGTCCTTGAGCTTCACGAACAGGGGCATGAAGAACTTGCCGCCCGGGAGGTCGAGATTCACGATGAGGGAATCGTCGATCTGCGCGATGAGCGCGAGCGAGCGGTAGATCTCCGCGGTGCCGATCCGCACGCCATGGCGATTGAGCGTCGCATCGGAGCGCCCGAGCACGAAGCAGCTGCCGCGCTCGTTGATGCGGAAGAAGTCCCCCTGGCGCCAGATGCCGGGATACTCCTGGAAATAGGAGTCGCGGTAGCGCGCGTAGTCCTTGTCGTTCCACAGGAAGACGGGCATCGAGGGCATGGGCTTGCGGATGACGAGCTCACCGACCTCGTTCACGACGCTCTCGCCGCGCTCGTCGTAGGCGGCCGCATCGACGCCCAGCATCCGGGCCTGGATCTCGCCCGCGCGCACGGGAAGAATGGACACGCCCGCGACGAATGCCGAGCAGATGTCGGTGCCGCCGCTGCCGTTCTGCACCCACAGGTCCTGCTTGACGCTGCGGTAGAACCAGTCCATCACTTCCGGGGTCACCGGAGAGCCCGCGAGCATGACGCAGCGCAGGCTGTCGAGCCGGTACTTCTCGCGCGGCACGACCCCTGCCCGCTCGAGCAGCGAGACGTATCCCGGGTTCGCGCCGATCAGCGTCGCGCCCGTCTCCTCGTACATCCGCCACAGCGAGTCGGGCTCGGGGTGCATGAGACTGCCGTCGTAGAGCACGGGAATCACGTTCGCGACGAGGCAGCTGACGAGGAAATTCCACATCATCCAGCCGGTCGTCGTGTAGAAGAACAGCCGCTCGCCCGGCTTCATGTCCATCTGGAACGCGATCGCCTTCAACTGCTCGACGAGGATGCCGCCGTGGCTGTGCACGATCGCCTTGGGAAGGCCAGTCGTACCAGAGGAGAACAGGATCCACAGCGGATGGCCGAACGGCACCTGCTCGAATTCAAACGCCTCGCGCGCGACCGGCGGCCCGGTGAACAGGTCGTCCCAGAAGAGCGTCGGCTTCGCGAAGGGCCGGCGGTCGCCGGCATGCAAGTACGGGACGCACACCACGCGCTCGAGGGAATCGAGCTCGCCGATGATCCTATCGAGCTCGCCGCGCCGGTCGAAGGGCTTGGCTGCGTACTGGTAGCCGTCCACGCAGAACAGGAGCTTCGGGGCGAGCTGGGTGAACCGGTCGAGCACGCCCCGCGTACCGAACTCCGGTCCGCAACTGGTCCAGATCGCCCCGACACTGGTCGTCGCAAGCATGGCGATGAGTGCGTGCGGCGTATTCGGGACGTATCCCGCGATGCGGTCTCCCGGGCGGATGCCGAGCTCGCGCAGCCGTGTCGCAAGCTTGCGCACCGCGCCGCCGAGCTCCTCCCACGACAGCTGCGCGAGCGGCGTACGCTCGGACAGATGCAGCACCGCGGTCGCGCCGGGCCGCTCATGCCGCAGCGCATGCTCGGCGTAGTTGAGCCGCGCGCCCGGGAACCACTCGGCCCCCGGCATCTCGCGCCGGCCGAGCACCTGCTCGTACGGCGCCGAGGCCTCGATCCCGAAGTACTCCCAGATCGAGCCCCAGAAGGCGTCGAGCTCCTCGACCGACCAGCGCTGCAGCGCGTCGTACGTCTCGAATCTCAATCCGCGGGTGCGCTCGAGCCAGCGCGTGTACGCCGTGAGATTCGACTTCTCGATCCACTCCGCGCTCGGAGTCCACAGGAGATCGCCTTCACTGACCATGAGTACCTTCGATTCACTCGGAGAATAGGGTGGCTCAGCTGCCGCTCCCGACGGGCAGCGCAGCGGGCCTCACGGCGGCCCGCCGTTGCGGCTGCCCCACCACGGCGAGCGCAATCGCGCCCGCGAAGCACCACGCGGCGAGAATATAGAACGTCGGCGCATAGCTGCCCAGCCTGTCGTACACCACGCCGCCGACGTTCGAGGCGAAGAAGCTCACGACGGTGTTGAGCGCCGCGCCCACCCCTGCGGCAGCGGCGAAGACCTCCGCGCCATAGTAGTTACTGAGCGTGGTCATCATGCCGACGATGCCCCCGCCGAACCCGATGCCGACGCAGATCGAGAACAGGTACACCTCGAGCATCGTGTGGGGGTGGATCACGAGGATCAGGCCGAGGCCGAACACCGCTCCCGTGATTGCCCAGATGTAGCGCGGATCCAGGCGATCGCCGAACAGGGCGAGCGGCGCCTTGCCGAGCAGAGCCGATCCCGTCGTCACGCTCAACGCGACCGCAGCCTGCGTGGAATCGAAGCCGAGATCCTTCAGGTGCAACACGCCCTGGGCGAGGAACAGCGTGTAGCCGGCGCTGCCGCCGCACAGCGCGAGCACCATGATCCAGAATCTCCCGGAGCGCATCACCTCGGCGAACGTCCAGCGCTCGTCGCTGATGAATGCCGGGCGCTTATGCTTGGTCGCAGCGCCGCGCCGGTCGCCGCGCCCGGCCGGCGCAGCCTGCTCCGCGGCTTCGGCCGCCCCGCCCCGCTCCTGCGCGAGAGCCGCAACCGGCACGGGATCGGATCCGTAGGGGACTTGTCCGAGATCCTCGGGCCGATCGCGAATGAACACCGCCGCGATCACGGTGGAGATCACGGCGAGCGCCCCATAGAGCCACCAGCCGGCGCGCCAGTTGCCGCCCCCGGCGATGATGATCTTGTTGAGCACCAGCGGCGCGACGAGCCCGCCGACGGCGCCGCCGGAGTAGACCAGGGCTATCGCGAGGCCCCGCTGGCGCACGAACCACAGCACCACGCCGGGCTGCGTTCCGAACACGCCGCCGGCGCACACTCCGAAGGCGATCATGACCCCGAACACCAGGGCCGCGCTGATCGCGCCGTGCACGACCGTGGCCATCAGGACGCAGCCGACGAGGATGAGCAGGCAGCCGAGCATGACGGTGCGGCGCACGCCGATCCGGCGCACGAAGACGGCGATGAACGCCGACGGCAGGGCCGACATGACGATGTAGAGCGAATACGGCAGGCCTGCCATGGTGCGCGAGAGGTGCATCTGCTGCGCCATGGCCGCATTCATGACCGGCGAGCCGTAGGCCGCGAAGGCCAGGTTGATGAAGACGATCACCCAGAAGGCGGCGATCAGCTTCCACCCGTAAAAACCGCTCTTCGCCATCGTCGCCTCCTCCGGTTGGACCCCGCCCCGGCCGGGCATTCGGGCCGAGGTGGTTTCCCGCGCCGGACCCTCAAGGCCTGGGGAGGCGGCCACCTCGAGCTGCGCGCGGCGCTGCACCGCCGGCCGATTATTGCACGAGCGGGGCCGGGGTCTGCATCGGCCGCGACGGGATGGGGCATCCGCGGCCGCGAGACACGGTAATATCCCCCTCGATGCTCACTCAGCTGCCCCCCGCGACGCGCGGCCTCATCATCGCGAACGTCGTCATCTTCATCCTCCAGTACCTCACGCACAATGCCTACTCGGGGCTGTTCGCGCTGTGGCCCCCGGGACCGTACTTTCACGTCTGGCAGCTCGTTACGTACGCCTTCCTGCATGGAGGGCTCCTGCACATTTTCTTCAATATGTTCGCGATCTGGGTGTTCGGCCCGATGCTCGAGCTCTTCTTGGGGATCGGCCGCTATCTCACGCTCTACTTCGCGAGCGTGCTCTCGGCTGCCGTGGTGCAGATGCTCTCGCTGCATCTCGCAGGCGTCTACGAGGCGACCATCGGTGCCTCCGGCGGCATCTTCGGGCTGCTCCTCACCTTCGGCTGGTACTTCCCCAAGCAAAGACTCGTCCTGCTTTTCCCGCCGATCCCGATCCCCGCGTGGCTGTTCGTGACGCTCTACGGACTCATCGAGCTGACCCTCGGAGTCACGCGGACCGAGTCCGGCGTCGCGCACTTCGCCCATCTCGGCGGCATGCTCGGTGCCGCGCTCGTCATCCTGTGCTGGCGAGTGAGGGATGGCCGCCCGCGACGCTGGTAGAATCGGCGGGCCGCGGGGAACTTTCCGGGGAGCGGTCTTCTCAGAGTTGCGAGCCCATGATCAAAACCGAGCATCTCTCAAAGCGCTACGCATCCCTCACGGCCGTGGACGACGTGAGCTTCGAGGTCCACCCCGGGGAAGTCCTGGGGTTCCTCGGGCCGAATGGCGCGGGCAAGACGACCACGATGCGGATGCTCGCCGGCTTCATCACCCCCACCTCCGGCAAGGCGAGCATCTGCGCGCACGATGTCGAGCAGGACGCGCTCGCCGCGAAGTCCTGCCTCGGTTATCTCCCGGAGGGCGCGCCGGCTTACGGCGAGATGATCGTGCGGAGCTTTCTCGAATTCATTGCGGACCTGCGCGGCCTCACCGGCGCCCGCAGGGCGCGGATCGGCGAGGTGATCGACCGGCTGCAGCTCGAAGAGGTGCTCAATCAGACCATCGAGACGCTCTCGAAGGGATTCCGGCGGCGCGTCGGGCTCGCCCAGGCGATCATGCACGATCCGCCCGTGCTACTCCTCGATGAGCCGACGGACGGGCTCGATCCCAACCAGAAGCACGAGGTGCGCTCGCTCATCAACGAGATGGCCCACGACAAGATCATCGTCATCTCCACGCATATCCTCGAGGAGGTCGACGCGGTCTGCAGCCGCGTGATCATCATCGCCCACGGGCGGATCGTGGCGGACGACACCCCGCAGGGACTCGCCGCCAAGTCGCGCTATCACAATGCGGTCTCGGTCCGCCTCGAGAGGCCCGAGCAGCTGCAGGCGGTGCGCGCCGCGATGGCCGCGCTCGCCCCCGTCGCCGAGGTGGAGGTGAGCGACCGGGAGTCGCGCCTCACCGTGCTCCCGCGCCCCGGCGCATCGGTACTCTCGGCCGTGAGCGATCTCGCCGCGCGCCAGGGCATCGGGCTCGCGGAGCTGCATCTCGAGCCCGGCCGGCTCGACGAAGTGTTTCGCACCATCACTGCCTAACGAGGCGACCACCATGCGCAACGTGGCCATCATCATGCGCCGCGAGCTCGGCAGCTATTTCGCGACGCCGATCGCGTACATATTCATCGTGATTTTCATGGTGCTCGCGAGCTGGTTCAGCTTCTATCTCGGCGGCTTCTACGAGCGCGGCCAGGCGGATCTCGGCCCGTTCTTCAGCTTCCATCCATGGCTGTACCTGTTCCTCGTGCCGGCCATCTCGATGCGCCTGTGGGCCGAGGAGAGGAAGAGCGGCAGCATCGAGCTGCTGATGACCCAGCCGGTGACGCTCTCGCAGGCCGTCGCCGGCAAGTTCTTCGCGGCCTGGATCTTCGCCGGCATCGCGCTCGCGCTCACCTTCCCGATCTGGATCACCGTCAACTATCTCGGCAGCCCCGACAACGGCGCGATCCTCGCCGCCTACATCGGCAGCTTCCTGCTCGCCGGCGGCTTCCTCGCGGTGGGCTCGTTCATGTCGGCGCTCACGCGCAACCAGGTCGTCGCGTTCATCCTCGGGGTCGTCGGCTGCTTCGTGCTGCTGCTGGCCGGCTATCCGATGGTCATCGACGCCTTCCGTTCGTGGCTTCCGCAAGCGGCGGTCGAAGCGATCGCGTCGCTCTCGTTCCTGACCCATTTCCAGTCGATCGAGAAGGGCGTGCTCGACATCCGCGACCTCATCTACTTCGCGATGGTGATCGGGTACTTCCTGATCGCAACGGCCGTCGTGCTCGACGTGCGCAAGGCCGAGTGAGGAGGCGCAGGCTCCCATGAACAAGAAACTGACGCTCGGGGGCGGCGCGCTCATCGCGCTGGCGCTCATCTTCGCCGGCATCACGATCCTCCTCAATCGCGCGGTACGCGGCTGGCGCATCGACCTCACGCAGAACCACATCTATACCCTCGCGCCGGGCACCGACCGGATCCTCGCGGGCCTCAAGGAGCCGATCAACCTCTACTACTATTACAGCGCCGCGGCCGCCGAGCAGTACCCGCAGATCAAGACCTACGCGGACCGGGTGCAGAACTTCCTGGAGGAGATCGCCCGGCGCTCGAACGGCAAGCTCCTGCTGCACAGCGTCGATCCGCAGCCCTTCTCCGACGCCGAGGACCGGGCGACCGATCTCGGCGTGCGCGCGATCCCCATCGGCTCGACGGGGGAGTCGCTCTACTTCGGTCTCGCCGGCACCAACTCGACGGACGGCCATGCGGCGATCGGTTTCTTCGACCCGCGCAAGCAGCAGTTCCTCGAGTACGACGTGATGAAGCTCGTCTACCAGCTCGGGACGACGGCGAAGCCCGTGATCGGCTGGCTCTCGAGCCTGCCGATGCAAGGCGGCTTCGATCCGGCAACGGAGCAGCCGCGCCAGCCCTGGGCGGTCTTCGCGCAGGCCCGGCAGCTGTTCAAGGTACGGGTCCTGCAGCCGAGCGTCACCCGCATCGATCCGTCGATCCGCGTCCTCGTGCTGGTGCATCCGAAGCATCTCTCGCCCGCGGCGCTCTACGCGATCGACCAGTACGCGCTGCGCGGCGGACGCATCCTCGCTTTCGTCGATCCGCTCGCGGAGCAGGACAGCTCGGGCGAGAACCCCTCGAATCCGGTAGCCGCCCTGACGGCGGACCACTCCTCGCATCTGGAGCCCCTCCTCTCCTCGTGGGGAGTCGACTTCAACCCGAAGGAGGTCATTGGCGACGCCGAGCATGCCCTCGAGGTCACGATGCATCAGGGCCAAGCGCCCGTCCGGCACCTCGCCGTGCTCGGATTCGACCGCTCGGATCTGAACTCGAAGGACGTGATCACCGCGGGGCTCTCGACCATCAACGTCGCGACCGCCGGGTTCCTCACGCCCCGCAAGGGCGCCAAGATCAAATTCGAGCCGCTCATCCAGACCGGCACGGACGCGGCCCCCATCGCGGCGAGCCGGTTCGTGATGCTGTCCGACCCCACGACACTCGAGAACGGATTCCATCCGACGGGCAAGCGCTACACCATCGCCGCGCGCATCACCGGCCTGGTGAAGTCGGCGTATCCCAAGGGGCCGCCGGCAGGCGTCAAGCCCATCCCCGGCGAGAAGCCGCTCGAGGCATCGGTGAAGCCCTTGAATCTCGTCGTGGTCGCCGATTCCGACATGCTGGCCGACTTCCTGTGGGTGCACGAGCAGGATCTGTTCGGAGAGCGGATCGTCCAGCCGTGGGCGAGCAACGGCGACTTCGTCTCGAATGCGCTCGACAACCTGAGCGGGAGCGACGCCCTGATCAGCGTTCGCGGGCGCGCCGCCTTCTCGCGGCCCTTCACCCGGGTCGAGCGGCTGCGCGCGGTCGCGGACCAGCGCTACGCGGCGAAGGAGCAGGAGCTCGAGACGGAGCTGCACCAAACCGAGAGCAAACTCTCGGCGCTGCAGTCGAAGCGCAACGACAAGACGGCGCTCATCCTGACGCCGCAGCAGGAGCAACAGCTGCAAAGCTTCCAGCAGGACCGGCGCCGCATCCGCAAGCAGCTGCGCGCCGTGCGGCTGTCCCTCGACGAGAGCATCAACCGGCTCGGCGACGCGCTGAAGGTCATCAACATCATCGTGGCGCCGGCGCTCTTCGCGATCATCGCCCTGCTCATCGGCTGGCGGCGCAGGCGCAAGCTCTCGGCGCCGGCGCGGCGCAAGGCGGCGACGCTCTCCCCGCCGCGCGGCCTCGATGGCGGCATCCTCGGTGAGTCCGGCAGTCCCCCGACCGGCGGCGGCGAGCCATGAGGAAGCTCGGCTCGCGCGGCACGGGCGCGCTCCTCGGCGCAGGGGTGGTGATCCTCGCGATCGCCTTGTGGGTGTCCTCGCGCCAGCCTTCCGCGGCTCCCAGCCAGGCGGGCAAGCTCGTGCTGCCGGGGCTCGAGCACGCGCTCAACTCGATCACCGAGGTACGGCTTTCGAAGGCAGACGGCACCCGCACGACGCTCGAGAAAGGCAAGGCCGATTGGGTCATCGGCGAGCGGGGCTTTCCGGCGGACTCGAGCCTGGTCCGCAAGCTCCTCATCCATCTCGCGAGCCTGAAGATCGTCGAGACGAAGACGAGCGATCCCAAGGAGTACTCGGTGATCGGGGTGCAGGATGTGACCTCGCCCAGGGCGCCCGGCACCCGCATCGAACTCGTCGAGCCGGGCAAGACCGTGAGTCTCATCGTCGGCAATCCTTCGGGTAGGGACGCGAGCTTCATTCGCATCGACGGCGCGAAGCAGAGCCTGCTCGTCTCCCCCCAAGTCATGCCGGAGTCCGACCCGCGGCGCTGGCTCGACGATACGATCGTCGATCTTCCCCAGAGCCGAATCGAGGACGTGCGGGTGAAGCCGGCATCCGGCCCCGCGTACACGGTGATGCGGGACTCGCAAAAGCAGCTTGATTTCACGATTCCCCGACTGCCGCGAGGACGCAAGCTCGCGAGTGTGACGGTGGCCAATCCGGTCGCCAACGCGCTCGCCTCGCTCACGCTCGACGATGTGCGCAAGGCCACCGCGCTGCCCGCGCATCCGGTGAGCGCCGTCTACCACACCTTCGACGGGCTAACCGTCGAGCTGACGGGCCAAGAGGACGGCAAGAGCCGCTATGTCTCGATCAGCGCCGCGGCGAGCGCCAAGGCCTCGAAGGCGGTTCAGGCGCAGGCGCAAAGCCTCGACGCGCGCTTCAAGGGCTGGCAGCTGGAGGTGCTCGGCTACCAATACGACCAGCTCTTCCAGCCACTCGATGCCCTGCTCGCCAAGCCGGCGAAGCCGCTCAAGGCGAAGGCCCGCAAGCATTCCGGGCCGAGCGTGCACCGCGCAAACACGGCGGGCTGAGCGCGCGCGCTCGGTTGGCCTCGCCATGCCGCAGCCGCTATAGTATTGGCCGGGCCAGAACGAGGAGCACGACCATCAGCAAGCACGTCGTCGTACGCGAGATCGCGCGAGCGGATTCCGCTCAAATCGCGGCACTCGGCAGCGCCGGTGTCGCCACCGTGCACGAGGCCCAGGGCCGCACGGGACTGCTCGCGGCCTACATGCGTCCGATCTATCCGGGCGCCTGCCTTTGCGGATCGGCGGTGACGGTGCTCGTGGCGCCCGGCGACAACTGGATGATCCACGTCGCCGTGGAAGTGTGCCGCCCGGGTGACGTGCTGGTGGTCGCGCCCAGCTCGCCGTGCAGCGACGGCTACTTCGGGGATCTGCTCGCCACCTCGCTCAAGGCGCACGGCGTGCGCGGCCTCGTGATCGATGCCGGCGTGCGCGACGTGGCGACCCTCAAGGAGATGCAGTTCCCCGTCTGGAGCAAGGCGATCTGGGCGCAGGGCACCGTCAAGGCGAGCCTCGGCTGCGTAAACGTGCCCATCATCTGCGCAGGGCAGCGGATCGAGCCCGGCGACGTGATCGTCGCGGACGACGACGGCGTCGTCGCCGTGCGGCGCGAGGATGCCGTCGCCGTGGCGCAGGCCGCCAAGAAGCGCATCGACAACGAGGAGATGAAGCGCAAGCGCCTCGCGTCGGGCGAGCTCGGCCTCGATATCTACGACATGCGCAAGAAGCTCGCGGCCCTCGGCCTCGAGTACCAGTGAGCATCAAGCCGCTGTTCACGGCGACCGCTACGGCAACGGGCGGGCGCAACGGCCATACCGAGGCCGAGGATCACTCCATGGCCGCCGACCTGTCGGTCCCGAAGGCGATGGGCGGTCCGGGCAGGCCCTACACGACCACTCCCGAGCACCTGTTCGCGGCGGGCTATGCTGCATGTTTCGGCAGCGCGCTCGACTACGTCGGCCAGCAGCAGCACAAGAACACCAGGAATGCCGTCGTCCGCTGCAGCGTCACCGTCGGACCGCAGGAGACGGGCGGATTCGGGCTCGCGGTGAAGCTCCACGTCCAGGATCCGAGCTTGCCGCAAGCGGAGCTCGCCGATCTCGCCCGCGAGGCGCACGAGCAGATCTGCCCTTACTCGCACGCCACGCGCGGCAACGTGCTGGTCGAGGTCGTCGTAGAAGGGGCGTAGCGC
>JBOHZT010000005.1:0-46376 GCA_050738535.1 Steroidobacteraceae bacterium
GCGCTCGTGCGCGATGCGCAGCGCTTCGGCCTCGCCTGGCTCGATCTGTCCTCGGGACGTTTCACGCTTCTCGAGTCGAGCGGCGAGCCGGCGCTCGCGGCGGAGCTCGAGCGCCTGCGCCCGGCGGAGCTCCTCGTCCCGGAGGACTCGAGCGCACCTCCCCCCGGCGCGGGCGCCGCGGCGCTGCGCTCGCGCCCGCCCTGGCACTTCGAGCTCGCGAGCGCCTCGCGGCTGCTAACGGATCAGCTCGGCACGCTCGACCTCAAGGGCTTCGGGGCGGACGACGTGCCCCTCGCCATCCGCGCGGCCGGCGCGCTGCTGCAGTACGTGCGGGACACGCAGAAGACGGCGCTGCCGCACATTCGCGGTCTCGCGGTGGAGGAGCGCTCCGAGGCGCTGCTGCTCGATGCGGCCACGCGGCGCAATCTCGAGCTCGAGACCAGTCTGTCGGGGCATGCGCAAGCGTCGCTCCTCGCGATCCTCGACGGGTGCGCCACCGCGATGGGCTCGCGCGAGCTGCGCCGTTCGCTCGGCCGACCGCTCCGCGATGCACGGCGGCTGCGCGGCCGCTACCACGCTCTCGCCGCGCTCATCGAGGAGCGGCGCTACGACACACTGCTCGAGCGCCTACGTTCCGTCGGCGACATCGAGCGCATCCTCGCTCGTGTGGCGCTCAAGTCGGCGCGGCCCCGCGATCTGGTCCAGCTGCGCGCCGCGCTCACCGCCTTGCCGGCGCTGCGCCGCGCCCTCGAGCCGCTCGATTCGCCGCTCCTGCGGACGCTCCTCGAGCGCATCGGCGAGCACGCGGACGCGCGCCAGCGGCTCGAGCGCGCGATCGCCGCGGAGCCGCCCGCGTTCCTGCGCGAGGGCGACGTGATCGCGCAGGGCTATGATTCCGAGCTCGACGAGCTGCGCCGCATCGCGACGAACACCGACGCATTCCTTCTCGAGCTCGAGCAGCGCGAGCGCGAGCGCTCGGGCATCCCGGGGTTGAAGCTCGGATTCAACCGCGTGCAGGGCTTCTTCATCGAGATCTCCCGCAAGGACGCGGAGCGTGTGCCGAAGGACTACGTGCGCAAGCAGACGGTGAAATCGGCGGAGCGCTTCATCACCGCCGAGCTCGAGCAGTTCGAGGACAAAGTGCTGAGCGCGCGCGAGCGGGCGCTCGCCCGCGAGAAGACGCTCTTCGAGGAGGTGCTGGCGCGCCTCACCGAGCGTCTCGGTCCGCTGCAGGCGACGGCGGCCGCGGTCGCGGAGCTCGATGCGCTCGCGAGCCTCGCACGGCGCGCCTGCGAGGATGCCTGGATCGAGCCGCAGCTGGTCGACGATCGGGTGCTCACGATCGAGGGCGGCCGACATCCCGTCGTCGAGCGGTTCCTCGACGGCCGGGGCGGCCCGTTCGTGCCGAACGACGTGGAGTTCGCGGACGGACGGCGGCTGCTCATCATCACGGGCCCCAACATGGGCGGCAAGTCCACCTATATGCGCCAGACCGCGCTCATCGTGATCCTCGCGCACATCGGCAGTTTCGTGCCGGCCGACCGGGCGGTGATCGGCCCGCTCGACCGCATCTTCACACGCATCGGCGCGGCCGACGATCTCGCCGGCGGACGCTCGACGTTCATGGTGGAGATGACCGAGGCGGCGAACATCCTCAACAACGCGACCGCTTCGAGCCTCGTGCTCATGGACGAGATCGGACGCGGCACGAGCACGTTCGACGGCCTGTCGCTCGCGTGGGCGATGGCCCGCCATATCGCCACCCGGGTGCGGGCGTTCACGCTGTTCGCGACGCATTACTTCGAGCTCACGGCGCTCGCGGCGGAGATCGAGGGCTGCGGCAACGTGCACCTCGATGCGACCGAGCACGGTGACCAGATCGTGTTCCTGCATGCCGTGAAGGCAGGCCCCGCGAATCGCAGCTACGGGCTGCAGGTCGCGCAGCTCGCCGGCGTGCCGGCCGAGGTGATCGCGCGCGCCCGCGGCTACCTGGAAGCGCTCGAGGCACGCCGCGATGAGCGGGCGCACGCCGGTAACGTGCAGGGCGAGCTTCCCTTGGGGCCGGCGCCCGGGATGCCTCCGGAGCTCGCGGCGCTCCGCGCTGCCGTCGAGGCGCTCGATCCCGATGCGCTCTCCCCCCACGCCGCGCTCGAGACGCTCTACGAGCTGCGGGGGCTACTCGGGAAAGGGGCCGGCGGGCGCAAGGCGAAGTGACCCTCGCGCAGGAACAGGCCCGTCTCGCGCGCGGCTCTCGAGGAGATCAGCAGCCCCATGTGGCTCGCCGGGACGCTGATGTGATCGGCGGCGCCCGGCAGGCGCGTCTCGCTCACGGCGACCGTGCCGTCGTTCTCCCCGGGTAAGCGCGCGAGGTACGGCGCGAGCCCGAGGGCACGCGTGCCGGCGATGATCCCGAGCGGCCTCGCGTGCGACCAGTGCCGCTCGCGCGGGACGAGCAGCTCCTCCGCGACACACTTCCCGAGCATCGTGGCCGCCCAGCCGACGCGCGCCGCCGTGACCGCGGCCCGGCAGGCGACGGCCGGCGTGCCGAGCAGCACGACGCGCCCCGGCGGCTGTGACGGACGGCGCTCGAAGAGCCGATAGATGACGAGCCCGCCGAGGCTGTGCCCCACGAAGTGCAGACTCCGCGGGGCGAGCTCCGCGACGAATCGCTCGAGACGCTCGATGACCTCGGCGATCGAGCTCGAGACCGCCGGATACCGGAACACGCGCACGTCGAAGTCGAAATCGCGCGCGAGCCGGCGCCGCAGGATCACCGAGTCCGCGCGCGACGCCCACAGCCCATGCACATAAACGACCGTCTCGCGCATCATCCCTTCGCGCCCGGCACTCGCGGTCCTACTGCGCCCCTCCTGGGCCCCCTACTGCGCCGGCGGGAGGCGCACCCGCACGTGCAGATCCCTCAGTTGCGCCTCGCTCACCTCTCCCGGCGCACCGGTGAGCGGATCGGCGGCCGTTTGGGTCTTGGGGAATGCGATCACGTCCCGGATGCTCTCCGCGCCCGTCATCAGCATCACCAGCCGATCAAGGCCGAACGCGATGCCGCCGTGCGGCGGCGCGCCGTACTTGAGCGCATCGAGCAGGAATCCGAACTTCGCTTGCGCCTCTGCGGCTTCGATGCCGAGGATCCCGAACACCGCCGACTGCATCGCCTGCCGGTGGATACGCACCGAGCCGCCGCCCACCTCCGAGCCGTTGAGCGCGAGGTCGTAGGCCCTGGCGAGCGTCGTGCCCGGACTCTCCTTGAGCTCGGCCGGATCGTCCGTCCGCGGCGAGGTGAAGGGATGATGCATCGCGACCCAGCGCCGCTCGCCGGCATCCCACTCGAACATCGGAAAGTCGACGACCCACAGCGGCCGCCAGCCGGCCTCCACGCGCCCGAGGTCCTGGCCGATCTTGATGCGCAGCGCGCCGAGGGAATCATTGACGACCTTGGCCGCGCCGGCGCCGAAGAAAATGAGATCGTTGTCCTGCGCCGCCGTGCGCTCGAGGATGCCGCTCACCGCCGTATCGCTCAGGAACTTCACGATCGGGGAGGCGAGGCCGTCGCGCCCCTTCGAGCGCTCGTTGACCTTCACGTAGGCGAGCCCCTTCGCGCCGTAGCGCGACACGAAGGCCGTGTATTCATCGATCTGCTTGCGCGAGAGCGCGCCGCCCCCCGGCACTCGCAGCGCGGCGACGCGCCCTTTTTCATCCGCGGCCGGCGCGGAGAAGACCTTGAACTCCGAGCCGCGCACCAGGTCCGCCACATCGATGAGCTCGAGCGGGATGCGCAGGTCCGGCTTGTCGGAGCCGAACCGGCGCATGGCCTCAGCGTAGGTCATGCACGGGAACGGATCGGGCAGCTCGACCGCGAGCACCTCGCGGAACACGTGGCGCACGAGCCCCTCCATCAGCCGCATGATCTCCTCCTGCGGCAGGAACGAGGTCTCCACATCGAGCTGCGTGAACTCCGGCTGGCGGTCCGCGCGCAGATCCTCGTCGCGGAAGCAGCGCACGATCTGGTAGTACCGGTCGAGCCCGGCGACCATCAGCAGCTGCTTGTAGAGCTGGGGAGATTGCGGCAGCGCGAAGAACTTGCCGGCGTGCGTACGGCTCGGCACCAGATAGTCCCGGGCGCCCTCGGGCGTCGACTTCCCGAGCATCGGCGTCTCGACATCGAGGAATCCGTTCTCATCCAAGTACCCGCGCATCGCGCGCGTCACCCGGTGGCGCAGCTTCAGCCGCTCGGTCATGACCTCGCGGCGCAGGTCGATGTAGCGGTACTCGAGCCGCACCTCCTCACTGACCGTCTCGTCGAGCTGGAAGGGCAGCGGCTCGGACCGGTTGAGCACCTCGAGCGAGCGCGCGAGCAGCTCCACCGCCCCGGAGGCGAGATGCGGGTTGAGCGTTCCTTCCGGTCGCGCGCGGACACGGCCGCGGACGCTCACCACGAACTCGTTGCGCAGCCGCTCGGCGTTCCCGAACACCTCGGGCAGGTCCGGGTCGAAGACCACCTGCAGCAGTCCCCCGCAATCGCGCAGGTCGACGAAAATGACCCCGCCATGATCCCGCCGGCGGTGAACCCAGCCAGCGACGGTGATCTCCTCACCGATCCGAGCCTCGGTGACCTGTCTGCAGTAATGAGTGCGCATGAGATAGGAAGGCGTGAGCTTACGGGTGGTGCGCCGCGGGTGACGAGGCGCCGTGATAAGGGGGCGTGACGACGCCGCAGGTGACGATCATCTTCATGGCCGCATCGACCGTCATGTCGAGCAGGATGAGCTGCGAGTGCGGCACGAGGATGATGAATCCGGCCGTGGGGTTCGGGGCCGGTGAGATGAAGACACAGGTGAGCGCCTGGCCGGACTTGGCGCTCACCTCCGGCACGTCCTCCGCCGTCACGAAGCCGATGCTCCAGATGCCGGACCGCGGATACTCCACCGCGACGACCTGATGGAACGAATGGCTCGAGGTGAGCACGCTCTCGGCGAACGTCTTGACGCCGCCGTAGACCGAGCGCACCAGAGGAATCCGGTGCAGCAGCTCCTCCCAATACGTGACGAGCTGCCGCCCGACGAGGTTCGTCACCGCAAGGCCGGTGATGAGCACCACCAGGAAGGCGAACAGGATGCCGATCCCGGGGAGCGAGAACCCGAGCAGCGCCCGCGGACGCAGATGCTCGGGCAGCAGCACCAGCGTCCGGTCCATCACCTCGACGATGAAGGTGACCACCCAGATCGTCGCGAGGACCGGCAGCCACACCAACATGCCGGCGACGAGATAACGCCGCAGATTCCAGCCGCGCTTGGCCGGAGGCGCCCGCTGCGGCCCGCTCTCGGAAGCTTGCGAGACCGCGGCGGGAACGCTCACCTGCGCGCCTTGCGCGCCGTACGGACCTTCGTCCCCGGCCGGGCGGCGCGAGGGCTTCTCGATTTCGCGGTCCGTTGCGGCGTGGCGGTCTTGCGGGAGAGCGACACGGTCCGGCGCCCCGGGCTCTCGCGGCTCTCGCGGCTCTCGGCGGCCGGCTTGGACCCGCCCGTCTTGGACCCGCCCGTCTTGGACCCGCTCGGCTTGGATCCGCCCGGCTTGGCCTCGGTCGCCTTCGCGTCGGTCTTGCTCTCACCCGAGGGGCCAGGTTTGGCGTCCTTGGCAGACTCCTGCTTGCCGGCGTCCGAGCTCTCGCTGGGCTCGGCGCGTGCGAGATTGTGCTTGCTCTCCTTGTCCGTCTTGAAATCCGTCTCGTACCAGCCGGACCCCTTCAGCCGGAAGACCGGCGCGGAAACGAGCTTCTGCAGCGTGTTCTTGCCGCAGGAGGGGCATCGCTTCAAGCGCGCATCGGTGATCTTCTGCAACACTTCGGTGTAGAACTTGCAGCTCGAGCATTCGTATTCGTAGAACGGCATGGCTGTGCGTCGCGCTCTAAGGTTGTTTACGCTGGAATTATACCGGGTCTCGAGCCTGGCAGCCTCCGCGCCAGGTCTCAGGCCGCCTTTCCGACCCGCTTGTCGAAGGCGAGGCGGCCGTCGCGGACGCGCGCCTCGATCACGTCCCCGGGGCCGAACTCGCCCTTGAGGATGCGCTGGGCGAGCGCATTCTCGATCTGCTGCTGGATCACGCGCTTCAGGGGCCGGGCGCCGTAGACCGGGTCGAACCCGGCCTCGCCGAGCCGGTCGCGCGCCGCATCGTCGAGCACGAGGTCCATGTTGCGCTCGGCGAGGCGCTTGCGCAGGTACGCGAGCTGGATGTCCACGACCTCGCGGATCTGCTCCATCCCGAGGGGGTGGAACACGACCAGATCGTCGATCCGGTTGATGAACTCGGGCCGGAAGCTCTGCTGCACGATCTCCATGACGGCGCTGCGCATCCGCGCGTAGTTCTCGCTGCCCGCGTATTCCTGGATCACGTTCGAGCCGAGGTTCGAGGTCATGATGATGACGGTGTTGCGGAAGTCGACGGTGCGGCCCTGGCCGTCCGTCAGTCGCCCGTCGTCGAGCACCTGGAGGAGCACGTTGAACACGTCCTGATGCGCCTTCTCGACCTCGTCGAGCAGCACGACGGAGTAGGGCCGGCGGCGCACCGCCTCGGTGAGATAGCCCCCCTCCTCGTAGCCGACGTAGCCCGGCGGCGCGCCGATGAGGCGTGCGACGGAATGCTTCTCCATGAACTCCGACATGTCGATGCGGATCAAGGAATCCTCGGTATCGAAGAGAAAATCGGCGAGCGCCTTGCACAGCTCGGTCTTGCCGACGCCCGTCGGGCCGAGGAACAGGAACGAGCCGTTCGGGCGGCGCGGATCGGAGAGGCCGGCTCTCGAGCGGCGAATCGCGTCCGACACGATGCGCACCGCCTCGTCCTGGCCGACCACCCGCTTCTCGAGCTCGCCCTCCATGCGCAGGAGCTTCTCTTTCTCCCCCTCGAGCATTTTCGCGACCGGAATGCCGGTCCACTTGGAGACGACCTCCGCGATCTCCTCCTCCGTGACGCGGTTGCGGACGAGATGGGTCTCCTTCTTCTCGGCGGCGAGCGCCTCCCCGAGCCGTTTTTCGAGCTCGGGAATCCTGCCGTATTGCAGCTCCGCCATGCGCCCGAGATCGCCGGCGCGGCGCGCCGCATCGAGCTCCGTGCGTGTGCGATCGAGGTCCGCGCGGATCTGCGCGGCGCCCTGCAGCGTCGCCTTCTCGGACTTCCACACCTCCTCGAGGTCGGCGTACTCCTTCTCGAGCTTGCCGAGCGTCTCCTCGAGCGTCGACAGGCGCCTGCGCGAGGCCTCGTCCTGCTCCTTCCTGAGCGCCTCCTGCTCGATCTTCAGCTGGATGATGCGCCGCTCGAGCCGGTCGAGCGCCTCGGGCTTGGAGTCGATCTCCATGCGGATGCGCGCGGCTGCCTCGTCGATGAGATCGATCGCCTTGTCGGGCAGCTGCCGGTCGGTGATGTAGCGCTGCGAGAGCGTCGCCGCCGCAACGATCGCCGGATCGGTGATGTCGACGTTGTGATGGACCTCGTAGCGCTCCTGCAGGCCGCGCAGGATCGCGATGGTGTCCTCGACGGAGGGCTCATCGACCAGCACGCGCTGGAAGCGCCGCTCGAGCGCCGCATCCTTCTCGATGTATTTGCGGTATTCGTCGAGCGTGGTCGCGCCGATGCAGTGCAGCTCCCCACGAGCGAGCGCGGGCTTCAGCATGTTGCCCGCGTCCATGGAGCCCTCGGCCTTGCCGGCGCCGGCGACCGTGTGCAGCTCGTCGATGAAGAGGATGACGCTGCCCTCCTCCTTCGACAGATCGTTGAGCACACCTTTCAGGCGCTCCTCGAATTCGCCGCGGAACTTCGCGCCCGCGATGAGCGCACCCATGTCGAGCGCCAGGATGCGCTTGCCGCGCAGGCTCTCGGGCACCTCGCCGTTGACGATGCGCTGCGCGAGACCCTCGACGATGGCCGTCTTGCCGACGCCGGGCTCGCCGATCAGGACGGGGTTGTTCTTGGTGCGGCGCTGCAGCACCTGGATCGTGCGCCGGATCTCGTCGTCGCGCCCGATGACCGGGTCGAGCTTGCCGGAGGAGGCGCGCTCGGTCACGTCGATCGTGTACTTCTCGAGTGCACCGCGCTGCTCCTCGGCATTCGGATCGCTCACCTTCTCGCCGCCCCGCACCTCGTCGATGGCCTTATCGACGGCGCCGCGCACGACGCCGGCATCCTTCAAGATGCGCGCGAGGTTGGCCTTGTCCTCGAAGGCGGCGAGCACGAAGAGCTCGCTCGAGAGGTACTGGTCGCCGCGCTGCTGGGCGAGCTTGTCGGCCACGTTGAGCAGCCGCATCAACTCGTTGGAGATGTGAACCTCGCCCGGGGTCCCCTCGACCGTCGGCAGTCGGTCGAGGACGGCGAGCAGCTCCGAGCGCAGCTTGTTGAGATTGGCGCCGGTCTTGACGAGCAGCGGCCGCACGGTACCGCCCTGCTGATCGAGCAGCGCCAGCAGCACGTGTGCGGGCTCCATGAACTGGTGATCCCGTCCGACCGCGAGGGACTGGGCATCGGCCAGCGCCGCCTGAAACTTGCTCGTCAGCTTGTCCTGCCGCATGGGAAGCCTCGATCTGCTCGGAAGCCTCTTCTGAGTGGGGGCACCGCCTTGACGTTCAAGGGCTTTCCGCCCGCGCGAAAGGCCGGCTCCTAGCCTTTCACTAATCCTTCAGCGCGGAGCCACCCTCAGCACGGGGCCGGCGCCGTCAGCCCTCCGGCGCGATCCACACCAGCGCCGCCATGCGGCCGCAGCGGCCGTCGCGGCGGTACGAGAAGAACCGGGCCGCATCGGCGTAGGTGCACCAGCGGCCACCATACACCTCCCCTACGCCGAGGGCGCCGAGCTGGCGGCGCGCCACCGCCGGCAGATCGCACTGCCAGCGCCCCCGCTCGTTGCGGACAAATGCCGCGCCGAGCGCCGCCCCGCCACCCTCGAGCGCCGCGCGAACCTCGTCCCCCACCTCGAAATGCCCCGGCCCGATCGCGGGTCCGAGCCACGCGATGAGGCTCGCGGGGTCCGCCGCGAGCGCCTCGACGGTGACCCGAAGCACGCCGGCGGCAAGCCCTCGCCAGCCCCCGTGCGCCGCACCCACGACCGAGCCGTCCCGCGATGCAAGGAGCACGGGCAAGCAGTCGGCCACCTGGATCGCGCAGACCCGCCCCGGGTCGCGCGTGACCACCGCGTCGGCGCGCGGCGGCTCGCTCCGCGGCGCGCCCACCTCCCCGTCGAGGCATACCACGCCGGCGCCGTGCACCTGGGTGAGCCACGCCGGCCCGGCGCGGAGCCCCAGCGCCGCGCCTACGCGTGCGCGATTCTCCCGGACGGCCTGCGGGTCATCCCCCGTCTGCGCGCCGCCTACGTTGAGCGTGTCAAAGGGCGGTCGGCTCACCCCGCCCTCCCGGAGCGTGAATGCCGCGCGCACCCGCGGCGGCGCCGGCCATTCCGGGATCAGGAAGCGCGGGACCGAGCTCATACGCACGCGCGCAGATCCGCGTCGAGCGCGGCCAGCAGCGCCGTCATGTCGGCCGGGACTGGCGCCTCCCACTCCATCGAGCGCCCGCTCTCGGGGTGTGCCAGCCGCAGCCTCGCCGCATGCAGCGCCTGGCGCTTGAACGATCGGAGCGCCGTGAGCAGTGCCGGTCCGCACGCCGGCGGGACCCGGGCCCGGCCGCCATAGACGGGATCCCCGACGATCGGATAGCCGCTGTGCGCGAGGTGCACGCGGATCTGATGCGTCCGGCCGGTCTCGAGCCGCGCCTCCGCCAGCGTGTGCGCCCGGTAGCGCTGCAAGACTCGCAGGTGGGTGACGGCCGGCCGGCCATCACTGCGGACGGCCATGCGCGTCCGGATCGATCGATGCCGTCCGATCGGCTCGTCGACGGTGCGCCCGCCGGTCATCACGCCGGTGCACACGGCGAGATAGCGGCGCTCGATCTCGTGGCCGGCCAGCGCGCGCACGAGCGCCGTGTGCGCCTCGAGGGTCCGCGCCACGATCAGCAGCCCGCTCGTGTCCTTGTCGAGGCGGTGGACGAGACCGGCGCGCGGCACTCGCGCGAGCGCGGGGTCGCGCGCCAGCAGCGCGTTCTGCAGTGTATGGGACGGATGCCCGGCGCCGGGATGCACGATGAGCCCCGCGGGCTTGTCGATGACGAGGATCGCGCGGTCCTCGAACACCACGTCGATGGGCAGCGCCTCCGGGAGGACCTCGCCCGCCTCCTCGAGGCGCGCCTCGATGCGCACCTGCTCGCCCCCGCGCACCGCATCGCGGCCCCTCACCGGATCGGAGTCCCTCACCGGATGGCGCGGACAACTGCGGATCGTGACCGCCCCCGCGTCGATCCAGCTCTTGAGCCGCGCACGGGAGTACTGCGGCAGGACCCGCGCGAGCGCCTGATCGAGGCGCAGCCCCGCGAGCTCCGCAGGCAGCGTGAGCTCATGCGTTCGGATCCGGCCGCTCATCGGACGCCAACGCCCGAGACGCCGAGGGTGAATTCGCTATACTCGCCCATTCGATTCCAACGAGGGGCCTCGTAAATCCCATGTCCGCATCCGCGCCCGCGAAAGCGCTCGCACGGGGGAGCATCATCCTCATCTGTCTCGCGTGTCTCGCCACGTCGGGCTGCACGCTCTTCGCCCGCAAGAAGAAGCCCCAGGCGAATCCCGAGGTCCTCTACAAGGATGCGCACAAGGCGCTGCTCGACTACAACTACAAGGGGGCCATCAAGATCTACGAGGCGCTGGTCGCCCGGTATCCGTTCACCGACCAGGCGCGCCAGGCGAGCATCGATCTCATGTACGCCTACTACCGCGACAACGAGACCGATTCGGCGACCGATGCCGTGAACACGTTCATCCGCGAGAATCCGACCCACCCGCGTGTCGATTATGCCTGGTACATCAAGGGACTCGTGAACTTTCCTCGCTCCCCGAACATCGTCGAGCGGGTGTTTCACGCGGACTTGAGCAAAAAGCCCCCCAACAACGAGGTCAAGTCCTTCGACGCGTTCCGCACGGTGGTCCAGCAATACCCGAAGAGCGCGTACGCCCACGATGCGTACCGGCGCATGGTCTATCTGCGCGATCGGCTCGCAAAGTACGACATCCACGTGGCCAACTACTACATGCGGCGCGGCGCGTACGTCGCCGCCGCGCGCCGCGCGAATGAATGCATCCAGCAGTACGACGGCGCCCCCGCCGTGCAGCAGGCGCTCGAGATCATGATGGTCGCCTACGGCAAGCTCGGCCTGAAGCAGCGTCAAGCGCAGGCACGCGCGGTCTATCAGCTCAACTTCCCGAGCTCCCCGACGCACTACACCGACCACCCGGATCACTGGTGGAAGTTCTGGTAGCCCCCTGTGCCGCATCGAGGTGTTTCCAGAATGCGCCCGGCTTGATGATAGGGATCTCCTCAAACGATCCGAGATCCAGGAGGTCCTTGTCTACCGTCACCAGCACATCGACCTTCCCAGAAACCGCGGCGCCGAGAATCGGGAGATCATTCGGATCACGACAACTCGTCCGGGAAACCTCGGCGGGGACGACGCTCTCCGCGGCAACGACGATCGACTCTCTGACCTCAGTGATATCCGAGGCCGAAAAATGAAATTTTTCAGCCAGCTCACGCGTAAGCTCATCGAGGATGAAATCACCCGTGATCAGCGCATGATCCATGAGGACGTCCTCGAGCAGCTCCGCACAGACGCCGGCGCGACTGATGTGCGCTGCAATCAGGACGGATGAGTCGAGCAGCGCCCTCACGACTTGCCAAGGGTACGGAACACGTCCTCGTCGGTGTGGATGCCCTGCGATTGAGCGCGCGGAACGAGCCTCGCGCGTAGCGAGCGCAGCCTCGAGACTCGCAGGTATCGCTGGAGCGCCTCACGCGCAAGATCGCTCTTCGAGACGTGGCTCGCCGCGCTTTGGCGCTCGAGCTCTCGGTCGAGTTCATCAGGGAGACGAAGGGTTAGAGTCGACATGTATTACAATGTAATACATCCTGGACGAGCCTGCAACACTCGCGCCTGACGAAGCTCTTGGCCAGATAGGGCAGACTGCTTCGCCATGATGTGCAATGTGGGCTGGAGAGCCGATCCGATGCGTCTGCGCTCATCTCCGAGTTCCCACAGCTCGGCACGTCTGTTCGCTCTCGCCCTCGCCAGCATCGCCTCAACTTTTGCCGCCGGAAGGGCCGTTGCTGCACACGAACCCCAGCCCGCGCCGACATCGGCAGCACCCGCATCCGCCGCTGCATCCGCCCCCGCGCTCGTCGTCATCGACGGCCGCGCACCCGCGCATCCCTTCCCGCACTTCTGGGAGCAAATGTTCGGGTCCGGGCGCGCGACACTGTCGCTGCGTGCCGCGTATCGGCACGATCTGCGCGAGGTCCGGCATGTCACCGATTTCCACCTCGTCCGCTTCCACGGCATCCTCGATCGCGACGTGGGACTGTACGGCGTCGATGCCCAGGGCCGTCCGGTCTACAACTTCACCTACGTCGATCAGATCTACGACGGACTGCTGAAAGAGGGCGTGCGCCCTTTCGTCGAGCTGAGCTTCATGCCGCCGCAGCTCGCCTCACGGCAGACGAGCATGGGGTTCTGGTACCACCCGATCGTCGCGCCGCCCAAGAGCTGGAAGCTCTGGCGCGATCTGATCGAGCACCTCGCGCGCCACCTCGTCGACCGCTATGGGATCGACGCAGTCTCCCGCTGGTACTTCGAGGTCTGGAACGAGCCGAACGAGCCTTTCTGGGCAGGCGCTCCCAAGGAGATGACGTATTTCCATCTCTACGACGTCACTGCACGAGCGTTGAAGCGCGTGAGTCCCCGCCTCCGGGTGGGCGGGCCAGCGACGGCGCAGGCGGCCTGGGTGCCGGCGTTCATCGAGTACTGCGCGGCGCATCACGTGCCGGTCGATTTCATCTCGACTCATGTGTACGGCGATGATTCCGCGGAAAACGTCTTCGGCACGCACGAGCGGATCTCGCGGCGCGACATGGTCATCCGCGCCGTTGAGAAGGTCCACCGCGAGGTGGCGGCATCACCGCTGCCGAAGCTCCCCATCATCTTCAGCGAGTTCAACGCGACCTATACCGGCGATGAAGTCGACGTCACCGACTCGCCGTACATCGGCCCCTGGCTCGCGAACACGATCCGCGGATCCGACGGGCTCGTCGAGCTGATGTCCTACTGGACCTTCTGCGACGTCTTCGAGGAGGGCGGCGTCCCGAGAGCGCCCTTCCATGGCGGCTTCGGCCTCATCACGGACGACGGCATCCCCAAGGCCGCATTCAACGACTTCCGGCTCCTCCACGAGCTCGGCACCGAGCGCCTCGCGGTGGCCTCCGACTCGGTCCTCGCGACGCGGCGCGCCGACGGCACGTTGTCGATCGCGGTCTGGAACTACGCGCCGCCGGGACCGGGCGGCCAGACAAAGGCCTACCGGCTCGCGCTCCGGCACATCGGCGGCGCGCGGCATGCGGATATCTGGGTCGTCGACCGCGACCACGGCTCCCCGCTCGCGGAATGGGAAGCCCTGGGCAAGCCGAGCGATCCGACTCCCGCGCAGCGCAAGATCCTGCTCCACGCGGCCCAGCTGCCCGCGCCCAGGGTCGTACCCCTCGCGCCCGCGAATCCCGAGCTCACTCTGCGGCTGCGCCCGCACGCGCTCGCGCTGGTGGAGTTGCAAAGGTGAGCTAAGCCCCTACCGCCGATACCCGTTCGTGATCGGGTAGCGCCAGTCGCGGCCGAAGGCGCGGCGGCTCACGCGCACCCCCGGCGGAGCCTGGCGGCGCTTGTACTCGTTGCGCTTGACGAGGTCGAGCACGCGGCCGACCGTCGCCCGGTCGAAGCCGCGCGCCTGGATCTCGTCCACCGACAGGTCCTCCTCGATGAATGCCTCGAGGATCGGATCGAGCACTTCGTAGGGCGGCAGCGAATCGGAGTCCTTCTGATCCGGCCGCAGCTCCGCGGAAGGCGCACGCTCGATCACGCGCTGCGGAATGACGCTTCCTAAGCGATTGCGATAGTCCGCGAGCCGGTAGACGAGCAGCTTGCTGCAGTCCTTGATGGGCGCGAACCCGCCCGCCATGTCGCCGTAGAGCGTCGCGTAGCCGACGGCCATCTCGCTCTTGTTGCCGGTGGTGAGCAGCATCCGGCCGGTCTTGTTGGAGATGCCCATGAGGATCAGCATGCGGCAGCGCGACTGAATGTTCTCCTCGGTGCTGTCGGGCGGGCGGCCCGCAAACTCGCCGGCCAGCGCGCCGAGCGTCGCCTCGAACATGCTCTCGATGGAGATGATGCTCGACGCCACGCCGAGCGTGCGCGCCTCCTCGGCCGCGTCCTCGATGCTCATCGGCGCGGTGTAGCGCGAGGGCATGATGACCGCGTTCACCCGCTCGGCCCCGAGCGCGTCCACCGCAATCGCAAGCGTCAGCGCCGAATCCACGCCGCCGGACAGTCCCATCACCACACCGGGGAAGCCGTGCTTGCCGACGTAATCGCGCACGCCGAGCACGAGCGCCCGGTAGACGCTCGCCGCGTCGCTCAATTCCGGCGCCACGGCGTCCGGAGTGGGTACGACCCGCGCGCCCTGGCGCGTGACCTCCATGACGTGGATCCCTTCCTCGAACGCCGGCGCGCGCATCGCGAGGGTCCCGTCCGCATCCATCGCGAACGAGTTGCCGTCGAACACGAGCTCGTCCTGGCCGCCGACCAGGTTCACGTACACGATCGGCAGATGCACTTCGCCGATCCGGTCCCGTGCGACTTGCTCGCGCTCCGCTTGTTTGTGCAGCTCGAACGGGGAGGCGTTGGTGACGACGAGCAGTTCGGCGCCCCGGGCGAGAGCCGCGCGCGGGGCCGCCGGCTCCCACATATCCTCACACACGAGGAGCCCCAGCTTGAACCCCCGGTACTCGATGACGGTCGCCTCGCTTCCGGAGCGGAAGTAGCGCTTTTCGTCGAAGACCTTGTAGTTCGGCAGCTCGCATTTGCGATGGCTCGCGAGCACGCGGCCGCCGCTCACGAGGGCCACGGAGTTGAAGATCTCGAGCCCCTCGTACTCGGGATAGCCGACGCAGACCGCGATCCCCTCGACGTTGCGCTCGAGCGAGGCGAGCCCCGCCTCCACCTGCCGACGAAAGCCCCGATGGAACAGCAGATCCTCCGGCGGATAGCCGGAGAGCGTGAGCTCCGGAAAGACGAGCAAGTCGACCGCGAGCGCGTCGCGGGCTCTCGTTGCCGTCTCGATCACGCGCTCCGCATTACCTTTAACGTCGCCCACGAGCAGATCGAGCTGAGCGAGCCCGATCCGGAGGCGTGAGGCTGTACTCGGCGCTGCGAGGTCCGCGCCCATGCGTGGCTACCGGTGTTGCGCAGCCTTGGGTGTGCCGCGGAGCAACTCGGCCATCGTGGAGCCGAGATCCGCCGGCGAGCGCACCGTGCGCACGCCGGCCGACTCGAGCGCGCGGTACTTATCGGCCGCTGTTCCTTTGCCGCCCGCGACGATGGCTCCAGCATGACCCATGCGCTTGCCGGCAGGCGCGGTGACTCCCGCGATGTACGCGACGACCGGCTTCGTGACCGATCGCTCGATGTAGGCCGCCGCCGCCTCCTCGTCGCTCCCGCCGATCTCACCGACCATGACGATGCCCTCGGTCTGCGGGTCGCGCTCGAAGAGCTCGAGCACATCGATGAAGTTCATCCCGCGCACCGGATCGCCCCCGATGCCGACGCAGGTGCTCTGGCCGAGCCCCGCGCGCGTCGTCTGGAACACCGCCGCGTAGGTGAGCGTCCCCGAGCGCGAGACGATCCCGACCGAGCCCTGCTGGTGAATGAACCCCGGCATGATGCCCATCTTGCACGCCCCCGGCGTGATGACGCCGGGACAGTTCGGCCCCACGAGCCGCGGCTTCGAGCCGGTCATGGCGGCCTTCACGCGCACCATGTCGTTGACCGGAATGCCCTCGGTGATGCACACGATGAGCTCGAGCCCCGCGTCGGCGGACTCGAGGATGGCATCGGCCGCATGCGCGGCCGGCACGTAGATCATGGTCGCCGTGGCGCCGGTCTGGCGCACCGCTTCCTCGACGGTATCGAAGACCGGTAGTCCCAGATGCCGGCTGCCGCCGCGGCCGGGCGTCGTGCCCCCGACGAGCTGGGTGCCGTAGGCGAGGCACTGCTCGGAATGGAAGGTGCCCTGCCGGCCCGTGAAGCCCTGGCAGATGACCCGCGTGCTCTTGTCGACCAAAATGCTCATGCGCAATCCTTCGGTGAGTGACGGCGCGGTGCCGCTCGCCTCATGCCGCCTGGCGGGCGAGCGCGACCACGCTCCGCGCTGCGTCCGTGAGATCGCTCGCCGCCGCGATGCCGAGCCCGCTGCGGGCGAGCATCTCTCGCGCCTTGTCGGCGTTGGTGCCCTCGAGCCGCACGACGACAGGCACCTTGACCCCGGCGCTCTTCACCGCGTGGATGACGCCTTCGGCGATCAGGTCGCAGCGGACGATGCCGCCGAAGATGTTGACGAGGATCGCGCGCACCTTCGGGTTCGAGAGGATGAGCTCGAACGCAGCGCTCACGCGCTCGCTCGTGGCCCCGCCCCCCACGTCGAGGAAGTTGGCGGGCTGCCCTCCCTCGAGCTTGATGAGATCCATGGTCGCCATGGCGAGGCCCGCGCCGTTCACCATGCAGGCGATGTCCCCGTCGAGCGAGACGTAGTTGAGCTCGTGCTCGCTCGCCCGGCGCTCCATCGGATCCTCCTGTGAGGGGTCGCGCAGCACCGCCGTCGCCTTCTGCCGGAAGAGCGCGTTGTCGTCGATGTTGATCTTCGCATCCAGAGCCAGCAGGTGCCCATCCCGCGTCACGATGAGCGGATTCACCTCGACGAGGCTCGCATCCCGCTCGAGATAGAGCCGGTAGAGGCCCATCGCGATCGCCTGCAGCTCCCCGAGCTGGGACCCCGAGAGCCCGAGGCCGAACGCGAGCTTGCGGCACTGGTACGGCTGCAGCCCCGCGGCCGGATGGACGTTGACCGTCAGGATCTTCTCCGGCGTGGTCGCCGCGACCTCCTCGATCTCCATCCCGCCGGCGGCCGAGGCGATGACGGCGATGCGGCCGCGCTCCCTGTTGAGCGTGAGCGACAGGTAGATCTCGCGCTCGATGTCCGAGCCCACCTCGACGTAGACCTTCTCGATCGGCAGGCCCGCAGGACCCGTCTGGTGCGTGACGAGCCGCTGCCCGAGCATGCCTTCGGCGGCCGCGCGCACCGCGTCCAAGTCGCGCGCGAGCTTCACCCCGCCCGCCTTGCCGCGGCCGCCGGCGTGGACCTGCGCCTTCACCACCCAGACCGAGCCCCCGAGCGCCTGCGCTGCGGTGACCGCCTCGGCGGCGCTCGCGGCGACCTGTCCGGCCGGTACGGGGATGCCGTAGGCGCGGAACACGTCCTTCGCCTGATATTCGTGCAAGTTCATGGCATGTGCGGGAAATCTCGGACGAGACAGCGCGTATTGTGCCAAATATGCTTAAGTTCCGCATCGCGAGCCTTACCCGTGAGTGACGCATTGGCCGCCGCAGGCGAGGCCTCGAGGAGCGAGAGACGCCCGGCGCCGTCTTCCCCCCCGAACGGGCTCGCCTGGCGGGTGATCGGACTCGCGGGCATTTATCGGATCCTCATCCCGCCCGCGCTGCTCCTCATCCACTGGCTCACCGCCCCGGATTTCCTGGTGAAAGCCCGGGGTGCCGACCTGCTCGTCGCGGTCTGCATCGGCTACTTCATCGCCGGCGTGCTGCTCCTGCTCACGCGCACGCTCACCTGGCCCAGCCTGCGCACCGTCGCGCTCACGAACGTCCTCGTCGATGCCGCCGGCATCTCTCTCGTCCTCTACGCGAGCGGCGGGGTCGCGAGCGGGTTCGGTATCTTCCTCGTCCTGCCCGTGGGCGCGATGGCGATCGTCGCCGGGAGCCGCGACGTGCTGTTCATCGCGGCGGTCGCGGCGCTGTGTGTGCTCGCCCAGCAGATCGTCGTGTGCACGCAGGGCCTCGCGCCTTCCACCGACTACACGAGCGCCGGCGTGCTCGGCGCGGTGCTGTTCATCGTGGCGCTTTCCGTGTGGCCCGTCGCCAACCGCCTGCGCGAGAGCGAAGCGCTCGTCAGGCGCCAGGAAGTGGATCTCGCCAACCTCGCGCAGCTCTCCCAGTACGTCGTCCAGCACCTGCGCGAGAGCATCCTCGTCGTCGATGCGCAGGACCGCATCCGGCTCATCAACGAGTCCGCGGCCGAGATTCTGGGCGACCGTGCGGCCTACCCCGGCGCGCTCCTCGGCGAGTCCTCCCCGCGGCTGCTCTACTTCCTGGCGAGCTGGCGCCGGAACGGGGCCGCGGACCCCACCTCCGAGCAGACGTTCGTGTCCGCCGAAGGCGGGCGCGTCGTGCGGCCGCACTTCGCCCCGCTCGGCAGCACCGAGCCCGCCCCGATCCTCGTCTTCCTGGAGGACACGAGCGTCATCGCCGAGAAAGTCCAGCAGTCGAAGCTCGCCGCGCTCGGACGCCTGAGCGCGAGCATCGCCCACGAGATCCGCAATCCCGTCGGCGCGATGAGCCACGCGGGCCAACTCCTCGCCGAGTCCCCGGAACTCGCCGCGGACGACAAGCGTCTGACGGAGATCATCCGCACCAACGCCGATCGCGTGAGCGGCATCATCGAGAACATCCTGCAGCTCTCGAGGCGCGGCGAGACGCACATGGAGCGGCTCGCGCTCCATGGCTGGATCGAGGACTTTCGCGAGGAATTCTGCGCGACGATGCAATGGCCCGGCGAGCGCCTCACCGTGCAAGGCCCCGAAGCAGGCTCGCCCTTCCAGGAGCAGGACATCGAGGTGCGCGCCGACCCCGGCCAGCTCCGCCAGGTGATCTGGAACCTGTGCGAGAACACGATCCGCCACGCGCTCGAGGGCCGCCCCGACGGGCGGATCGAGATCCAGTACGGCCGGCTCTCCGCGACCGGCCGCCCCTATCTCCAGGTGGCCGACCGCGGCCCCGGCGTGCCGCCCGAGCACATCGAGCGGATCTTCGAGCCCTTCTTCAGCGGCGGACGCCGCGGCACGGGACTCGGCCTGTTCCTCGCGCGCGAGCTCGCCCAGACGAGCGGCGCGACCCTCCTCTACGAGCCCCGCCCGGGCGGCGGGAGCCTGTTCCGGCTCGTGTTCGCGGATCCGACGCGGTGGGAGCTGCCGTGAGCCACCGCAAGGTATAATTCGATAGTGGCTATCGATACTCCCAAGCATGTCCGTGATCACCTCGCCGGATTGGCAGAGGCGAACGCGTTCGAGATCGAGGAGCTCAGATCGGCACCAGTAGAGCTCAAGCTCCGGCAGCTCTGGTCTCTCATGAGCTCGGCTGACCTCTTCGAATCCGCCGCAGAACGAGAGGCCGAGGTCGCCAAGGTCCGCCGAAGATGGGCGCGCCTTCGTCAGGCGTCGAGTGACTGAGAGAGTTCCTCGAATCTTTCTTGCCGTTCTGGCCGATCTCACGAGTTGGCTCGAGGAAGCGCGCGTGCCTGCAATGGTAGTAGGCGGAGTGGCGGCCTCGATTCTCGGTCGGCCCCGAGCTACTCGCGACATCGATGCGCTCGCGTCAGTGCAAGATGACACCTGGCCCGACTTACTCGAATCAGCGAGAAAGCACGGTATCGTTCCCCGCATCGAAGCTCCGCTCGAATTCGCGCGCCGTACGCGCGTGCTTCTCTTACGACACATCGAGTCGGCGATCGACATCGATATGATCCTCGGGAAGCTGCCTTACGAGCTCGAGGCCATATCCCGCGCCGATACGCACGACCTTGGCGGCGTGCACGTGAAATTACCGCAAGTCGAAGACCTTCTGATCATGAAGGCAATTGCCCAGCGTCCCCAGGATCTTCGAGACATCGAGGGATTGCTCGACGTGCATCCGGGCACGAACCTCGATCGGGTTCACCAGTGGGTCCAAGAGTTCTCGACGGCGATGGCCATGCCGGACCTGCTGCACACATTCGAGCAACTGCTGGACCAGCGAAAAGCCCGGCAGAGCAGCGAGCCCCGCCCCCGACCCTCCCCCCGGGGCTGACATTCCCCACCGCGTTCCGCTCCTCAGGCGCCGATGAACCCGGGAAGCCGCTGCGCCTTGGCGTCAAACGAGGCGGTAGCCCGGGACTCGAGCGCCCAGTGCCGCGCGCCGATCAGGCAGTCGGCGAACTGAGCCGGCGACTCTCGCCCCATGAACAGCGCTTGCTCGAGGGACGCCTCATCCTCGAAAACCAGCTCCACCGAGTCGAGGAGCCCAGAGAAGGCGCTGAGAACCTCGGCTCTGGCCAGGCCGTAGCGACTGCGCAAGACCCACTCCGTCTCGAGCAGCACGACGAGGCTGATCAAAACGGACTCGCCCTGCTCGGCAGCCCGCCGTAGAAGGCGTCGCGCCCGCTCGAACTGCAGCTCGTCGTCCCGCACGAGAAATCGCACGAGCACGTTCGTGTCGAGCCCGATCATCAGCGCGAGAGCTCCTCGGTCGAGAGCGCCTTCTGGCCCTTCTTGCGCAGGCTCCCCGCGAGGCTCATGACACTCTTGTTCTTGATCCGCAGCAGCACCGTACCGTCCGGCATCGGCGTGAAAGTCATCCGATCCCCAGCCTTCAAGCCGAGCCCATCCCGAATGTCCTTCGGAATGGTCGTCTGGCCCTTGCTCGTCAACGTCGATTCCGCGCTCATGTGAACCACCGTATCAGACGTTTCCTTACAAGAACGATGATAGTAAGGCGGCGGAGGCTGTGCAACCATCGAGTCGCCGGCATTTCGCGCTGCAGGAACGCGCACGATAATCGAGATGTGCGACCATGCGACTGCTCGCTGACGAGAGCTGCGACTTCTCAGTCGTCGCCGGCGTCCGGGGCAGCGGGCACGACGTCGTCTCGATCGCGGAGTGAATGCCGGGTGTCGAGGACGAAACCGTCATTTCGAGCCGCCGACTCGCCTCGAGCCCTTTCGCCTTGTGCACCTACCGCGGTGCCGCCCATCGAGCGGAGGCGGACGCAGAGGTGGCGGCCAAGGTGGTCGCCCGGATCGGCCCGCGGACCCGGGGCGGGAGCCTCTGCCGGCTGGTGTTCGCCGACCCGATGCGGTGGGAGCTGCCGTGAAGCGCGTGCCAATTTAGTTGGTTGACTGACGGTATACCCCGGGTAAAGTGTCATCCTGTTTGCTGCTCTACGGCGGCGACCAGCCGCGGTTCCTCGACGACCTCCAGGTCATCCCGATCCGCGATGCGCTCCGCGATCTCGACAAGCTCCTGCTCTCCGAGCCTCGCCACGCAAATCGGTAGCGCAGAGCCGCTCCTGCGGCGAGGACTCGGCCTGCCGGTGCCAGCCTCCCACCGTATGCCCCACAGTCCCGACCCGCGGACCTATCGCTGGCCGGCCGCCTGGCGTATACGATAATCAGCAGTGGCTCTCTGGTCCTCAGCCTGACCATGAACACAATCGATGACACCACAAGGCGAGCCGCGAGGTTGTTCCTCGGTCGTCTTGCGCCGCAGTTCGATATTGTCGGCGCAATCCTTTATGGGTCCCGTGCACGCGGCACTCATCGCCCGGACAGCGATGCAGACGTCTTGGTGCTGCTCAAGGGGTTGCATGGGAAATTCGTTCGCGTCAAGCTCGAAATGACCGATGTCGCTTACGATGTGCTCCTTGAGACCGGCGTCTACATTTCCCCACTTCCGGTGTGGCTCGACGAGTGGGAGCACCCGGACCGTTACTCGCATCCAGAGCTACTGCGGAACATTGCGCGTGAAGGCATCGAGCTCGAGCGCTGAGCAGTTAATTTCAAAAGCAATCCGCGCCGCGGACTCGGCGCGATTGCTCCTCAATGCGGGCGACTTCTCAGGTGCCTGCAATCGGGAGTATTACGCAATGTTCGATGCCGCCGGCGCAGCCCTACAGGCTGTAGGAGCACCGGCGGCGCTAGATTCGACTCGGTCGCATAGCGGCCTCATCCACGCCTTCAGTATGCACGTCATCAAACCGGAATGGTTGCCGAAGGAGCTCGGACGACAGCTCACCCGAGCGCACGAGCTACGATTGATTGCTGATTACAAAGGCGACCCGATCGAGAAGCCCGACGCGCTAGCGGTCGTCGAGCAAGCGAAATCCTTCGTTGCGGCCGTGCGATTGCGAATGAGCTCCAGGCCCGATCCTGGCAGCGAAGCGAAGCCGAAGAGCTGAGACGCGGGGAGGCCTCGGCCAGCCGGCGCAGCCGGCGCCAGCCCCCGGCCGTGCGCCCCATAGTCCCGGCCCGCGGACCACTTCTCCGGCGGCAGCCCAATCCCGGCTCGGCACGCGAAGCGGTGGGAGCTGCCGTAGCCGCACCACCTCTCCCGGTCGCACTGTGAAGAAGCGCGCAGTCGAATCCGCCCGCGCGCGTTAGCATGCCGTGAAGGAATTCCCTGGGCCCGATGAACAAGCCTGTCGTTCTCATCGTCGATGACGAGCCCGACCTGCTCGAGCTCGTCAGCCTCACGCTGAGCCGCATGAGCCTCGAGACCCGCACCGCGGCCAATGTGGCGGCCGCACAGCGCCTGCTCAGGGCCGAGCATTTCGACCTCTGCCTCACCGACATGCGCCTGCCGGACGGCGACGGCCTCGATCTGGTCGCCTGGATCCAGGCCCACCGCCCCGACGTGCCGGTCGCCGTGATCACGGCACACGGCAACGTCGAATCCGCCGTGCGCGCGCTCAAGCTCGGCGCGTTCGATTTCGTCTCGAAGCCCCTCAATCTAGGTGTGCTGCGCAAGCTCGTCGGCAGCGCCATCAAGCTAGGCGCCCGGGACGACACCGCGACGGTCGCAGGACGCACGCGCCTCCTCGGCCGCTCCGCGATCATGCAGCAGCTCCGCGAGCTGATTGGACGAGTCGCGCGCAGCCAGGCCCCGGTCCACATCTACGGCGAATCCGGCACTGGCAAGGAGCTCGTCGCGCGGCTGATCCACGAATCCGGCGCTCGCGCAGAAGGCCCGTTCGTGCCGGTGAACTGCGGAGCAATCCCGACCGAGCTCATGGAGAGCGAGCTCTTTGGCCACAAGCGCGGCAGCTTCACTGGCGCCATCGCCGACAAGAAGGGCCTCGTCCAGAGCGCCGAAGGCGGCACCCTCTTCCTGGACGAAGTGGCCGATCTGCCCCTGCACATGCAGGTGAAGCTCCTGCGGCTCGTGCAGGAGAAGACCGTCCGGCCGGTCGGCGAGGCGCGCGAGGAGGCGGTCGACGTACGCATTCTCTCGGCGACCCACAAGAACCTCTCGGAGCTCGTCGCCGAAGGGCGCTTCCGCGAGGACCTGTTCTACCGCATCAACGTGATCGAGATCCGCGTTGCGTCGCTCCGCGAGCGCGCAGAGGACATTCCCGCGCTCGCCGAGGCGATCGTCGCGCGGCTCTGCCGCCGGATGCGGATCGATGTCGCCCGCTTGAGCCCCGAAGCGCTGCAAGCGCTGCAGACTTATCCATTCCCCGGCAACGTGCGCGAGCTCGAGAACGTCCTCGAGCGTGCGCTCACCCTGAGCACCGGTGGCCTCATCACCGCCGAGCACGTCAAGCTCCGAGCTACGCCTCGCAGCCCCGCGCCCGAGCCAGCCGCCGCGGCGGCGGCCGCCAATGGCGGCGTTGCCCTCGGCGATCAGCTCGAGGGGATCGAGCGGGACGCAATCATCAAGGCGCTCGAGAAGACCCGGTACAACAAGACTGCCGCGGCGAAGATGCTCGGGATGACGTTCCGGGCGCTCAGGTACCGAGTCAAGAAGCTGGGGATTGAGTAACCGAGTGCCGGACGCGGTGCTGAGGCACCCAAAACTGACTCGCTGCGCTCCGCCGTCCACCGGCTGATGTGAAGTGCCCCGCAGATCACGAGTCGGCTAGGAGCTATGCTTATCGAACAAAAGGGGGCAGGACTGCGGTCGCCCGGCTCTGCCTAGCTAGCGAGTGACGGCATGCTCCTCAATTGGTTCGATACGCGCGCAGTGACCGAGCTCGGCGGAACGCTTGCCGATCACCTGATTGCGGAGGCGGCATCGACCGGCCAGCGTAAGAAATCAGGCGCAGCGGATCAAAAGGCGATCCAAGCGTTCCTCAAGCAGGTGGACCGGGAGGCACCGCCTCTCCGCCTAAACCTCGTCAAGCGCGCCAAGCTCGCGAACTCATTCAAGTGGAGGCTGCTCGATAAGGGCATCGAACCGGCCAAGGTCGACGAGCTCACACAGTTGCTGCTGCTGCGGATCTCGGCAAACGACGTGGGTGCAACACAGGCTGCCTCCACCGCTGCCAATGCCGCGAAGCCAAAGAGAACCAATGCCGGACAGATCGAAACGCTGCTCTTCAAGGCGATCGAGAGTGCTTCACGAGGCTCGCATCGCGAAGCCATCGATCTTTATCAAAAGCTTCTCGAACTCGATCCCCTACACGCGCTCGCGCGTAACAATCTGGCCGCCATCCTGATCAAGCTTGGGCGACTTCCTCAAGCTGATCAAGAGCTACGCCGTGCCCTGGAGATAAAGCGCGACTATCCAGACGCTCTCTGCAATCTCGCCACCATCCTGCGCACGCAAGGGTACATTCCAGAGGCCGAGACGCGCTTGCGTCGAGCCCTGAAACTAAGCCCGCAGCACATTGATGCACAAATCGGCCTCGGGCTCACGCTCGTCCTCGCTCGTCGCCTCCGCGAGGCCCAGGAGTGCTTCCAACGAGCACTCAAGCTCACGCCTCGCAATGCGGATGCCTGGATCGGCTCCGCCGAGATCGCCGAGAGCCAAGGACGCTTCGACGACGCGCAAAGAATGCTGGTGCGTGCCCTCGAGATCGAACCGAGATCGCCCATCGCCTGGGCCCTCCAGCCTAGGCTCCGAAGAATGACTCGTAACGATGACGCATGGCTCCAGAGCGCAGAGAGCATCGCCGAAGATAATCTCGGGCCAGTCGAAGAGGCTACTCTCCGCTTCGCAATCGGAAAGTATTATGACGACGTTGCGGACTATTCGAGCGCTTTCCGTAGCTATCAGCGCGCCAACGAACTCCAGAAGACGACCGCTCACACGTACGATCGACATGAACGTACGCAGTTCGTCGACGATCTTAAGCGCGTCTTCACACGCCATGCTCTGGCGAATGCGGGGACCGGCCCATCAGATTCCGAGCGGCCAGTATTCGTCGTCGGCATGATGCGATCTGGAACGTCGCTCGTTGAGCAGATCATCGCGTCTCATCCATGCGCAGCGGGAGCCGGAGAACTCGACTTCTGGGTCAATTGCATGCGCAAACACGAGATTGCGATACGGCACGAGCTACCCCATACGCAACTCAGGAGGCTGTGGGCCCATGCATACCTGCAGGCCCTCAAGACACACTCACGCGACGCGGTCCGCGTTGTCGACAAGTCCAATTTCAATTCCGACTACCTTGGTCTCATCCACTTGGTGTTTCCCAAAGCTCGCTTCATCTATGTGGACCGCGATCCATTCGACACATGTCTGTCCTGCTACTTTCAGCAGTTTTCCTCGGCCCTGAATTTCTCTCTTGATCTGTCAGACCTCGCGCACTACTACCGCCACCATCGGCGACTTATCGATCACTGGCGCGCCGCGCTCCCGTCCGGGCGGCTCCTCGAGATTCCCTACGAGGAACTCGTGGTCGAGCAGGAGAAGTGGACACGCCAGATTCTGGATTTTCTTGGCCTTCCCTGGGATGAGCGATGCCTGCGCTTCCACGAGACGGACCGAACCGTGCTGACAGCGAGCGCTTGGCAGGTGCGACAAAGGCTGTATCTGAGCTCGGTAGCGCGCTGGCGCCACTACGAGAAGTTCATCAGTCCCTTGCGGGAGCTGGCCGAGCCCGGCTGACGTACTCCGTCACCCCATGACGCAGGAGACATGCATGCGTCGTCAGCTAGTGACGCAACTAAGTCAAACAGCCACTCGCCGTGGATGCGAGAAATCCTCGTAAATCATATTGTTACTCAGGTTCACAGCGCATGGCATGGTGCTTGCTCGAAGAGACCGCAAGGCGCCTTTTGCGCCGCTGTTTCCACGTCATCTAAGGGAGTGTCCACATGAAGGCTGTGCAAAGAGGCTTTACCCTCATCGAATTGATGATCGTCGTCGCGATCATCGGCATCCTGGCCGCGATTGCGATCCCCGCATACCAGAACTACGTGATCAGAGCGCAGGTCTCTGAAGGTTCCTCGCTCATTGGCGGCATCGAGACGGCGTTTGACGAATGCTACGCGAACCACGGGTCGACTGCTTCGCCCTGCGACACCAATACGCACCTCGGAATCACAAGTACTATTTCCGGTACGTACGTCAGCAGTGCCACGATCGATGACGGTCAGATCACCGTCACATACGGTCCAAACGCTAACTCGAACATTCGGACCAAAACCGTGCTGTGGACCGCCTATAAGTCGGCGAATGGCGATCTCACTTGGGTATGTGATGACGGAACCTCTGCCCAGGCCGCTGCCGCTGGTCCTCCCGTCCTCACGCTGGTCGGTGGCACCGCTGCAGCGAATGGCACCGTCTACACCGCGGATCAGTCTTATCTTCCGACCATCTGCAAGTAACGAAGCAACCTATCCGTTGCTGGAGAAGCCCCCGCCTCGGGGGCTTCTTTTTTGGGAGACCAGTCACGCAGCCTTCCCCCGGGGCTATGCGACCATGACCGGCGCTTTTGACGATAGCCCGCGCACCTGGCGGTCGCCGAGGAACGTCTCCGGGGTCCGTACCGTAAGTCCATGAATGACAACACTTCAGTCCTGGCGATCCTGCCGTCACGTCCGGCGCTCGGCGGCCTCCCGCAGCGCCTCGTGCAGGACGGGCTCTTGGACGAGGAGGCCATGCAGGAAGCGGTGAACGCCGCCGAAGAGCACAAGCGCAGCGTCGTCACTCAGCTCGTCACCAGCAACGCCGCGAGCGCGCGCGACATCGCGGTGGCGGCATCCGCCGAGTTCGGCGTACCCCTTTTCGACCTCGACGTCATCAATCTCGATCTCGAGACCGTCCGACTCGTCAGCGACAAGCTTCTCGCCAAGCACCGCGTTCTGCCGCTCTACAAGCGCGGCAAGCGACTCTTCCTCGCCGTCTCGGATCCAACGACCCTTCACTCGATCGACGAAATCCGGTTCCAGACGGGACTGAGTGTCGACGCCGTCGTCGTCGAGGACGACAAGCTTCAGAAGGCGCTCGACAAGGCGATCGAGCAGGCCGACACGCAGGTCCCTGCGTTCACGGACGAGGAAGGCGTCGACCTCGAGGCGCTCGAGGTTTCGGGGGGAGACGAGGTATCCGACGAGAAGGTCACCCGAGATGATGTCGAAGATGCCCCGATCGTCCGCTTCGTCAACAAGCTCATGCTCGATGGCATCCGGCGCGGTGCATCGGACATTCACTTCGAGCCCTACGAGAAGACCTACCGGGTCCGTTACCGCGTGGATGGCGTGCTGAAGGAGGTCGCCCAACCGCCTGTCCAGCTCGCGATGAAGCTCGCGGCGCGTCTCAAGGTCATGGCGCGGCTCGACATCGCCGAGCGGCGAGTGCCGCAGGACGGCCGCATCAAGATGCGGCTGTCCAAGACTCGAGCGATCGATTTTCGCGTGAGCAGCTGCCCGACCCTGTTCGGCGAGAAGATCGTGATGCGTATTCTCGATCCCTCCCAGGCCTCGCTGGGGATCGACGCACTCGGGTACGAGCCGGTCCAGAAGGAGCTCTACCTCAAGAACCTCGCGAAGCCGCAGGGCATGATCCTCGTGACCGGCCCCACCGGCAGCGGCAAGACGGTCTCGCTCTACACGGGGCTCCAGATCTTGAACCGCGAGGATACAAACATCTCGACGGCCGAGGACCCGGTGGAAATCAACCTCCCCGGCATCAATCAGGTCAACGTCAATCCCCGCGTGGGCCTCACGTTCGCGGCCGCCTTGAGCGCCTTCCTGCGCCAGGACCCGGACGTGATCATGGTGGGTGAGATCCGCGACCTCGAGACGGCCGAGATCGCCATCAAGGCCTCCCAGACCGGCCACTTGGTGCTTTCCACGCTGCACACGAACGACGCCTCCCAGACACTCACTCGTCTGGTGGACATGGGCGTGAAACCCTATGCGATAGCCATCTCTGTGAGCCTCATCATCGCCCAGCGGCTCGCGCGCAAGCTTTGCTCCCAGTGCAAGCAACCGCTCGAGGTCCCCAAGGAAGCGCTCCTTAAGGAGGGCTTTTCAGAAAGCGATGCCGGGGCGGGACTGAAGCTTTTCAGCCCCAAGGGCTGCTCGAATTGCACGGACGGCTACAAGGGCCGCACGGGCATCTACCAGGTGATGCCGGTGACGGATGCGATCGGGCGCATCATCCTCGCCGGAGGCAGCGCGGTCGACATCGCGGAGGAGGCAGCCAAGGCCGGAGTATGGGATTTGCGCCGATCCGGCCTGGAGAAAGTCAAGGCCGGCATCACGAGCCTCGAAGAGATCAACAGCATCACGCTCGAATGAGCCACGACGGAGCTAGAGCATGGCGCAAGCAGCGGCGACGGCGACCGTAAGGACCCTCAAGCGCGATATTGCCTTCACCTGGGAAGGCCGCGACAAGAAGGGTAACCGGGTCAGGGGCAAAGCGACGGCATCCGACGAGAAGGCCGTGCGCGCCGACCTGCGGCGCCAGGGTATCGCGCCATCCCGAGTGCGCAAGCAACCGAAGCCGCTCTTCAGCACGGGCGGAAGGGTCAAGCCGCAGGACATTGCTGTATTCAGCCGCCAGCTCGCGACGATGCTCGCGGCCGGGATTCCGCTCGTGCAGGGACTCGAGATCCTCGGCAATGGGCACGATAAGCCGGCCGTGCAGAAGCTGATCATGGCCGTCAAGGCCGACATCGAAGGGGGTACCTCCCTGCATGAGGCCCTCGCGAAGCACCCGCTTCACTTCGATGACCTGTATGTCAATCTAGTCGAGGCGGGAGAACACTCCGGAGCGCTGGAAAGCTTGCTCGACAAGGTCGCGACGTATCAGGAAAAGTCGGAGGCCATCAAGAAGAAGGTCAAGAAGGCGCTCTTCTATCCCGCGGCGGTCATGGCCGTCGCGTTCATCGTGACGCTCGTGCTCATGATCTTCGTGATCCCCGAATTCGAGACCTTGTTCAAAGGGTTCGGTGCTGATCTTCCCGCATTCACGCAACTGGTCATCAACATCTCGCATGTCGTCCAGCACGACGGCGTCTATTTGGCGATCGTCCTTGGCGTGTGCATCTGGGTCTTCTTCTACTTCAAAAAGCGCTCGAGGGCACTCAGGATGTTCCTCGACCGCATGTCGCTCAAACTTCCCGTCATCGGTCCAATCTTGAACAAGGCCGCGATCGCGCGGTACGCCCGCACGCTGGCCACCATGTTCGCGGCGGGCGTTCCCCTGGTCGAAGCGCTTGAATCCGTCGCTGGTGCGACCGGAAATATCGTCTACGAGAACGCGGTCATGCGCATGCGCACCGAAGTCTCGACGGGCCAGCGGCTGCAGCGGGCGATGGAGAATGTCGGTATCTTTCCGAACATGGTCGTGCAGATGATCGCGGTCGGAGAGGAATCCGGCGCCTTGGATACCATGGCCGGCAAGGTGGCGACGTTCTACGAGGCCGAAGTCGACAACGCGGTGGATTCCATGTCGAGCCTCCTCGAGCCGCTCATCATGGTCGTCCTGGGCGTGATCGTCGGCGGCCTGGTGATCGCGATGTACCTGCCGATCTTCAAACTGGGATCCGTAGTCGGCTAGCACTGCCCCTGGCACGCCGTTCTAATGAGGCGCCGAGCGGCGCCCTCTGAAACATCAGCCCCAGGATGCTCCACCCCCTCGCCGTCTCCCCGGCCTTCTTCATCGCGAGCTGCCTCGTCCTGGGGCTCATCGTCGGCAGCTTTCTCAACGTCGTCGTCCATCGCCTGCCCATCATGCTCGACCGTGAGTGGCGCGAGCAATGCGCCGAGCTCGCGCGCGAGAGCGCGGACTCCGCGAGCAGCCGCGTCGGAGAGCCCGGCGGCTCAGATACAGGCAACCAGTCGACCCAGATCCTTCACGAGCCGCACGAGCGCTTCAACCTCGCCGTCCCGCGCTCCGCCTGTCCGCACTGCAAGGCGCCGATCACTGCGCTCCAGAACATCCCAGTCCTGAGCTATCTGCTGCTCCGCGGCCGCTGCGCCTCGTGCGGCGCGCACATCAGCTCGCGCTATCCGCTGGTCGAGGCGCTGACGGGCGTGCTCTCGGCGCTCGTCGCCTGGAGGCTCGGCTTCGGGTGGCCGGCGGCGGCCGGGCTCGTGCTCACCTGGTTCCTGATCGCGCTCGCCTTCATCGACCTCGACCGCCAGCTGCTCCCCGACAATCTGACGCTGCCGCTCCTGTGGATCGGGCTGCTGCTCGCGCTCTGGGGGCGTCAGCCAGGAGGAGTCTCGGTCCCCGTCGATCTGCGCTCGGCGCTCATCGGAGCCGCCGCGGGATACTTGAGCCTGTGGTGCCTCTATCACCTCTTCCGGCTCACCACCGGCAAGGAGGGCATGGGGTATGGGGACTTCAAGCTCTTCGCTGCGCTCGGGGCGTGGCTCGGATGGCAGATGCTCCTTCCCATCATCCTGATCGCCGCCGCCGTCGGTGCGGGGTCGGGCATCGCCATCCTCTGGGTCAAGGGCAAGGACCGGAGCACACCCATTCCCTTCGGCCCTTATCTCGCCGCGGCCGGCTGGCTGATGCTCATGTTCGGCCCGCGGCTCGTAGCACGGTACCTCGGACTCTTTAGCCCTCACCCCTGAGCGCCCGGCTGGGTGCCCGGCGGATACGGAAGGGTGGCATCCGTTCCCAAGGGCTCGGAGTACAATCGTGACCATCCTCCTTCCGAGACCTACATGGCTGAGAATTCCCCGCCGCTGAAAGAGCAGGCCCACGCGCTGATCGACAACCTCCTCGAGACTGCCACGTTGGATGACGTCGCCTATCAGGCAGAGCTGCGCCCGTCCATCGAGCACGGACGCGCAGACGCTCAAGCGGGCCGCCTGGTCGCCGTGGAGGACTTGATGGGGGAACTCGGCATCGAGGTAGTTCGACGTCTCCGCCGTACTAATCGACACGTTGCCTTCTTCGCGCGAGGCGACTAGCCTTTCCCCGCATGTCGGCCGTTCTCACAACCGCCGTGGTTCCACTGGTTACCGATCCGCAAGGTACCATCCGCGTCCGCGGTAATCGCGTGACCCTGGACGCCATCGTCTCGGCATTCCAAAACGGAGCTACTGCCGAGGAAATCTCTCAGAAGTTCCCAGCCATAGCGTTGGCGGACATTTACCAGATCATTGCGCACTATCTGAACCACTCTGCCGAAGTCGACGCCTATCTTTCCCGGCGCCACACCGAAGCCGTTGCTCTGCAGCGACAAGCCGAGGAGCACTTCGATCCGGCCGGAATTCGCGCGCGTCTTCTAGCACGCCGAAACGATAATCCCTAGCAGATGCTTCGGCTGCTCGCGGACGAGAACTTCGATCACGACGTGATGCGAGGCGTCCTGCGCCGTCGACCGCAAATGGACATCATCCGCGTGCAAGAAGTCGGTCTGTCCGAGATGGCCGATCCGGAGGTTCTGGCTTGGGCTGCCGACGAACGGCGCATCACGATTACCCACGACGTGAATTCGATGGTCGGTTTTGCAATCGAGTGGATCAGACGCTGCGATCCGCTTGCCGGACTTTTCGCTGTGCATCAGGCAACTATGGAACCGTCAAGGATCATCGAGGACCTGCTGCTCCTGGACGAATGCAGCGAGACCGTCGAGTGGGCCGATCGAGTCCTATATTTACCGCTACGGTAGGCTGACTAGCGGGCAATGGACCAGGCTCGGAGCATCCTCCGCATCGGCCTCACCGGCGGCATCGCGAGCGGCAAGAGCACCGTCGCGCGCCTCTTCGCGGCACTCGGCGTTCCGGTCATCGATGCCGACGCGCTCTCGCGCGAGGTGATGGCGCCCGGGTCGACGCTCCTCGGGCGGATCGCGGAACGGTTCGGGGCGGCATTCATCCGGTCTGATGGGAGCCTCGACCGCCGTGCCTTGCGGGGCCTCGTGTTCGCCGACGACACGGCGCGAGCGGACTTGGAGGCGCTCACCCACCCCACGATCTTCGAGGCGCTGGAGCAGCGCTCGGCGGCGGTGGGCGGGCCTTACCAGATCCACGTGCTGCCGCTCCTCGTCGAGAAGGGGGACGCGGCGCGCGTCGACCGGGTGCTCGTGGTCGATTGCGAGGAAAGCCGCCAGCGCCTTCGCCTCCAGGCCCGCGACGGCTCGACGCTCGAGGAGGCACGCGCGATGCTCGCCGCGCAGGCGACGCGCGCTGCACGACTGCACGCAGCGGACGACGTCATCACGAACGATGCGGATGTTCAGGCGCTGCGCCGACAAATCGAGCCGCTGCACGCCAAGTACCTGCGGCTCGCCGCCGAAGCGTGGATCCAAGCGTCGACTTGACGCCTCTTTCGGCCGCCGAGCCGGTGATTCCGGCCGCTTAGCCGTTTACGGGCGCCGATCCCGTCAAGCACAATAGCGCGATGGCCGAGACCGTCGATCACGCTTCACAGGCTGCGCCCGCACACGAGGATGAGGCCCTGATCTTCGAGCAGCCGCTCAACGAGCGGATGCGCACGTTCCTGCGGCTCGATTTTCTCTACGGCCAGGCGCTCTATCACAACGAGAACCCGACCCAGTGGGGCAGCCGGGCGGCGATGTCGAGCCTCCTGGACATTCTCTCGATCACGACACGGGGCGACGGCCGCTCGGATGTGCTGAAGGAGCTCGAGCGGCACATTGCGACGCTCGGGGAGTACCAGTCGAAGCCGGGCGTCGACGACAGCCGGCTCACGACCGTCCTCGCGAACCTCGTGCGCTTGAGGACCGACCTCCTCGGCTCGGGCGCCGTGTTCCTGCAGCCGCTGCGGGACTCCGAATTCCTGAACGCCATCAAGCACCGCAGCGCCATCCCCGGCGGCACGTGCGAGTTCGACCTCCCGGACTACTACTACTGGCTGAGCCAGCCCATGGAGGACCGGATGCGCAGCTTCGGGGAGTGGCTCTCGATGCTGCGGCCGATGGGCGATGCGATCGCGGAACTCCTGTGGCTCACCCGGCAGAACGGCCGCGCTAGAGAAGAGACGGCGCACGGCGGAGTGTTCCACATCACCTTCGACCGCGACTCTCCCTCGCAGATCCTGCGCATCTCGGTCCCGGCCTCGCTCGGCCTGTACCCCGAGGTGAGCGGGAGCCATTACCGCTGCAGCATCCGCTTCCTGAGCTGGAACGGGCTCGCGACGCGCGCCACGCAGACCGAGTCGGACGTGCCGTTCATGCTAAGCTGCTGCAGCTAGGGACCCCGCGCCGCATCAGCCCTGGCTTGCAGGCTCGAGGCCGCATCCTTAAATCGCCCTCATGAGCGCGCGCGTGAAATGCCCGACCTGCGGAAGATCCACGGAGTGGTCTGAGCGCTCGTTGTTCCGCCCGTTCTGCAGCGAGCGCTGCAAATTGATCGATCTCGGCGCTTGGTTCACCGAGCAGCGGAGCGTCGCGGCCGATAGCCCGCCGGACCCGAGCGCCGGCGGCGCTCCGACGGACGATCCGCAGGGGGGCTAGAGGATCTTCCACCAGGGGGCGGCCAGGATGCCCTCGGAGATCCAGAAGACGTCCTTGCCGCCGTGCAGGAGGAGACCCCCGAGCACGTCCTCCCCGTACTCCCCCAGGAAGGCCTGCATCGGCTTCGCCGCGTTGTATCCCACGCTCGCGCTCGCCTTGACTTCGATCCCGAGCAACTTGCCCTTCCATTCGACCACGAAATCCACTTCATCGCCGGCTGAAGTTCGCCAATACAGAATGGAGGGCGGCGGAGACTCCGTCTCTCTCCAGGCGAGCAGGTCGTGGCAGACGAGATTCTCGAGGTGCGCTCCCCTCGGACTCGTCTCACCGCTCAGGTACATCGCAAGACCGGTATCGCTCCAATGGATCTTGGGGGACTTCACCAGCCTCTTGGTGCGATTCACCGCATAAGACTCCAGTCGCACCAGCTGGTATGACATCTCGAGAAGGCCGAGGTAGCGCTGCACGGTCGTTCTCGGGAGGCCGGCATCACGGGCGAGCTCCGCCTGGTTGAGCAAGGTTCCGAGCCGCAGACACGTCGCGCGCATGAGGCGTTGAAAATCGTAGAGGCTATCGACGGCGGCAAGATCCCGCAGGTCGCGCTCGAGATAGGTCTGGGTGTATCCCGTGAAGAGCTCGCGGCGATCGGCGTCTTGATGGTGCGCGCCGTACTGCAGAGCCGGTGCCGGATATCCGCCGCGCACAGCGAGTCGTTGCCAGGATTCCTCGGGCGCGTCCTGCGCCGCTACCAGATCGAGCCAATCACGGCGCCGTTCAGCAAAAAGCCGCGGCCAGCACCCGCAGCCCGCCAAGCCCAACTGCTCTCGTCGCGTCATAGGCCACAGCGTCAGATACCGAGACCGGCCGGCGAGTGATTCGGAGACTCGATGGCCGAGGAGCAAATTGGCCGAACCGGTGAGGAGGAATCGGCCGTTCGACCGATCGGCATCGACCCGCTCCTTGATGGAGACGAGGAGCTCCGGAGCCCTCTGGACCTCGTCGATCGTAAGCTTCGAAGCAGCGGCCTGATCGAGAAAGCTATCGGGCTCAGCGGTCGCAATGCCGCGATTGACAGCGGTGTCGAGCGTGAGATAGCGGCGCCTAGCGAACGCGCCCAGATCCCGGACTAGCGTGCTCTTTCCGGTCTGTCGCGCTCCGGTCACGACGACGACCGGAAACAACCGCAGCGCGCGCTCGATGACAGGCTCAAGCAGTCGCGGAAGAAGTCTCGAGCTAGTTTGCAAATCGCCCACCAAGTGGGCACATTGTGCCTATTGGCTAGGCACTTTGCAAGTGCCCAAGTTTATTAGGGAAACTTGATCTTTCCGCCCCCCGCACCAGGACCGGGTCCGATGGCGCCGCCGCCACCGACCTCAGGCACCACGATGCGCGAGGCGGCCTCGCGCCGGTACTCGCGCGCTTCCTCGATCGCCTCGTCGAGCGCGACCTTCATGGCGTCCGGAAATTTCTTGAGCGCATCCTCGAGCGTCGCGGCCTCGATTTCGAAGGCGAGCGGCAGCACGCCGGCAGGCGTGAGGAGCTGGGTCTGGCCTGAGTAGAGCACGGCGCGCGAGCCGTCGACCGTCCCGTCGAGCTTGATGGGCGTCAGCCGACGCAGCGTGCCGGCCTTGCGATCGGTGATGATCTCCTCGCGATACAGGCCGTTCGGGTCGAGCTGCACGTCGGGAATATCGGGGGAAGAGGCCATGGCGCTCCGGCTCAATCGGGTGAGGGTAGGAGGCCCAATTGTAGCAGAGCCCCGCACGGCGCCTGCCGCGAGCGACTTGCCGCCTCGGCGAGCGCTGGCCGCGGCCCGCCGCGAGCGGCCCAATCTCAGCGTCCGGCAGTCAGGGTCGCACTCGCCAGGGCCTCGATGAAAGGGCGGTCCGCGGGCAGCATGTCCTCGTGCTCGAGCTCCTCGACGGCGACCCATTTGAGGCGCTGGCCGTCGAGACCGCGCGGCGACCCGCGGTAGCGCTCGACGATCCACATCGACAGCTCGATGGTGCGGTCCTCGTACTCATGGACGAGCGCCATGCCGCGGCGCGCCGCCAGGGTCTCGATACCCAGCTCCTCCTGGAGCTCGCGCGCGAGCGCGGCGCTCTCGCCCTCGCCGGCAGCGACCTTGCCGCCCGGGAACTCCCAGCGGCCCGCCATGAACTTCCCCGGCGGCCGGTCGGCGATCAGCACGCGGCCTGAGTCGTCGAAGAGCGCTCCGGCCACGACCCGGACGACCGGCTTCGCGGCGCTCACCCCGACGCTCACTCCACGCTCGAGAGCGCGCCGTGGCAGTGCTTGTACTTCTTGCCGGAGCCGCACGGGCAGGGCTCGTTACGCCCGATCTTGCGCTCGCTGCGCACGAAGGTGCCCTGGGCGTCCGGCATCGGAGGAAGCGCACCGCGCCCTGCCGCAGGCAGCGCGCCCGGTGCGGGTCCACCGGCCCCGAGGCCGCCGTTGCCCCGGGCAGCGCGCGCCACCCCGGCGGGCAGCCCACCGAGCGCCATCCCGCCAGGCAAGCCGCCGAGCGGCTGGCCCTCGCTCGCGGCGGCCGGCAGCTCGGCGGAGAACGCCGACTGTACCTCGGCGTGCTGCGCTTGCAGCGCGCGCATGAGCCGCTCGCGGCGCCCCTCCTCCTCGCGGTCGACCTCCTCCTGCGTGCGCACCTCGACCATCGATAGATGCGAGACGGTATCGAACTTCACCCGATCGAGCATGGCGGAGAACAACTCGAAGGACTCGCGCTTGTACTCGGAGCGGTAGTCCTGCTGCGCATAGCCGCGCAGATGAATGCCCTGGCGCAGATAGTCGATGGCGGCGAGGTGATCGCGCCACTGCTGATCGAGCGTGCGCAGCATGATGTCCTTCTCGACGTGCCGCATGATCGGGGCGCCGATGCGCGCCACCTTCTGATCGTAGACCTCGTGCGCCGCGTCGATGACGCGCTGGCGCAGCACCGGCTCCTCGAGCTCGGGGTCGGCCGCGAGCCAGCCCTTGGGATCGATCTTGGCCCCGAAATCCCTGAGGAGCGCCTCGGCGAGCCCGTCGAGATCCCAGTCGGAGGGACTGACGGTCCGCGGCAAGTACTCGTCGACCAGGTTGCCCACCGCCTCCTCGCGAATGCCGCGCACCGCGGCCGAGAGGTCCTGCGCCGCCATGAGCTCCGTGCGCTGCTGATAGACCACCTTGCGCTGGTCGTTCGCCACGTCGTCGAACAGCAGCAGCTCCTTGCGGATGTCGAAGTTGTGCGCTTCCACCTTGCGCTGGGCCTTCTCGATCTGCCGGCTCAGCATGCGGCTCTCGATGACCTCGCCCTCCTTCATGCCGGCCATCGTGAGCCAGCCCTTGGTGCGCTTCGGATCGCCGAAGATGCGCATCAGGTTGTCTTCCATCGACAGATAGAAACGGCTGGAGCCAGGATCGCCCTGGCGGCCCGAGCGGCCGCGCAGCTGATTGTCGATGCGGCGGGACTCGTGGCGCTCGGTGCCGATGATGTGCAGCCCGCCCGAAGTCAGCACCTTCTCGTGCCGCGCCTGCCAGGCGGTGCGCGCCTTTGCCCGCGCCGCCTCGAGCGCCTCCGGCGTCGCAGGCGCGGTGGGCGCCGCGAGCGCCAAGGGCGTTGCGCCCGCTGCGCCCGCCTCACCCTCGCCCGCGTCAGCCTCGGCCGCCGCGAGCTCGGCCGCGAGATTGCCGCCGAGCACGATGTCCGTGCCGCGGCCCGCCATGTTCGTGGCGATGGTGACGAGCCCGGGCTTGCCGGCCTGCTCGACGATGAGCGCCTCCCGGTCATGCTGCTTGGCGTTCAGCACCTGATGAGGAATGCCCTCCTTCTGCAGCAGCTCCGAGATGAACTCCGAGGTCTCGATGGAGGTCGTGCCGACGAGCGCCGGCTGCTGCCGCTCGATGCAGTCCTTGATGTCCTCGATGATCGCCTGGAACTTGTCCTTCTGGCTCAGGTACACGAAGTCCGGGTGGTCCTTGCGGATCATCGGTTTGTGCGTCGGGATCACGACGACCTCGAGCCCGTAGATCTGCAGGAACTCCGGTGCCTCCGTGTCGGCGGTGCCGGTCATGCCCGAGAGCTTCTTGTAGAGCCGGAAGTAATTCTGGAACGTGATCGAGGCGACCGTCTGGTTCTCCTCGCGGATGCTCACGCCCTCCTTCGCTTCGATCGCCTGGTGCAGGCCGTCCGACCAGCGCCGACCCGGCATCGTGCGACCGGTGAACTCGTCGACGATGATCACCTCGCCGCCGCGCACGATGTAGTCCACGTCGCGCTTGTACAGCGCGTGCGCGCGCAGCGCCGCATCGAGGTGATGCATCAGGCGGATATTGCCCGCCGAGTAGAGACTCTCGCCGTCGCGCAGCAGGCCCGCCTCGGCCATCAGATGCTCGACCTTCTCGTGCCCGTCCTCGGAGAGCTGGCACTGCTTCTGCTTCTCGTCCACGCTGAAGTCGCCCGGCGACTCCTCGTCCTTCTGGCGCTTCAAATGCGGCACGAGCTCGTTGATGCGGCCATAGAGCTCGGTGCTCTCTTCCGCCGGTCCCGAGATGATGAGCGGCGTGCGGGCCTCGTCGATCAGGATCGAGTCCACCTCGTCCACCACCGCGAACGCGAGTCCGCGCTGGACGCGGTCCTCGAGGCGGAACGCCAGATTGTCACGCAGGTAGTCGAACCCGAACTCGTTGTTGGTGCCGTACGTGATGTCGCAGGCGTAGGCCTCCCGCTTCTCCTCGGTCGTCTGCGCGTTCTTGATGACGCCGACCGTGAGCCCGAGGAACTGGTAGACCGGAGCCATCCAGTCCGCATCGCGCTGCGCGAGATACTCGTTGACCGTGACGATGTGGACGCCCTCGCCGGGCAGCGCGTTGAGGTAGGTCGGGAGCGTTGCGACGAGCGTCTTGCCCTCGCCGGTGCGCATCTCGCCGATCTTGCCCTGGTGCAGCGCCATGCCGCCGATCAGCTGCACGTCGAAGTGCCGCATCTTGAGCGTGCGCCGCGCAGCCTCCCGCACGGCCGCAAAGGCCTCCGGCAAGAGATCGTCCAGCGTCGCCCCGGCCTTGAGCCGCTCCCGGAATTCCGCGGTCTTGCCGCGCAAGGCCTGGTCCGACAAGGCGTGCATGGGCGGCTCGGCCGCATTGGTGGCTCGCACGAGCCGTCCGTAGCTGCGCACCACCCGATCGTTGCGGCTGCCGAAGAGGCGGGTGAGAGTTTCGATCACGACGAATTCCTGGTCAAAAAACGCGAGCAAGCCCAGAGGGTTATGGACCCGCCGCCCCCGCCTGCGCGCGGTATTGTACTCAACTAGACCCGGCCGGGCTCGCGGGGTTCGGCTAGGGGCAAAATGGCGCCCAGCGGCAGGGATTGCAAGGGCGGAAGCGGCGCGCCGGCGTGGGCCTCGCCGCGGCCGTTAGCAGCGGCTAGCGGCGCACGAAGCTGAGCGGATTGATGGCGCGCCCATTGTGCAGCACTTCGAAGTGCACGTGGGGCCCGGTCGAGCGGCCTGTCGAGCCCATGTACGCGATGGTCTGGCCGCGCGCGACGCTCTGACCCACCTTGACGAGCACGCGCTCGTTGTGGGCGTAGCGCGTGACGTAGCCGTTCCCGTGATCGATCTGCACCAGGATGCCGTAGCCGTCGCGCCGGCCCGCCCAGGTCACGACCCCGGCCGCGACCGCCATCACCGACTCGCCGCGGGTCCCCGCGAAATCGATCCCCTTGTGGAATTCCTCGTGACCCGTGAAGGGATCCGTGCGCTCCCCGTAATACGAGGAAATGAACCCCTCGAGCACCGGCCGGCCCTGTGGGTGGATCGCCGCAACGAGGTTGCGCGACAGGATGACGTTCTCGAGCGCGGCGAGCTGCACCTGCCGCAGGTCGACCTGCTTGTCGAGCGCGGCGAGCGAGTCGGAAAGATCCGGGATCTGCGCAGCGGGGCCGTCGTCTTCCCCCTCGGGGCCCCCGAGCGCCGGTTCCGCGTCGAAGTCGAACTCGTGCCGGTCGATGTGCGCCATCTGGACGAGCTGCTTGCCGAGCTCGTCGATCCGGATGACGTGCGCATCGAGCCGCGCCATGCGCACCCCGAGCGCATCCGTGCGTTCCGTGAGCTTCTGGCCGAGGGCCGCGATCGCGGCCTTCTGCGCGGCAAGGATCCCCGCCCAGTGGTGGATCTGGCGGTGCGCGAGGGTTCGCCCGCTGTACCGGCCGAGCTGCATCCCCAGGGCGAACACGATGCCGAGCACGAGGACTCCGGCGGCCGCGAGCCCGCCGCGCACCAGGGGATGCACGAGCGCGATCTGGCGCGACGCGCCGCCCCGGCCCTGCGAGAATATGAATAGGCTCAAGCGGCGCTCCGGTGACGAGCAGGATCCGGCGCTTTAAAGGCGCGGTCGGAATATGCCGAACAAGTCCCGACGAGACAAGAAGTTTCATCCCGGATCGCGGCTTGGCGCATCCGGCCCCCGGGGTGCACATTCTGTAAAGTCCCTGCTCTCCCGCGACGGCCCCGTGCTCGGCTCGATCGCGGACCAGGCCTCGCGGCAGCTCGTCTGGCGCCGCTGGCTCGGCGAGCGGCTCACCGAGGAGCTCCTCGCGAAGATCACCGGCATCGTCGAGGCGCGCTCCGAGCTCGTGCTCTTCGCGGAATCGGCCAGCTGGGGCGCGCGGCTACGCTACGCCCTGGCGGATTTGCATGCCGAGCTCGCGGGCGCGCAGCCCCCGATCGAGCGCGTCAGAGTGCGGGTGCTGCCGCGCAGGTCCAGCTCCTGAAAGCCCAGGGACTGTGCCTTTAAATCGCGGCTCCGGCCCGCAGCGCCGCCGTCTCCACGTACGAGATCGGCGCATCGCTCGGCGTCTCGAAGACCACGTCCTCCCAGGCGCTGCGGTCGGCGAGCAGCGCCCGCAGCAGCTTGTTGTTGAGGGCGTGGCCGGACTTGTAGCCGCTGAACTCGCCGATGAGGCCGTGCCCGAGCAGGTACAGGTCCCCGATCGCATCGAGGATCTTGTGCTTGACGAACTCGTCCTCGTACCGCAGCCCGTCCTCGTTGAGCACCCGGTAGTCGTCGAGCACGATGGCGTTGTCGAGGCTGCCGCCGAGGGCCAGGTTGTGGGAGCGCAGCGTCTCCAGATCGCGCATGAAGCCGAACGTGCGCGCCCGGCTCACCTCCTTCAGGAAGGAGGTCGTCGAAAAATCCATCGACGCGCGCTGCGAGCGGCGCTTGAAGAGCGGATGATCGAACTCGATCTCGAAGTTCACCTTGAAGCCGTCGAACGGGCGGAACTCCGCCCATTTCTCGCCCTCCGCGACGCGCAGCGGCTTGGTGATGCGGACGAAACGCTTCGGCGCCGCCTGCTCCTCGATACCCGCCGATTGCAGCAGGAACACGAACGGCCCGGCGCTCCCGTCCATGATGGGCACCTCGGCCGCGCTCAACTCGACCGCCGCGTTGTCTATCCCGAGCCCGGCGAAGGCCGAGAGCAGATGCTCGACGGTCGATACGCGCACCTCCCGCCGCACGAGCGTCGTGCCGAGCGTCGTGTCGCCCACGTTCTCGGCGTGCGCCGAGATCTCGGGGTGATCCGGCAGATCCGCTCGGCGGAAGAGAATCCCGGTGTCGACCGCGCCCGGCCGCAACGTCATCAGGATCTTCTTCCCGGTGTGCAGCCCGACGCCTGTCGCGCGAATCGAGTTCTTGAGAGTTCGCTGCCCGACCATTGAGCCTCAAGCTTACCGGAAGCGCGAGCCTCGGGCATCACGACCGAGCCTCACTTCGCCAAGGTCCGTCACGGACCGCCGCGCTCGTGAGGCCCCTCCCTGGGCCTCACGCGCTCCACCTTGCCGCGCTTGCGCGGTCAGTCCGCCTGCCGCCTGAGGAATGCCGGGATGTCGAGCAAATCCCCCGGGTCCTCCGGCGGCTGCAAGCCGTCCCCGACGGCGCGCTGGCGCTGCACCGTCGGCTTGTCGAGCTTCGCGTAGTCGGTGCTCGAGAGCGGTGATGCGCGCCGTACCACCCGCATCGGCGGCTCACCGCGCACGCCCGCCGCATCGCGGGTCGCACCGATGTCCCGCGCGCCGGGCTGGCGCGCCGGCACGGCCGGCCGGCCCAGGCCCGTCGCCACGACAGTAACGCGCACCTGGTTGCTGAGATCCGGGTCGATCACCGTCCCCACGACGACCGTGGCGTCGTCCGACGCGAATTGTTTCACGATGTTGCCGACCTCCTGGAACTCCCCGATCGACAGGTCCATCCCCGCGGTGACGTTCACGAGGATCCCGTGCGCGCCCGCGAGATTGATGTCCTCGAGGAGCGGTGAGGAGACGGCGGCCTCGGCCGCCTCGCGCGCGCGGTTGTCGCCGCTCGCCGAGCCCGAGCCCATCATCGCCATCCCGGTCTCGCCCATCACGGTGCGCACGTCGGCGAAATCGACGTTGATGAGGCCGGGCCGGGTGATGAGCTCCGCGATGCCCTGAACCGCGCCCTGGAGCACCTGGTTCGCGGATTTGAAAGCATCGAGCAGCGCCGTCTGCGGCCCGAGCACCGTCAGCAGCTTCTGGTTCGGGATGGTGATGAGCGAGTCGCAGTACTTGGCGAGCTCCGCGATGCCGTGGTCGGCGACGAGCGTGCGCTTGCCGCCCTCCATGTCGAAGGGCTTCGTCACGACCGCGACCGTCAGGATGCCGAGCTCCTTCGCGACCTGCGCCACGACGGGCGCCGCTCCGGTTCCCGTGCCGCCGCCCATCCCGGCGGTGATGAACAGCATGTCGCAGCCCTCGACGAGCTCGACCAAGCGATCGCGATCCTCCATGGCGGCCTGTCGGCCGATCTCCGGGTCGGCTCCCGCGCCGAGCCCCTTGGTGATGTTGCAGCCGATCTGCAGCGCGGTCTTGACCTTCGAGTGCTTGAGCGCCTGCGCATCGGTGTTGACGCACATGAAATCGACGCCCTCGATGCCGCTCGTGATCATGTGTGCGACGGCGTTCCCGCCGCCGCCTCCGACGCCGATCACCTTGATGACGGCGCTCTGGCTGTAAGCGTCCATTAGCTCGAACATTTGTTGTGGCTCCTCGTTGCGCGGAAATGGGTTGGTGGAATTACCCGGCGTAGTCGTCTGTCTGTCAGCGTTCAAAACTAGAAATTGCCCTGGAACCAGGTGCGCATCCGGTCGAGGACCGTCTTCGCGCCTCCGAGCGGCCGTCGGTGCCTCCCGGGCAGGGCGTTGTCGCGGCCGTAGAGCAGCAGCCCCACGCCCGTCGAGAAAATGGGATTACGGACCACGTCGGCGAGCCCCTTGACTTGCTGGGGCAAGCCGAGCCGCACCGGCATGTGGAAGACCTCCTCGGCGAGCTCGATGGCGCCTTCCATCTTGGCGCTGCCGCCGGTCAACACGACGCCGGCCGCGATCGTCTCCTCGAAGCCGCTGCGGCGCAGCTCCTCCTGCACCAAGCTGAAGAGCTCCTCGTAGCGCGGCTCGACGATCTCCGCGAGCGTCTGGCGCGCGAGGCGCCGCGCGGGGCGCTCACCGACACTCGGCACCTCGATGGTCTCCTCGGGGTTGGCGAGCTGGGAGAGCGCGCAGGCATAGCGGACCTTGATGTCCTCCGCATGCTGCGTCGGCGTGCGCATCGAGACGGCGATGTCGTTCGTCACCTGGTCGCCCGCGATGGGAATCACCGCCGTGTGGCGGATCGCGCCGGCGGAGAACAGCGCGATGTCGGTCGTGCCGCCGCCCACGTCGATGAGGCACACGCCGAGCTCCTTCTCGTCGTCCGTCAGCACCGCGAAGCTCGACGCCAGCTGCTCGAGCACGATGTCGTCCACATCGAGCCCACAGCGCTGGATGCATTTCTCGATGTTCTGCGCGGCGCTCTCGGCGCCGGTGACGATGTGCACCTTCGCCTCGAGGCGCACGCCGGACATCCCGATCGGGTCGTGGATGCCCTCCTGGCCGTCGATGATGAATTCCTGCGGCAGCACATGCAGGATCTTCTGGTCCGCGGGGATCGCGACCGCCTTCGCCGCGCCGATCACGTGCTCCACGTCCCCGTGCGTCACCTCGCGATCGCGGATCGCGACGACACCGTGGGAGTTGAGACTGCGCACGTGATTGCCCGCGATGCCCGCGTACACCGAGTGGATCTCGCAGCCGGCCATGAGCTCGGCCTCCTCCACCGCGCGCTGGATCGACTGCACGGTCGATTCGATGTTGACCACGACGCCCTTCTTCAGCCCGCGCGAGGGCTGCGAGCCGATGCCGAGCACCTCGATCGAGCCGTCCGCCGCCGCCTCGCCGACGAGCGCGACGACCTTGGAGGTCCCGATGTCGAGTCCGATGACCAGATTTCTGTCCGAGTGCTTATGCATCGTGCTTGGAATCCTTCGGCTTGGCGGCGCGCTGCCGGGCGCTTGCGCGCCAGCCGATCGCGAAACCGTTCGTGTAGCGCATGTCGACGTACGCAATGTCGCCCGCGCGGCGGGCGACGATCTTCGAGGCGACCGCCATGAAGGTCGCGAAGTGCTGCGCGACGCGCTCGCGCCCGAGCCTCACCGTGACGCCGTCGCGAAGACCGAGCGCCCAGGACCCGCGCGCATCGAGCCGCAGCGCGGCGATGGTGAGGCCGCGCGCGGCGAGCGCCGACTGCATGGCGAAATAGCGCTCCGCGACGGCGGGCTCGGTGCCCTCGGGTCCCGCGAGGCTCGGCAGGCCGGCAGGGATGGGGCGCGCGCCGGTCGAGAAGCGCTCGCCGCGAAAATTGACGAGCCCGCCGCCGCTCCAGCGCGCGGCAGGCCGCTGCTCCACCAGGTGCACCGCGAGGCCGTGCGGCCAGGTGCGCTCGACGGTCGCCGTTGCGACCCAGGGCAGGCGCTCGACCGCGCTCGCGACCGCCGTGAGGCTCACGCCGAGGAGCCCCGCCCCGTGCACGCTGTGCGCGACCGCGCGCTGCACCTCGAGCGGTGAGACGCGCTGGAAGCGGCCGGTGACGCGGACCGAGTCGATCGGGCGGTCGAGCGCGGCGAGCCCGAGAGCGACGACGGCCGCTGCGATGACGAGGCTCAGCGCGGCGCGCAGGATGCGCGGCCACGCGAGCGCCTGCGCGCTCTCGCGCGGCGGCTCGGTGCGCGGCTTGCGCCGATTGCGCTTCCCCCACATGCCGCTAGGACCTCGGCCCCGGCGCCGCCGCCGTGCCGACGATGCGCACCTCGGGGACCAGCCGCACGCCGTGGACGCGCTCGACCTCGGCGCTCACGCGCGCAATCAGCTGCTCGATGTCCGCCGCCGTCGCGGCGCCGTGATTGACGATGAAATTCGCGTGCTTCTCGGACACCGAGGCGTCCCCGACCGTGAGCCCCTTGAGGCCCGCCGTCTCGATGAGCCGCGCGGCGTGATCGCCCGGAGGGTTCCGGAATACCGAGCCGCAGCTCCACTCGCCGATCGGCTGGGAAGCCTTGCGCTGCTCGAGGAGCGAGCGCAGCGCCGCGGCGCTCGCCCCGCTGCCGACCTCGAAGCGCAGCCGCGCCGCGAGGAAGCCCTCGCCCGGAACCTTCGGCCGCACCTCGCGATAGCCCACCTCGTACTCGCTCGGCGAGCGCGTGTGCTCGTGGCCCTGGCGGTCGATCGTCTCCACCTCGACCACATGGGGCCAGGTCTCGCCGCCGAACGCGCCCGCATTCATGGCGAGCGCCCCGCCCAGCGTCCCCGGAATGCCGCCGAAGAACTCGGCGGGCCCCAGCCCCCACTCGATGCATTGCCGCGCGAGGCGCGCGCAGGCGATGCCTGCCTCGCAATACACCACGGCCGCGCTCGCGCGCTCGAGCCGACCGAGCGCGCTCTGCGTCGCGATCGCGACCCCCGGCAGACCGCCATCGCGCACCAGCAGATTGCTGCCGAGCCCGATCCAGTGGACCTCGGTATCCGCCGGCAAACCTCTGAGGAATGCCGCGAGGTCGCCGCGATCGCGCGGTGAGAAGTACAGCTGCGCCGGACCGCCGACGTGCCAGGAGGTATGCCGGCTCATGCGCTCGCCGAGCTTCGTGCGCGGCCGGAACGCTGCCGCGACGTGCAGGACTGCGGCAGTTGCGGCGCTCACGGGGACCTCCGGCTCGCGGGCACCGCGCGCAGCGCGGCCGGCAAGTCATGCGCCACGGTACTGATGTGCCCCGCGCCCATGGTCACGACGACGTCGTTCGCGCAGATCACGCCCTCGAGCGCGCTCGCGAGATCCTCGACTCGCTCGACGAAGATCGGCTCGACCAGCGCCCGGGAGCGCACGGCGCGACAGATCGCGCGCCCGTCGCAGCCCGCGATCGGCGTCTCGCCCGCCGCGTACACCTCCGTCACGAGGAGCACCTCCGCGCCCGAGAGCACCTTGCCGAAGTCGTCGATCAAGTCGCGGGTGCGCGTGTAGCGGTGCGGCTGGAACGCGAGCACGATCCGGCGGCCGGGATAGCCCTGGCGCAGCGCCTCGAGCGTCGCGGCGATTTCCGTCGGATGATGGCCGTAATCGTCGACGATCGTGACGCGGCCGGCCGCCGTCGCCACATCGCCGATGTGCTGCAGGCGCCGCCCGATCCCCTGGAACCCCGCGAGCGCGCGCGCGATGGCGGCGTCCTCGACCTCGAGCTCCGAGGCCACCGCGACCGCGGCGAGCGCGTTCAGGACATTGTGCGTTCCCGGCAGGTTGAGCGTC
>JBOHZT010000006.1:0-43136 GCA_050738535.1 Steroidobacteraceae bacterium
GTCCAAACGATGATGACGATCCGGCCGCTCAGCCTGCCGGCGCTGACGAAACGGGGCTCGCCGTAGTCCTTATCGGTCATCGAGCCGCGTCAAATGCAGCCCGTCGAAAACCTCTCTTGCCTGCCGAAAGTCGAGTCCCCGCTCCTCGAGGGTCCGCCTCCGCTTGGCACGGTCGAAGGTAATCCGCATGGTATTTATCGTAGCTACGTTTAATGAGGCGCGCAACCGGTCCCGCCGCGCGTTGATCCGGAAAGCCGGCAGTGACGAGCACCGCCGGCGGACGGAACCCTGGGGTGAATCGTTGGGATCAGCGCGACCGGCGCCTCCCGAGATCTCGAACGAAGCGATCCAGGTCGCGCTTCGGGAGGTCTCCGTCGGCGGCCCGCGCGATCCTCGCGAAGGCCTCGGTCTGCGGTACGCGCTCGGGGTCGGCCACCTCGATGACGAGCCGGCCGGCGCTCACCCGCACTGTCACCGGGACACCGATGGCGAACCCGGCGCGCTTGAGCCAAGCGCCCCGGAGACGCAGCATCGGGACGGCTACCGAGCGACCATCCGGCTCACAGATGCTCCGCAAGCCGTCGGTCACGGTGTATCGACGGACCGCCCGGTCCCGGTGGGATATCGGGGCAAAATCGGGAGAAATGGGATCCTGCGCCGGCGCGGGAGCCGGCATAGAGTGCGTGCCAACCATGGTCGTCTACCTCTGCTAGTGGCTGTGGCCAGGCGCCGGACGGTGCTGAATCACCATCCGGCGCCGCTTTGTGGCCTGGGGGCGGGATTGCCCGAGTCAAAAACGGCACGCCGCAGCGCAGCCGTCAAGGCCGCCGCGGTGCTCCGCGGCGCTCCGCGAGCGCGCGTCCTCGCGCGCGAAGGCCTTGACGGCGAGAACGGCATGGCACAATGGGACGACAGGCAAGCCCGCCTCCCCTCTGCGTGTCGAGTGGAGGATCCCGCGCGACTTTCGTGAAATTTCCGGCCACGCGGCGGGAAACGAGCGCATAGGAAGGCCGTAGAGCCGCGATCGAGGAGCACCCAGCGGCTCGTCAAAGGGTGACACAGGGCGGGCCCTCGAGTGTTCCGTCGCCCGCCGGGATTTCTTTCATGAGCGCCCCGGCGGAGCATCTTTTGCTCGAGAAGTTGAGAGACCTGCCTCCGGAACGGCGCGATGAGGTCGAGGATTTCATCGACTTCCTGCGGCGCTGCGCCTCGGCGAGCGTCAAGCGAGGCCCTTCGCCACCTTCCCGGAGAAGATCGGCCGCGACCGGCACGCGCTACTCGGTGAAGCGATTGACGACCTCGTCAAGTGCTCGAGCGCCTCCGTGCAGGGCAGCTTTTTTCTCGGTGACGATCTCTTCCCAGGCTTTATCGAGGTCGTGCGCTTGCACCGCGTTAGTGACCTGCAGGGTGACCGAGATCTTCTGCGTCGGCTGCAGCAGCGGCGGCAAGGGAGATTGAATGCTGACCTGGACGTCGCCGGGGTCGAGCGCTGGTGTGAACTGAATGCCGAGGCGCACGGGGCGCTGAGCGACGCGTCGCGCAGGCGCCGGCGCCGGCGCCGGCGCTCCGGACGGGCGTACCACCGGTTGCTGCGGGTGGCTCGGACGGTCGCGGATTTGGAAGGTGCCGAGCGCATCGAGGCCGGGCATGTGTGCGAGGCAGCGGGGTTTCGGGCACTGGAAGGTGATTTCGAGACTGGCGCGGCTGTGTGGGCGGACTCCGGGGGGACGAGGGTGCGCGTGGACTGGCGTCGCGGTTCGAGATGCTGCAGGGGCCGAGGTCGAGGCAGTAGTGGGAGGGCTGCCGCGGAGAACCGCGCCCACCTGCGGGCGAGAATCGGTACGCAGCTTCAGATGACGCCAAGCGGTAGAATGACTTCCTGAACCGGAGCAGCATCATGACGACGGAAGCAGACCTGCTGGCACGCATCACGGTCAACCCGAAGATCTATGGTGGCAAGCCCATCATTCGCGGGATGCGCATCGCCGTCGAGCACGTGCTTGGAATGCTAGCCGCGGGCGATACGGCGCAAGCTATCATCGAGGCGTATCCGTACCTCAAGCCTGAGGATATCCAGGCCTGCCTCACCTTCGCGCGCCGGGTAGTCGGTCGAGAGCGCGTCGAGCCGGCGATCGCCGCGGCGTGAAGCTCCTGCTCGATACCTGCATCTCGCCCAGCATCGCCCCACGCTCAAGGCGGCCGGTCACGACGTGATCTGGGTGGGCGACTGGTCGGCGGATCCGGGAGATGAGGAGATTCTGGCCTCTGCGCTGCAGGACCGCCGCGCCGTCGTCACGCTGGACAAGGATTTCGGCGAGCTCGCCGTGGCTTTCGGACGAGCCCATTCCGGGATCATCAGGCTCGTCAACTTTCCTGTCTCTCAGCACGGAGCCGTTTGCCTCGCGGCCATCGCGCAACATGGGGCGGAGCTCTCGGAAGGGGCGATCGTGACCGCCGAGCCGGGAAGATGGCGCGTGCGGCCAGCACCTGCCGCCGATCCCCTCATTTCATCACCGGAAGAGAGCGCGTAATCAGCCTGAGCGCCGGCCAGGGAGGTCCGCTGGTGCCGGGATTTTGGGATAACGGGCTATTGCACCCAGCGGCTCGTCAAAAGGGGACACAGGGCGGGCGGCTGGCGACGCAACACTCGAGGGGATTTCTTTCATGGGCGCCCTGGCGGAGCATCTTTTGCTCGAGAAGTTGAGAGACCTGCCTCCGGAACGACGTGCCGAGGTCGAGGATTTCATCGACTTCCTGCAAAATCTGGAAGCCGATCAATCTCTCGCGCGCAGCGCTACGCAGACCTCCGAGCCGGCCTTCAAGGCGGTCTGGGACAACCCGGACGACGCCGAATACGACCGACTGTAGCCGGCTCGAGCTGCATTCGGGCGCCACCTTCGAGCGCTCTTTGAATCGCAAAACGCTCGGCCGGCTGTCCGCGCGCGACCAGCAGAGCCTCCGGCAATACGATCGAAACTCTCCTAGGGTGATCGGGGCGGCTCTCCCGGCCGCAGTGCGTCACAAAGAGCGTGCGGTCGCGATAGCCCCGGAGCCGAACGTAAATCAGGTTACAGATATTATTTTACATAAGGTGTATTATGCGCATTATTAGGTGCAGATCTCGGAAATTTAGACCTCCAGCGATTAGATCACTTCATTATGGTAAATAATTGTCCGCGGGCCAACATCATCTCGTATCAATGTCCGTCGGTCGACGGTGGCACGCGCGGCGAGGTCGCTTTCAGCCCTTCGATAAACGTCTCTGCCCGCTTGACCATCTCTTTGGCAGCGCCCGCGTCGATCGGATCGCCCTCGTAATCGGCGACGTATCGGACGGTCTCGGCCTGCTTGATCAGGCGGCCGAGCTCGGGTGGTACGGAACCGCTCTTGATGAATCGATCGCTGAAGGCGTTGAGCACCCCTCGGTGGATCTTGCCGAGATCGATCCCGGCACCCAGCAGTGCGGCCCGGGCGGCATCGAACATGGCATAGTAGGCCCGATTGCACGCACCATCGGGGTCGCCGGAATCGAGCAGTAGTTTCGCGGAGGCGGCAGCCTGCTCGGCCTTGGCCATCAACTCCTCCGGCGTCACAGGGAGATGCCTTCCTCGGCGATATTGCGGAGCAATCGCGGGTTACGATGCTGCTCCGGATGCTCCCATTGGTCGAGCCAGACGGGTAGCGGAGAGATGTTCACACCCGTCTCGAGCAGCACCTCGAACGCGAGATCGGCCATCTCGAGGGAGATGTCGAGAACCTTTCCTCGCTTGCCTCGCAGCAGTACGGCAACGTCTGCATCGCTGTCGGGTCGATGAGTGCCCCGAGCACGACTGCCATAGACGATGACTCCGGCAGTAGCGAAGCGGCCGGAGAGCAGTTCGCGGAAACGCCGGACTGCGTGCTCTGTGGTGGGGTCGAGGCGTGTCACGAGGGACAGGGTACTCTCGACCGCTCCGGTTGACATCCGGCGAATAACAAGTCCCGTCACGCTCCTTGCCCGAGTATTGTGCATTGAAAGGTTTGGGCCGAGAGGCTGGGCCCGGGAGAAGGTCATCCAATGCCCGTGCGGGACGATGCCGCAGAGGACGCGCACGCGGAGCTCGAACGGCTGCGTAAGGAAGTCGCGCGGCTGAAGGCGGAAAATGTCTCGCTGCGCCGGCAGACGCGGCTCGAGCCCACCCCTCCCTCAACGCCTTCCGGCGGGCTGTCTCCTCGAAGCGCGTGGGAGAAGGTCGCGCTCTTCCGATCGCTCTTCGCCGGCCGCACGGATGTGTACCCTGTCCGCTGGGAGAACGCTGCCGGGCGGTCAGGATACTCGCCAGCCTGTCGGAACGAGTGGGTGGTGGGGATCTGTGGGAAGCCTGCGGTCAAGTGTTCGACGTGCCCGAATTCCGCCTTCAAGGAGGTAACGGACGAGGTGATCCTCAATCACTTGAAGGGGCGCCTCACGGCCGGGGTCTATCCGCTGCTGCCGGGCGATATCTGCCAGTTTCTCGCCGTGGACTTTGACGAGGGCGAATGGCGCGCTGATGCGCTCGCCTTCGCGCAAACGGCGCGAGCGGCCGGTATACCGGTGGCCCTCGAGATTTCACGCTCAGGTTCGGGGGCACATGCTTGGACTTTCTTCGCCGAGGCGATGCCCGCTGAGATCGCGCGACGCCTGGGAACGGCGCTGCTGACCGCGACCTGTCGGGAGCGGCGGCAGCTGAGGCTGACTTCTTACGATCGGCTCTTTCCGAGTCAGGACCGGCTCCCGGCTGGGGGGTTTGGAAACTTGATTGCGCTGCCGCTGCAAGCGGAACCACGTCGTCGAGGCGGCTCGGTGTTCGTCGATGACGACTGGCGGCCCTACGCCGATCCTTGGAGTTACCTTGCATCGATCGAGCGCCTGTCGGCGAGCGCCCTCGAAGCCGCGTTGGCAAGGCTCGCTCATGAGGGGCCGGAGCTCGATGCCGCGCTGCTGACGGAGGAAGAGATCGCAAGGCCCTGGGCTCGCCGAGCGCCGGCCGGAGCGATCGCGGGTCCGGCCCCGGAGCGGCTACGGCTCACGCAAGCGCAGCAGGTCTTCGTGGAAAAGAACGGGCTCTCGCCGCGCTGGATCCACAGGCTGGTGCGGCTTGCCACGTTCCAGAATCCGGCGTTCTACGAGGCGCAGGCCCGGCGGCGGTCGGTATGGAATACGCCGCGGCTCATCACCTGTGCGGAGAACCATCCGCAGCATATTGCGCTGCCGCGCGGGGTATGTGAGGGGATCGAGGCCCTCGCGAGCTCGCACGGTGTCGCGTTCGAAACGACGGACCTGCGCTCGGCGGGACGGCCGCTCCGGGTGCGGTTCACCGGCACCTTGGCGGCGTCGCAGTCCGCGGCGCTCACGGCGCTTGTAACCCAGGACACGGGGCTGCTCTGTGCGGCGACGGGGTTCGGAAAGACGGTCGTGGCGGCCGCGGTGATCGGGCGTCGTGCGGTCTCGACGCTGGTCCTCGTGCATCGGGCGGAGCTGCTCATGCAGTGGCGCGCCCGCCTCAACACATTTCTCGAAGGGCTCTCGGGGCGGATCGGCGTGCTCGGCGCCGGCGCCGAAAAACTGAGCGGCGCGGTCGATGTCGCGCTCCTCCAGACGCTGGTACGCCGGCTCGATACACTCGACCTCGGGGGCTACGGCCAGGTCATCGTGGATGAGTGTCATCATATCCCGGCGGAGTCCTTCGAGCGGGTGCTCAAGGCGCTGCCGGCGCGGTACGTGATCGGCTTGACGGCCACGCCCGTGCGGCGCGACGGGAAGCATCCGATTCTCTTCATGCAGATCGGGCCGATTCGCTATCGGGGTGCGCAGGCGGACGCGGGTGTGGCGCCGCCGGAGGTGCGCGTCGAGCGGATTGTGACGGACGTGGAGCTGACGCCGGATGCGCCGATTCAGACGATGCTCGGGTGTCTGGCGCACTCGAGCGTGCGGGCGGAGCGGATTGCCGGGGATGTTCTCGAGCTGGTGCAGGCCGGACGGCGCGTGCTGCTGCTCACGGAGAGGACCGACCATCTCGATGCGCTCGCGGCGCGCTTGGAGTCCTTGGGCGAGGCGCTCTTCTGCTTGCATGGCCGGATGAGCGCTCGGGTACGTGCGCAGGTGCTCGATCGCTTCCGGGCGTGGCGGGCTGATCGGTCGTTCGTGCTGCTCGCGACCGGACGGTTGATCGGCGAGGGGTTCGACGATCCGCGGCTCGATGCGCTCGTGCTCGCGCTGCCCTTCTCGTGGAAGGGGACGCTTCAGCAGTATGTCGGCCGCCTGAGCCGGCCATGGCCGGGTAAGCCGCGGGGCTTGGTGCTCGACTATCTCGATGGCGGAGTACCGGTGCTCGAGCGGATGGCCGCGCGGCGCCGAGCGGGGTATGCGGCGATCGGGGCGCGGGTGCTGGAGAGTGCGACGAGCAGCGGCTCACTGGAGCTGCCGTTGTCGTGAGGTCGACCGTGTCCTCTTCGAGTGGTGCGGCGCACGACGAACGGTTCAAAATAGGACGCGAACACATCTGCCCTGATCGAACAAGAGCTTCGCGCTGATTCAGCGTCGCCGCTTCGAGGCGACGCAGTAGTGTCCGGAAGCCCCGCCGCGCTGCGATAGCTCAAAGGTCTGGATCCCTTTCGGGCGTCTGGTCGTGCTCTGAGGAGAGTTTCTCTTCGTTTTCGGGCTCGTCACGGGAGTATCCCGATCGATTGGCGCGCGAGGCCCAGCGTGCAGCGCTCTGCTGTTGCAACTCGTCGATCGAGCGAGAAGGGTCCAAGTGTGGCTGATTCGACTCTTGCGCTTGATGCTCGTGCGGGCTTTGGAGTTCGTTCAGCGCGGCGACGTCGGCCAAGTCTTGCGCACGCCCCGCAGCGATTTTCGACGCGAGCAGGTCCTCGCGTGAAATGATCGGGACAGTCAAGGTATCGTCGACGACGGCGTCCACGCGTCGGGACCAGGCCAGATCGAATTCCACGCCACGGATGCTCGGCAGGATATCGACCATGACGGGCGGCGCTCCCATCCGATAGAAGCTGCCGGGCTCGGTCAGGTCCTGGGGACTCAGACCCTCGACAGGCGCACCGAACTTCGCGAGTGCGGCGTAGACGGCCTTCCCGTTCTCGGGGTCTGCGCGGACCAGAATATCCAGGTCTTTGGTCGCCCGGGGTTGGGCGTGGAACGATACGGCGTATCCACCGACGATGAGGTACTTAACCCGGTGGGCGTTGAATTCTGACAAGAGTTCTTTGAAGTCGGGGTACATGCGGCGCTCGGCCCTTCAGCGCATAGAGCTCCTGGGTGATCTCCATGACGGCCCGGAGCTTGTCGCGTCCCGGGATCCGCTGCCACGCCAGAACCGAAGCGGCATGCATCGCCTCGAGCGTGTCATAACGCGTGATCGTCTTGTCCACTGAACGAATCTAGCACACTCGCCGTTCGGGATAGGGTGATCCGCCGCCATTCGGGCTGGGAGGCGAGCTTCAGCAATCCTGTGAGGTCGGGTAGCTGCTCGATCTCCGAGGCCAGCACGGCGTCCTCCACCACATGCTCGCGGCTCAGGGTGCGCTGCGCGAGGAGACTGCCGCCGAGGCGCATCGGGCGGCTCACGGTGATCTGCGGGCGGATGATCTCGCGCTCGCCGATGAGGCGGGAGGCGAACTCGGCGGTGCCGCCGCGCTCGCTCGCGGAGCAGCGCAGGATCAGGGTGTTGCCGCAGTTCTCGACGAGGGTCTGGGCTTCGGCGTCGCCGTAGGTGCCGCGGACCTGGGCGATGGACTGGAAGCCGAGGACGCAGCGGCCGCCGAACTTGCGCAGCCGTGCGAGCGCGTCCTTCAACCCGTCGATCGCGCCCAGGGCATCGAGCTCGTCGACGATGAACCAGAGGCGCTGGTCGCCTTCCGGCGCATTCATGGTCTCGAAGAGAGCGAGGCGCATCCAGGTGCTCACGACGTAGCGCAGCACGGCGATCTCGCCCGCGCGGTAGGGGAGAAATAGCACTCCCCTGCCCTCCCGAACCCAGCGGCGGACCGAGAGGGGCTCCCCGGTCTCCTGGCGGGCAATGTGCTCAAGGGCGGCGATGTGGACGGTGGTGATGGAGCGCACGGACTCGAAGAACTTGCCGTTGTCCTCCCCGAGGAAGGGCCCGGCGGGCGTGGCGGCGAGGAGCTCGCGCAGCTCGGCGGGTGGGGCGATGCAGAGGAGCCAGTAGAGCTTCGCGAGGTCGTGGTCCTCGAGGCGGTGGAGCTGGCGGAGGATGGCGGTCAGGAAGATCCGGGCGTAGTGGCGCCAGCTGCGGTCGGTGCCGTCGTAGTCGGGGATGATCGAGCGGGCGAGCTGGTCGGCGTCGTGGAGCTGGACGATCTCGGCGAGGAGGTCCCAGCGGGCGGCGCGGGAGTCGAAGGGGTTCAGGATCACATCGCCGCGGGCGGGATCGTAGAACGCGTTGAGGTAGCTGCCGTCGGGGTCGGCGATGACGGCGCGGTCGCCGCGCGCGAGGGCGCCGCGGAGGAGCTCGCGGATGGCGGTGCTCTTGCCGGTGCCGGTGGTGCCGAGGAGCTTGAAGTGCTTGGTTTCGTCGGTCGAGGGGATGGGGTGGCCGGCGAGCGTGAGAGCGCTCGCCGTCTCCCGTCCGTGGGGACGGTGGGCGGGCGCGGGCTCGCGATCCACGAGCCGGGTGCCGCGGTGAAGCGTCGCGCCGAGGGGCTGGGGGAGGACGAGATGGCCGATGAGGCCCGTGAGGAGGCCGACGAGGAGCATGAAGGCCATGCCGAGGAGCTCGAGGGGCGTCCCGCGGAGCTTGCCGAGGCCGAGGAGGTCCAGGCGGTGAATCACGGCCCAGAGAACGGCGCCGACGATGAGGGCGGCTAGGGCGAAGAGGAGTGCTTGGGGGAGGCTCCGGAGGGAGGACCGGCGGCGAAGTCGCTGGCCTATCGCGACGCCGATCAGGGTGAGGACGTACGCGAAGAGGAGTCCGAGTGCGCCGTGGGTCATATCGTTCAGCACTGCGGCTCGGTCCAGGTCCGCAGAGAGGGATTACGGCTCGCCGGGCCAGCGCTGGCCGGCAATCTGGGTCGGGGTGGAGAGGCCGGGCGCGGTAGCCATGAGTTGCGGGGATTCGACGAGGAGGAGGATCGCGCCCTCCTCGCTCTCGAGGTGGGCGGGCTCGCCGGCGCTCAATACGACGCCCATGCCAGCGAAGAGATCCACTCGGCCGCCGGATTCCTCGGCCCACAGGGTCAGCCGGCCTTGAACGGTCAGCAGGGCGCAGTCGTGCAGGTGGGGCGTTTCGTCGATCCGGCCGCCGGGGGCGAGGTGGAGGCAGGAGAGTCTGGCATCTCGCTCGGTCGGGCCGGCGGCGAGGGGGAGGAAACGGATGCCGCGCGCGCCGAAGGCCTCGAGGGGGGCTGAGGCGCCTGCGGTGAAGTGGATGACCTGCATGGCTGCGAGCGACCTCGCGTGGCGTCTGCCGCGTCGTGCATCGAGTGTGCCGACGTCGTCGCCGTGACGTCAATATTGCAGCAAAGCAGCGTCCGGCCTGGACGCGGACGCCGTCGGAGAAGAACGAGGTACTCGCCTCTCAAACGTCGAGATCGTCTTCCTGCCCGCGATGCGGGTGGCGCAGCCGGTTCCGGGCCGTGACTTCGCTATTGAGGTCTCGAGCCTGCTCGAGGCCGGTAGCGGATGGGCGCAGGAGCTCGCCAGCGGGGTGCTCCTCGAGCCAGCGTTCGGCGGAGCGCTGCTGCAGCGCGTCGATGTCGCTCATCGTGAGGCGGGTGTCAGGCGTTGCAGTGGGCACCGCCGTTGAGGCCTCGAGCTCGTGGTCCAAGTAGTCGTGCGCGAGCTCCTTCGGGCGGGCGCGGGAGAGGACATCGAGCCAGCGGCTACGGGCTTGCTCAGGGGTCAGGGACTCACCGGCGCGCCAGGGAGGCACGAAGTCCTCGGCCGCGTAGAACATCGTCGAGGTCTCGCGGTGGCGGGATAGGGCCACGTACGTGGTGTGGCGGTCGTAGTGCGAGGTGGCGAGGATGTAGCTGCGATCGACCGTCGTGCCCTGGGCTTTGTAGACCGTCGCGGCGTAGCCGTGGTCGAGATCGCGATAGAAGTGGGTATCAACGATCACGCGGTCGTCCGTGCCGTCGAGGCGGACTTGGAGGACGCCCTCCCCCACGGCCTCGATCGTGCCGAGCGTGCCGTTCTTCACGCCGAGGCTGCGCTCGTTGCGCAGGAAGTAGAGCCGGTCGTTCACCGCGAAGGTCCGCCGGCCGCGCTCGGTCTCGATCACTTCCTCGGCGCCGAGCTCGCCGCGCTCCCGGCGGATCGATCGGGCGAACTCATTGAGCGCGTGCACGTCGTCCCGGGTGTAGGCGAGGATCAGGCGGCTCTGCCGGGGGGAGGTCGTGCCGTCCTCGGCCCAGCGGGCGAGCAGGGCTTCGCGGGCAGCCTGTCGGGAAGCCCCTTGGACGACGGCGCCGGCGCGCTCGTAGGCGGTGAGCGCCTCGCGCGTGCCGCCGGCCGCGAGCTCGCGGGTGGCTTCGCGTTGCCAGTCGTGGTGCTGGCGGCGGACCTCGGTGAGTTCGGCGAAGCCGCTCTCGGCGAGGATGCCGCGGAACGGCGCGCCGGCTTCGATGGCCTGGAGCTGCTCGGGGTCGCCGACGAGGACGACCTTCGCGCGGGCGGTTGCGGCCTTCTCGAGGACGTGGGCGAGCTGGCGCGTGCCGACCATGCCGGCCTCGTCGATGACGAGCACGTCGCGATCGGTGAGCGGATCGCGATCGGACTGCCAGGCATATTCGAGGCTCGCCAGGGTGCGGGAGGGAATGGCCGACGAGACGGTGAGGTTCTCCGCGGCGATGCCGGAGAGCGCGGCGCCCTTCACCGTGTACCCTTCCGCTTCCCAGGCGAGGCGCGCGGCGCCGAGCAGGCGGCTCTTGCCGCTGCCGGCGACGCCCACCAGGGCTTTGAGGTCGCCGGCGGCGACGAGCTCGTCGAAGGCGGTGCGCTGCTCGGGGCTGAGGCGCTCCTCGGCCAGGGCCGCGGCGCGGTGAGGCTCCGCGACGTCGTGCTCCCGCCGCTGGGTCATCGCCTCAGCGGTCTCGAGCAGGCTGCGCTCGACGGCAATCATTTCCCGGCTCGCGTAGCGCATGCGGCCGCGGTCGTCGCGCCCGAGGGGCACGAGATCGGGATGAGTGGTGACCTTGAGGTAGGCCGAGGTGAACTGCTCGGCGCTGTGGGTGCGGGTGTGGAGGTACTTCGCGAGATCTGGCTCGGTGAAGGTCGCCTGGGTGTGGGTGATGGCGCGCAGCGCAATCGTGGGATCGGCGAGGATGCGCTCACCGTTCGCCTCCGCAATGCGCTGCTGCTCGGCGATCCGCTCGCGGATGCGCAGCGGCAGGTCAGGGTCTCGCTGCTGGCGCTCGAGGCTCACGCCGATCTTGCGGCCGGGCTCGAAGGCGAGGCCCTGGGCCTGCAAAGTCCGATGGTCGATCCGGATCGCAAGCCCAGCGCGGGCGAGGTGGAGGTTGGCCGCCTCGGCCCAGGCGGCGCGCCACTCGCGCAGCTTCGCGCGGGAGTTCCAGGCGCGCTCTTTCGCCCCGAACCCCTCGGCGGTGAGCGTCCGAGTCGTGAGGAGAACGTGGGCGTGCGGGTTCTCCGGGTTGTCGCGGTGGATGGCGAGGTCGGCCACCATGCCCTGGGAGACGAACTGCTGCTGGACGTAGTCACGCAGGAGCGCGAGCTGCTGGTTCGGGTCGAGCTCGACGGGGAGGCCGATTTCGATCTCGCGGGCGAGCTGGGCGTCGCGGCGCTTCTCGGAGGCCTCGACGGCGTTCCAGAGTTTGATGCGATCGTGCACCCAATCGGACGCACCCTCGGGGGCGAGGATCTCGCGGTGCTCGACGCCATCCTTCCGGGTGTAGTCGAAGGTAATGCCGGTGCTGTCCTCGAGGAGGCTCTCGCCGGCGCGGTAGGCGGCGGCCGCCACGGCGCTGTGGCCGCGGGCCCGGGAGACGATCTTGGCCGAGAGGTGATAGATCGCCATGGATGCGGTTCCTGTGCCTCGCCGCCGGCACCGGGCCGGCGCGCGTTCCCCTGCCCTCCTCTGCTCCCTGCCTTGGGTTGAAAAACTCGGACGTCGCGCAGCGACGTATAAGTGCGCTGTTGGCTCCGCCGCTCGCCGAAGCAGCATGCGCCTCAAACATTCCCCACGCAAGATCGCGCCGCCCTTCCTGCACTTTTTTGCGCTGCGCCAAAAAATGCGCGCTCCCCGGCGTCGGCGGGAGCCGCTATGCTGCAGGCCGCGCACCACTGCCTGGGAGGACTGCCGTGGGGGCCAAGATCGCTGACAGGATCGACGGGCTGGAGCAGCGGTTGAAACAGCTGCGGGCGCAGCAGCAACGTCAGGAGGCGCGGCGGCGGTCGATCGAGACTCGTCGGACGCGGCGGGAGGATCTGCGGCGGAAGGTGCTGGTCGGGGCCGTCGTGCTCGCGCGGGTGGAGCGGGGGCTGCTCGAGGACGCGGTGCTGAAGGGGTGGCTGGATCCAGCGATCACGAGGGAGGAGGATCGGGCGATATGCGGCTTACCAGAAAAAAGATGAGCACCTGAGAGCTGCCGGAGCGGGTGACGACGCAGCGACAAGCGCCACGGCACCGTCACGAGGCGCGTCGGCGAGCCGGTGGGGCAGGCGGCTGCCAGTCGCTCAGGGAGATGACGGAGCCCGAGGCGGCTGCGCGGCCGACGTAGTGGACGTCAGCCGTGATGAAGAGCCCTTTGTGCAGCAGCGCCACCGCGTGGTAAGCGGCGTCGTAGAACGAGACGTCATGGTGGTTGATGAGCTCGAGGGCCTTGCTCAGCCAAGCTTGGGACGGTGGCTGCTCCTCCAGCCCGAACCTCATCAGCGCGGAGAGCCCAGTCTGCGCATGCGTCGGGAAGCGACGAGCGACGGTGTTACCGACTTCATAGAGCCAGAGCGCCGGCACGAGCGCGTGCACCGTCTCGTCGAGGATGGCGGCGCGCAGGAGGAGCGCCTTGTCCGCGTCGGCCTCGTCATCCGACGGCAGTACCCACTTGAGCATCACCGACGCATCGGGCACGACCAAGGGCGGCGTGGGCATCAGTGTCCGCTCTCGCGATCCTCGCGGATCCAGCGCGCAGCCTCCTCGGTGCTCACTTTCGGGAGCTGAGCGCGCAGGGCGTCCATTTCGCGCATCGCATCCTGTCGCCGGCGCCGTGCGATCCAGGCGCGCAAGGCCTCGTTGATGGCACGGCTGCGCTCGCCGACGGGCACGCGGTGGAGGAACCCCCAGGTGTCATCGTCGATCATGATGTTGATCCGTTTGCTCATGGCGTCCTCTCCGGCAAATCGAACGGCGTGTGTATAGTATTACACACTCCTCGGTTGCCGTCACCCCGAGGTGGCGTGGCCGTCGCTGGCGCCGAGCGCCCCGATATACTTGCACCCATGGCCCGTTCGAAGACTTCGCGCACCGCCAAAGATCCCGACAGCGGCAAGCTGCGCATCGGGGATGACTGGAACGCGATCCGGATCATCGCGCTCTCGCAGAGCAATCCGCTCAAGGCGATCGCGGAGTTCGTCGAGAACGCGATCGACGCGCACGCGAAAACGATCACGGTGACGCGGGGGCGGGAGCACGGAGAGCACTTTCTCACCGTCAAGGACGATGGGGACGGGGTGCCACGTAATCCCGAGGGGCTGCCGGATTTCAAGTATGTCGCAACGCACATCTGCGACTCGATCAAGCGGCGGCTGAAGGCGGACGGGGGCGGCGCCGGGCTGCAGGGGGAGTTCGGGATTGGGCTGCTCTCGTTCTGGACGATCGGCGAGACGCTGACGATGGCCTCGACGGGGACGGATCAGCGGGTCTATCAGATGGTGATGAGCAAGGGCGATCCGCGCTATTCCGTGACGCCGCGGCGGGTGCTCTTTGGCGAGCGCGGGACGGAGCTCAAGGTGAGTCCGCTCCTCGAGGGCGTTCGGGCGTTCAGCGGCGAGAAGATCCAGTGGTATCTCGCCTCGGAGCTGCGGGACAGGATCCGGAACACGAAGGTGCGGGTGACGGTAGTAGACCGGCTCGCGCGCAAGCAGTACGAGGTCGAGCCGCGGCAGTTCGAGGGGCGGCTGATGCACCAGGTGCCGCCGGTACGCTCAGCGTTCGGAGAGGCCTACGCGGAGCTCTATCTCACCGAGCCGGCCGACACGTGCCGCGTGGCGCTCACGCGGGCGGGCACGCGGGTGATCGAGGATCTGGCCACCCTCCCCGGCTTGGATCATCCGCCCTGGACTTCGCGCTACTTGCAGGGCCTCATCGATGTGCCGTCGCTCAATCTCACGCCGGGGACGCGCTCGGGCATTGTGCATGACGAGTGGTATGCCGGGTTCGTCGCGGCGCTCGGGCCGCTCGAGGCGCATCTCACCGGGGTCATCGAGGCGCAGCGGCGGGCGGAGGAGGAGCAGGCGAATCGGGAGTCCTTGAAGGCGATCCAGCGGGCGTTTCGCGAGGCGATGCTGGCGCTGCCGCGCGAGGAGTACGACTGGTTCGACATTCAAGCGAGGGCCCGCGAGGCGGCGCCCTCCGGCGAGCCGCGCAAGTCCGGCGAGGCACTCGCCGAAGGCCCTGGGGAGGCGGGCACGCCTGGGGCGCCGGAGCCGAGCGGGCCGGTGGGTGAGCCGGAACAACGGCAGTTCTTCGAGTATGCCGGGCCCTTGCACGGCGTGGTGATCTCGCCGGTGGCGAGCACTGTGGCAGTCGGGGACACACGGCGATTGCGGGCATTGCCGCGGGATCGCTCGCGGCGGCGTGTCGAGCAGGACTTGTCCTTCCAATGGGAGATCGTCGAGGGCGGCGGCACCCTGTCGGCCCCCGTGGATCAGGAGGTGGGCTATCAGGCGCCCTCCTCGCCCGGACTGGTGCGCATTGCGGTGACGGTGGCGCAGCGGGAGGTGTCGTGTCGGGCCGAGGCGTTGATCACCGTCGCAGCGAGCCTGGAGTCGGCGATCGCGCCCGCGGTGGTCAACGCGCGCGGGTTACCCGGATACACGTTCGAGCGGGCTGCCGGGGAGCTTTGGCGCTCGCAGTACGATGCGGGTCGCAATCTCATCGTCGTGAACAGCGGGCATCGGGATTTCGTGTTCGCGACGCGCAATCGGGCGCTGCAGCTGCGGTATTTGGTGCGGCTTTACGTGAAGGAGCTCGTGCTCAAGAACTTCGCGGGGCTGTCGGCGGCGCAGGTGGCGGAGCGGATGATCGAGCTGTCGTTGTATGTCGAGGAGAAGCTGAAATCGGGCTGACCGGCGGAGGCTCGGCGGGCCGTGGCCACTTAGCGGTGCCGTAAGAGATCTCGCAGCTCTTCGGGTGAATATGGCGGATCGCGATGGTGAGCCACCGCATGGCAATTCGGGCAGATCGGGATGAGGTCCTTCACCGGATCGACCTGGTAGCCGCGGCCGACGGCGGAAAGTGGCTTGACATGGTGGACATGGATCAGTTGGGCAATTCGTCCGGAAAGATCGAACTCTCGGGCTCCGCGTCTCGATAACTCCTGAGAGCCGCGATGACGTCGGGCGAGCGGATCGCACTGAAGCCTAAGCTGAAATTGCTCTGCTCCGTGCGCAGAGCTCGAAACCACGGCAGGGCCGTCACGTCGATGGAAGGCTCGAACGGAATCCCGAGCCCGCGAATCGTCGATTCGCCATTCCGCGTGGTGTCAATTGAGGTCGGGGTGTACACGCCCGCCAAAAAATAGCGCTCCGGTCGCCGGCCTAGACTCGTGATGACCCAGACCTCCTGTCCGATCGACCGCTCCAGCTGCTTTGCGGACTTACGGCTGAGGAAATCGAGATCCGGTCCTCCCGTGTAAGGCCTGCCCATGACCGCGATGCTGTGATAGGCGACGTAGGCTCTCGGGTCCGCCAAAATCGCCGGATCTGGCGAGACGTTCATCGATCAGGGTGTCCTGGGAATGCGGGGCGTTCCGGACCGCGGATCCATCTCAAGCTGCATCGTGTTGGCGATCTCTGTTGCTCTCATCAAGCAGGCGTCCTTTTCGGGCGGCCAGCCCACGATGTCCACGTGGCGCGGAACGGGCGGACCGTTGACGTCGAGGCGGAGACCCTGGGCGCGCACGACTTTGAACAAGCCTGTGCCCCTGGCCTTGATGAGACGCTTTGCTTCCTGGTTCTCGACGTGCGCATACCCGAGCTGCCAGATCTGGTCACGGGTGAGCTGCGCGGTGCGATGGGTCGAGGTCTCCCTGCGGCCGCTCGTAGCGTTCGGGGCTGGCATCAGGGCGTGCGGCTTGACCCTCCCTCGCTCCCGAGAGAATTGGCTGCCCGACAAGATGAATCGAGTGAACGCCTCGTCCGCCGCTATCTCAGGCGGCAACGCCGACGCGGTCGCAAAGCTCCTCGAGGGCCTGGAGAATAGCTTTCGGAATCGTCGCACCCAATCGCTCGACCCCATGGCGCTTCACCCCTCCCCCGAGCAATCCCGCGTACGTGAGCGTGCCGTCGGCGCCAATTGCGATGGTCAGGATGTGACCGGGGCCAAAATCCCAGGTCAACGCAATCTCACCGTCCGGATCCGGCACAGGATCGGGCGCCGGTAAGCGGTGCGGCAACAGATCGACGAAGCGTTGGGCTTGTGCTTTCGCCGCGGTGTCGACCGCGTTCGCGCCGTAGCCATCCCAGTTTGGTTCGCGGCACTCGTCTGCGAGCTCCTCGATTAGGGCGTTGGCCAGCGGACGCCAGTCGGTGGCGACTTTGCGGGCGTGCTCTTCGGACTGAACGAGGAGCTCGGTCACGCGAGCGGCAGCGGCGCTGGCAGGGCTCGGCTGTGCATAGATCGCAAGCGGTGAGATATTGATAGCGGAGGCGATCATCGGTAGAGCTTCACCGCGTCGTTGCTCAGCGCTCCGAAAAAGCATCGGTTCTTGAGTTGCCGCAAATCAGTGAGGAAATCCCAGACCTCCGTTCCATCAGGCTCGAAGCGGCATTCGCGGAAGACATCGATGTCAAGCATAACAGGTACGGGGGGGGCCAGCGGGAACTGCTCGAGCGCCTGCGTGAGAATCGCGTTGGCGCCGGAGACGTCATCATGAACGACGAACCGCTGCAGGAAGCTCGAGATGGACTGCGGATACTCGGGCGGCAGGTTCGGCAGACCGTTCAGGTAGAGATCGAATCGCTCGCCTGGCTTGAGCGGTAAACGAAGGTTATTGATAAATCGCGTCGCGGTTCGCTGGATCCGCGTGGGCGCGGCACAGTCGCGGTACACCGCCCACACGCGGCGGGCTTCGCGGATCAGCGCTTCCCAGGATTCGTACGGCGCAAGCCGACTCAGCGTGAAGCCTTCGGTCGTGAACTGCGCGACGTAGCGCTCATCGGCCGAATGGAAACGAACACCGATGGTTGCAGCTGCACCGAGTAGCGGCTTGGCCATTGGGCTGTCTTGCGGGTTCACCACGAAGCCGAAGGTTCCCCGCAGGATCGGACTTTTCTTGTGATACCCGAAGCCGGGCGCGTCGGCGGCTCGCTCCAACTGATCGACGGCGATGCGCTGGCCGACCTGCACACGGAAATCGATGAGCGCCTCTACGATCGGTGCTCGCGTCAGGGGCTGGATTTGGGCCACGAGTCAGATCACGTCCGGCGAAGACGTTCGAGATCGGCCTCATCCTCGGCAATCCACGCCCCGATCGGCTCGCACGTGAGGTGGCGCGGGCTTGGCGCGTTCCGACGTTCCCGACGAAGCCGTGTGGCCAGGAAGAGGAGCAGCTCCTGCTGTTCGGCGGACGAGAGGGTTTCTGCCGCGCTTTCAATGTCAGTCAACGTGTTCATAGGAACGTTCGACGTGATGGGCGGATCTCGCGATTTCAAGGACTCACTTCGGGCGAGGCTATCACCGTCCGGTGATAGGCGTCGGCCGGCACTCGAACTTCGCACTCTTTACGTCCCGATTTCGCTATTAGCGATCTTCTCGGAATATTAAAGGGGAATATAGGCACTAGAGGGCGTACTGCAAGCTCATGAAAAGAAAACCGTTTTCAGACATTGACGGAAGCGATGCGACGGCTGGGGGGAAGGGATGCCTCGCGCGATGGGCAGAGATGGGACGGTAGGACGGAAGAGATGCAACGGGCGAGAGGGTCGTCGAGCGTCGTGTCACTGAGAAAACGCCTCCCGATCAGTCACTTGGAACCGAGCGGAAGAGATGCAACGCCCTCCCCTCCCCTCCCGATAACCTGCTGTTTCTGCCCGAATTTCTCGCAACGTCGGCGCGAAATTGGCCGGTACGACGGAAGACTTGCAACGCGCTCGCGGCGGGCGCAACCGCGCGGCGATCACGAGCGCGCCGTCAGCGCGTCGCGGGGGATGTGCGGGTTCGAGGGGCGCAGGGTCACGCCGGTCTCGGAGAGCTCGAGGTGCGCTTCGGGGTAGACCTCGCGGACGCGGCGGAGGGACTCGGCGAAGTACGTGCGGAACTTGCGCAGCAGCGTGTAGCCGTGGCCGAACTGGCCGGAGAGCTGGGGCCAGGGGATGGTGCTCGGGCGGGTGAGCTGGAAGAGGCGGTGGACGAGCCAGGCGTACACGTCGAGGTCCATGGGGCTCTTGCGCAGCTGGCGGATTGCGCGGGTGGAGAGCGGCGCGGAGCGCTCGAGGATGGAATCAAACAGCACCGGGGAGAGGACAAGGCTGCTGCCCTGCCCTACTCCGGTCGCCTCGTCCCACCACAGGCGCGCTTCCTCGACGAACAGTGCTTGGCGAATGTGTAGGCCGGTGCGGCCGCGGGCATCGCGGATGTTCTCATCGATCGTGAGCGCGCAGTGGATCAGGCGCAGGAGCTGGTTGGCGTAGACGCGGAGGGATCCGCGGTCGCCGCGGGTGATCGGGATGTCGAGGCGGCGCAGGAAGTCGTGCACGCTCGCGCCGAGGAAGATCTCGGGGGAGCGGGTGCGGATGGCTTCGGAGGCGCAGTAGATCGTCAGCAGGCGCGCCGGGACGCCGTAGGGCAATCCGGTGTCGGGGCGCGCGGTGGAGAGGGTGAGCTCGAGCCAGCCGTTGCGGCGGGTGAACTGGGTCTGTGCGCCCGGATCGGCGTGGGGGAAGGAGCACTGGATGAGGGGGACGTACTGGAAGGACACGCCTTCGCTCAGGTGTGCTGGGAGCGGCGCGTCGCCTGAGCGGGGCGCGCTCGGCACTGCCACGGAGGGCTGGCTGCGGACGAAGTCGAGGTGCTCGAGCACGCGGCCGGCGAGGACCTCGGTGCCTTTGAGGGGCGGCACCGCGCCGATCGTTGAGGGAGGCACGCGCGAGGCGCTAGCGGTGATCACGGGCGACGACGGCGCGCGGGGGACCGGCGGAGGCGGCGCGGGAGTTTCAAACGCCTGCGCCGGCTGCTGGGGGAACGCGGCACGGACCCACTCCACCGGAAATCCGGCGCGCAGGAGCTGGCGGACGGTGCGACTCGGGGCGAGGCCGATCTGGGCGTAGAGGCGCAGCGCCTTCTCGAAGCGGGCGCGCTCGCTTTCCCCCTCCCCTGCCTCGGCCGTCATCTGCTGCGACCCTCCCCGGCCGGCCCATTGCGATGGTCAGGCGCACGCATTTCTGATAGTTTTCGCATGAAGTCCGTGCGCGTCGGAACTTCTCGGGAGGAGAGTGTGCCAGCGATACCCGCGATTGACAAGCTCGAGAGCATCCTGGCCTCGAGCGAGAATTTTCTCCAGCGCATGCATGAACTGGGCGCCGAGCCGCACCAGCGGAAGATTCTGCAGCGGCTCTTCAGCCCTGGCGAGGCCGCGGAGATGGTCGGCCGGGATCGTACGACGCTCGCGCGCGCAGAGCCCGAGATCGGCGTCGCGGCGCCGGCGCGAAATCCTGGGAACAACCGCCGGGTGGGCTACCGCCTCGAGCAACTGCAGGCGTTCCGCAAGCACTTCGGCACCCTCCCCTGGCGCGATCCGGCCACCGATCCGCCGCTTGTCATCGCCTGTCAGAACTTCAAGGGCGGCGTCGGGAAGTCGACCACCTGCGTGAACTTCGCGCACTACCTCGCCTTGAAGGGCTATCGGGTGCTCGTCATCGACACGGACAGCCAGGCGACGACGACCTCGATGTTCGGATACCTGCCGGATGCCGAGATCACGGAGGCCGACACGATGCTCCCGTTTCTCGATGGGGAGCAGAAGAGCCTCGCGTATGCGGTGCGGCCAACATACTTTCCGGGGATCGATCTCATTCCCGCATGTCTGGTGCTCTACGAGGCGGAGCTCGGGATCGTCATGCGCGTGGGGGCCCAGGAGACGCGCGAGCAGCGGGCGGCGTTCTTCCACGAGCTCAAGTTCGGCATCCAGACGGTCGCAGACTCGTACGACCTCATCCTCATCGATAGTCCGCCGGCACTGGGGATGATCTCGATCAATGTGCTGCTCGCGGCGGACGCGTTGCTCGTCCCCTCAGCGGCGCGGATGTTCGATTTCTCGAGCACGGTGCAGTTCTTCCGGATGATCCATGCGTACATCCAGCAGCTCGATCCCACGAAGGCGTATCGGTGGATCTCGGTGCTCACGACGCTCTTCGATCGGCGGTACGAGAGCCAGAAGCAGTTCTTCGAGGTGATGCGGGCGTGCTTCGGGGAGTCGGTGTTCCAGCGGGTGTTCTTTCACTCGAGCGCGGTGATCAACTCGGCGGTGCAGTTCAATACGCCCTACGAGCAGCCGAAGCCGGACCGAGCGGTGCTCGAGATGATGGACAGCGTGTTCGCGGAGGTGGAGCTCGCGATCCTGCGGGAGTGGCCGTCGAAGGCGGCGGCGCTGAGCCAGCGGGGGATCACGTGAGGGGAGGGCGGTTGGCCGGGGTTTCCTCTGGAAACCTCAGTAACTAATTGATTGTGGAAAGAAAACAGATTGATCAGGTACACCACGAAGCGCGGGAAGGGTGGCAGTCATGGCCAGTAAGCTGTTCGGCGGCACAAACTTGAGCGACATCGCCCGCTCCGTGAAGGAGCGGGGGGAGCCGTCGCCCTTCGACCGGCCCGGGAGCGCGCGTCCGGTGGTGCCCGCCGCGGAGCTCGCGCTCACCGGGCGCGTCGCCCCGGAGCTCGAGCGGGAGAACATCTTCGCCGTGGATCCGAAGCGGGTGCGGCCGTGGAAGTACCACAACCGCACCGAGGGCTGGTACACGCGCGAGCGCTGCCAGGACCTGATCGACTCGATGGCGAAAGACGGGCAGCAGGAGCCGGCGCTCGCCCGACGGATCAAGGGGGACCCGAGCGTCGACTATGAGCTCATCTACGGGATGCGTCGCCGGTTCGCCTGCGAGCTCCTCGGGAGGAAGCTCAAGCTGCGGGTCATCGATGCGGACGATGCGCGCGCCGCGGTGCTCATGCACATCGAGAACGCGGACCGGCAGGACATCACGCCGATGGAGCGGGCGCTCTCGTTCCAGGCGCAGATCGAGGCCAAGATCTTCCCGACGCAGGAGGCGCTCTCCGAAGCCATCGGGCTCTCCAAAGGGCAGGTGGCGAAGATGCTGAAGGCGGCGACGGTCCTCAAGCACGCCACGCTCGCGGGACTGTTCGCGGACAAGAGCGCGATTCCGATCATCCAGGCGTACACCCTCGCGGTGCTCCTCGAGCGGCCCGGGGCGAAGGAGGTGATCCTGCAGGCGGCGAAGAATCTGGCGCGGGAAGGGGAGGGGAGGGCGCCGGCGGAGGTATTGCGGGTGCTCACCGCGAGCCTCGACCGATCGAAGAAGTTCGAGCCGGTGCAGAAGCAGTACAACGTGGGGGCGGCGAGAAGAGTCACCGTGACGCGGAATGCGCGCGGGAAGGTGACGCTGGCGTTTCCGCAGGGGCTGCAGGGGGTGGAGCGGGGGGATGTCATTAAGGCGGTCGAGGAGATCCTCAAGGACCTAGGGTAAATCCCCTCCGTTCGATCTCCGAGCCAATCTTGCCTGTGATAGCCCAGTTTGGAGCGCCAATGAATCAATATGCTTGAGTTCAGGGGTACAGCGCGATGATTCATCGCAGGGATGTCCCGACGATGACTGCCGGGCGGGCGGCGCTCGTCGAACTCATGCAGCGGCATCTAGGTGGACTCCTGGATCCCGCCACGATCACGAGGACGGGCCGTGGGTTGAAGATGGTCCATTTGTGGCAAATTAGAGTGATTCCCCGGCTACACTGCGCCTGAGCTACGGTTGTGCTATGGTCTGTTCATGGGTGCGCCGACTGCCGGGCTCTTCGGTACGATTCCGTCGAATGACTACCTGCAGTTCTGGCAGGCTGGCCGGTTTCACCCTCAGCGTGTCGCTCGATTCCTGAACCTGAGCAAGGACGACGTCGCGCACCTCGCCGGAATCGCACTGTCCTCGGTGCGCTTTGATCGCAAAGCGCCGCACCCTCTCGTCGAACGTCTCACGGAGGTCGCGATCACGTGTACGTGGGTCGCCCAGTTCTTCAAAGGCGATGCGATCAGGACGGCGTTGTGGTTCAAGACGGCGAACCCCTCGATGGGCGAGGCGTCCCCGCGCGACATGATCCGATTCGGCCGGCACGACAAGCTCAGGCGGTTCGTGCGCGATGCGCTGAACGAGCCCCCGACTGCATCGCTTCCGCGGCCGCGAGCCGAAGCGAAGGACTCGGCGGGCGACGAGCCGCGCCCGTCTGCCCCCCTCGACTTCGAGCGACGGCTGGATCTGCCTCGTGATCAGATCGTCCGCCTGTGTCGGCGATTCGGGGTGCGACGCCTCGCGCTCTTTGGCTCGATCCTGCGGCCGGATTTCGATCCGGCTCGCAGTGACGTGGATCTGGCCGTGGAGTTCGGTCCGCCCATCGGTCGGTCTCCCGCTCGCCAGTACTTCGACTTCAAAGCCGCGCTCGAGGCGCTCTTCGGCCGGCCGGTCGATCTCGTCGAGCTCTCCGCGATGCCGGATTCGCGGTTGCGGCGCATCATCGAACGCACGCAGGTGCCGGTCTATGCCGAAGCGGCCTGACGTCCTGCTCGAACTGGCGTTGATCGCGCTTCGGCGGGTGCCTCGCTTTCTCGAGCGCCGCTCGCTGTCGCAATATCTGGCCGATGAGCTGTGCCAGTCGGCCATCGAGCGGCAGCTCGAGATCGCAGGAGATGCACTGGGCCAGATTCGCAAGGTCGATCCCGCTCTGTTCGCGCGGGTTCCGGACGGGGATTTGATCGTGGAATTCCGTAACGTGCTGGCGCATGGCTACGTCACGCTCGATCACCAGCGGGTTTACGACATTGCAGCGAATCGCGTCGCGGCGCTCGAAGCGGTGCTCGAATGGCTGCTCGAGGAGATGCCGGAGGAGGGCGCCTCTTCGTGAAGCCGGCGGCCGTGTGCTCAAGGTGATCCTGATCAGTGGAGGAGAATGGTTGATGGTGGTGAACTGCGTTTACGATGCCGGAGAGCCGAAAGCGATTTCGCGCCCGGAGGCGCTGCGATGAATCACAGCGAGATCGTCGGCTTCCTCTGGGGCGTCGCGGACCTGATCCGCGACACCTTCAAGCGCGGCAAATATCAGGACGTCATCCTGCCCCTGACCGTGCTGCGCCGGCTCGACTGTGTGCTCGCCGACACCAAGGAGAAGGTACTCGGGAAACAGGCCGAGCTGAAAGGCAAGCGGCTCGAGAACCTCGATCCGCAACTGCGCAAGGTTGCCGGCTTCGCCTTCTACAACACCTCCCGTTACGACTTCGAGAAGCTGCTGGCCGACGCGCCGCACATCGCCGCCAACCTGCGCAATTACATCGCGGGCTTCAGCCCGAACATGCGCGAGGTGCTGGAGAAGTTCGACTTCGACAACACGATCAGCAAGCTGGACGAAGCGGGTCTGCTGTTCCAGGTAGTCGAGCGGTTCAAGAATGTGGACCTGCACCCAGATCGAATCGACAACCCGACGATGGGGACGATCTTCGAGGAGCTGATCCGTAAGTTCAACGAGGCGCTCAACGAGAATCCCGGCGAGCACTTCACGCCGCGCGACGTGGTCCACCTGATGGTGGACCTCATGCTCGCCGGCGACGAGAAAGAAATCCGCGCCAAGCAGGCCATCCGTACCGTTTACGACCCCTGCTGCGGCTCCGGCGGCATGCTGATGATCACCAAGGAGCACATCACTGTCGGGCTGCGCAAGAACGGCGATCTGCTGCGACCGGCGATCAACAAGGACGCGCAGATCCACCTCTTTGGCGAGGAGGTGAACCCCGAAACCTGGGCGGTCTCGAAATCCGATCTCTTCATGAAGGACCCGACGGGCCGGGACGCGGATCACATCACCTACGGCAGCACGCTCTCCACCGATCGGCACGCCGGGCAGAACTTCGACTACCTGATCGCCAATCCGCCCTATGGCAAGGACTGGAAGCGTGACGAGGACGCCGTGCGCGCCGAGCACGAGCGCGGCGCTTCGGGTCGGTTCGCCCCGGGGCTGCCGCGTATCAGCGACGGCCAGCTCCTGTTCCTGCTGCACATGCTGGCGCACACGAAGGATCCCGAAGAAGGCGGCTCGCGCCTCGCCATTATCATGAACGGCTCGCCGCTCTTCACCGGTGACGCCGGGAGCGGGGAGAGCGAGATCCGCCGGTTCATTCTGGAGAGTGACCTGCTAGAGGCGCTGATTGCGCTGCCGGAGCAGCTCTTCTATAACACGGGGATCGCGACTTACATCTGGGTGGTGACCAACCGCAAGGCGCGCTCGCGCAAGGGCAGGGTGCAGCTCATCGACGCCACGTCCTTCTGGGTGCCGATGCGCAAGAGCCTCGGCGACAAGCGCCGCGAGATCCCGCTGGAGCGCGCGCAGGATGTTCTGAAAATCCTCGCCAGCTTCCGCGACGCCGAGACTCGCGAACTCACCAAGGATGGGAAGACAGAAGACGTCGTCGTCAGCCGCATCTTTCCGACCACGCACTTCGGCTTCCGCAAGATCACGGTCGAGCGTCCGCTGCGGCTGAATTTCCAGGCGGCACCGGAACGCATCGGGCGGCTCGAGGAAGAGAAGGGCTTCCAGGGGCTGGCGCAATCGAAGAAGAAGGGAGCCGCCGGAGCGAAGGAGCAGGCCGAAGGGCGAGCGCTGCAGGAACAGGTCCGCAAGCTCTTGCGGGCGCTTCCTGACCGTCTCGTCAAGGATCGCGCCGAGTTCGAGCGTCTGCTCGACGCCGCGCTGAAGAAGGCCAGCATCAAGCTCGCGGCTCCGGCGCGGAAGGCCATCCTCAGCGCGCTCTCGGAGCGCGATGGCACGGCGTCGATCTGCCGTGACAATGAAGGTAATTCCGAGCCCGACGCAGAGCTGCGCGACACGGAGAGCGTGCCGCTCGCCGAGAGCGTCGAGGCGTTCTTCGACCGCGAGGTCAGGCCGCACGTCCCCGATGCGTGGATCGATACTTCCAGGCGCGACCCCAGGGACGGCCAGGTCGGTCTCGTCGGCTACGAGATCAACTTCAACCGCTACTTCTACCGCTACGCGCCTCCCCGGCCGCTGGAGGAGATTGAAGCGGATATCCGGGGGATCGAGAGCGATATCCTGCGGATGCTGGCGGAGGTCACGGGGTCGCAGGCCAGCTGATCGCGCAAAACGTCGGCACGTGTACCTAAGTGCCGACGTTTATTCTTAATGGATGTCGGCACTTGCATATCACTGCCGACGTTCATAAAATACTCTCGATGGGGCTCGAGCTGACTTCTTCGGATCTCCAGCGGGCCGGGGTCGGAACGTTCTTCCGGCCGCGGGATGTCGTCCGGCTTGGGTTTACCCACTACCAGCTCCAGAGAATGGTGACGGTGGGCCGCGTTGAGCGCGTGGGTTCGGGACTCTACAGGCTGGCACACGTCGAGGCGACCGAGATGGAGACGATCGCGATGATCGCGTCGGCGGTGCCTCATGCCATCGTCTGCCTGCTCTCGGCCCTGCGCATCCACGACATCGGCACCCAGTCTCCGCACCAGGTCTGGCTGGCCATCGACCGCAAGGCCCGTAAGCCAACGCGGCTCCCGGCCAAGACGAGCATCGTCCGCTTCTCGGGACAGATGCTCACCTACGGCGTCGTCACCCAGCCGATGCAGGGGGTGCGTGTCCGGCTTACGAGCCCCGCTCGAACGGTGGTCGACTGCTTCCGCTACCGCAACAAGGTCGGTCTCGACGTGGCCATGGAGGCGCTGCGCGATGCGGTGCGCTCGCGCAAAGCCATGGTCAGCGAGATCGATCGGGCGGCCGAGGTGTGCCGCATCAGGACGGTCATCGCCCCTTACCTCGAGGCGCTGTCGGCATGAGCGGGAGGGAGACCGACGGTCGCGCGGCGTCTATCCGGCGACGGCTGCGGAACGAACTGCGCGCACGCGGCGAGGACGTGACGCGTGGTCTGGCGCGGTACGCGGTCGAGCGCTTCCTGTATCGGCTCGGCCGCTCCCGCCATCGCGAGTGCTTCGTCTTGAAAGGCGCAACGCTGTTTGCGATCTGGGGAACGGTCTACCGGCCGACGCGAGATATCGACTTCACCGGCTACGGCAGTTCCGCACAAGCGGACGTCATTCGGGAGTTCTGCGAGATCTGCGACACGCCGGACGACGTTGACGGGCTCATCTTCGACACGGCTTCGATCAGGGCCGAGCCGATACGCGACGGCTCCGACTACGACGGGCTCCGCGTCCGCATCAGAGCCAGAGTAGGTGAATCGGATATCCCCGTGCAGATCGATGTCGGGTTCGGCAACGCGATCGTCCCCGGCCCCGAGGAGACCGAGATTCGGACGATACTCGGCGATCCGCCACCACGGATCCTCGCCTATCCGCGCGAAGCGGTCGTCGCCGAAAAGCTGAACGCGATGGTGACGCTGGGTGAGCGGAACAGCCGCTACAAAGACTTCTACGACCTCCATGCCATGGCCAACGCCTTCGACTTCGACCAAGACACGCTCGTGCGAGCTGTACGCGCGACCTTCGAGCGCAGGCGCACGCCGTTGGTCGCAGTGCTCCCGGTGCCACTGAGGCCCTCCTTTTACGCGAGCGCCGACCGTCTGACGCAGTGGCGGGCGTATGTCACTCGCAACGACCTCACGGGAGCTCCCAGCGACTTCCAGGCCGTTGGTGAGCTGCTCACCCGATTTCTCCAACCCATCTGGGAGCAGCTCCTCGCGGAGGGCGTTGGCGCCGGTGAGTGGCCGCCGGGAGGGCCGTGGTCGAGGGATGGAGGCCTACGTATATGATCGGCGCCAGCTTCGACAGCACCAAGACCCCACTTTACGACCTGCTCGGGCGCGCCGACAGCGGTAAATTGCAGCTTCCCGACTTCCAGCGTGGCTGGGTCTGGGACGACGAGCGCATCCGCAGTCTCCTTGCCAGCGTCTCGGTCTCGTTCCCGATCGGCGCCGTGATGCTGCTCGAAACGGGCGGCGAGCACATCCGTTTCAAGCCCCGGCCGCTCGCCGGCACGCACGCGCGCCTGCGCGAGGTCGCGCCGGAAACGCTGATCCTCGACGGTCAGCAGCGCCTGACGTCCCTCTACCAGGCGCTGAAGAGCCAGGTGGTAGTCGAAACCAAGGACGCCAAAGGGAAGCCGATCCGTCGCTGGTACTACCTCGACATGAAGCAGGCCGTCATCCAGGACGATGACCGCGAAGATGCGGTACTGAGCGTTCCGGAGGACCGTCAGGCCAAAGCGTTCGGCGGCGAGATCACCCTGGACGTGACGACGCCTGAGCGGGAGTACGCCGCCGACCTTTTCCCTGTGAATTGCATTTTCGACAGCGCCGAGTGGCGGCAGGCGTACAGCGAACACTGGAAATTCGACCGCGACAAGATGCGGCTCTTCAACGACTTCGAGCGCGAAGTCATCAAGCGCTTCGAGCAGTATCAGGTGCCGGTGATCGAGCTGAAGAAGCAGACACCCAAGGAAGCCGTGTGCCTGGTCTTCGAGCGCGTAAATACCGGCGGCGTGGCGCTCAGCGTGTTCGAACTCCTCACGGCCTCGTTCGCCGCCGATGATTTCCAGCTCCGTGACGACTGGAATGCCCGCGAGCAGCGCCTGAAGGGGCGGCATCCGGTCCTGCGCGGCCTGCAGAGTGACGACTTCCTTCAGGCCGTCTCGCTGCTCGTGACGCAAACGCGCCGGCGCGATGCGCTCGCGGCCGGGTCCGCCTCGGACAAGGCGCCCGGCATCAGTTGCAAGCGCAAGGATATTCTCAAGCTCGAAGTCGCCGACTGGCAGACGTGGGCCGAGCGCGTCGAGGTAGGCTTTGTGCGCGCCGCTCGCTTCCTCTACGGGCAGAAAATCTTCAAGGCGCGCGACCTGCCGTACCGCACGCAGCTCGTGCCGCTCGCGGCAATGTTCGTGGATCTCGGCAAGGACGGCGAGACCGAGGGCGCACGCCAAAAGATCGCCCGCTGGTACTGGTGCGGCGTGCTCGGCGAGCTCTACGGTGGCGCGATCGAAAGCCGCTTCGCGCGGGACCTGCCGGAGGTCGTGGCGATGGTGCGCGGTGAGGCGACAGTCCCGATCACGATTCAGGAGTCGAGCTTCCAACCGAATCGCCTGCTCACCCTGCGCACGCGCAACAGCTCTGCGTACAAGGGGCTTTACGCGCTCCTCATGCGCAACGGCGGGCGCGACTTCCGCACCGGCGAGCCGATTGAGGCGCAGACCTTCTTCGACGACAAGGTCGACATCCACCATATCTTCCCCGAGAAGTGGTGCAAGACGACGGGGATCGAGCCCGACACCTACAACAGCGTGATCAACAAAACCGCACTCGCCGCTCGCACCAACCGGCAGATCGGCGGGCGCGCGCCGTCGCTGTACCTGCCTGCGGTGGAGAAGGCGGCCGGCATAGGAACGGAGCGCATGGACGAAATTCTGCGCTCGCACTGTATCGCACCCAACGAGCTGCGCGCCGACCGTTTCTGGGAATTCTACGCTGCGCGCGCCGAGACGCTGCTCCAACGCATCGAGGCGGCGACGGGCAAAACCATCACCCGTGAACCGGCGCTGTTCCGTGCAGGTGTGATCGCGGACGCGTACGACGAGGGGCCTGCGGAATGGGACGTCGAGGAGCCGCTCGAGGAAGCGGCGCCGTGAGCGAAGCGAAGGACTCTGCGCGCGAGCCGTCGTTGCGGCAGTTCAAGCCGTATCGAGCTTACAAGGACTCCGGCGTCGAGTGGCTGGGGGAGATTCCTGCGCATTGGGAGGTGGCTCCCGTCTACGCCCGGTTCGAGATCGCGCTCGGAAAGATGCTCGACGCAAAGCGCGTGACGGGCGAGTTTTCGGGACGCTACGTGCGAAACGTCGACGTACAGTGGGATGCGGTGAACGCTGATGACCTCCCGGAGATGGACTTCGCACCGTGGGAAAGAGAGCGGTATCTCCTGCGCCTGGGCGACTTGCTCGTGTGCGAGGGCGGCGAGGTCGGCAGAACCGCTATCTGGAGGGGAGAGCTCGATGAGTGCTTCTACCAGAAGGCGATTCACAGAGTGAGGCCGCGTTCAGCGGAAGAGTCGTCGCGCTTCTTCTACTACCTAATGTACACCTTTACAAAGTGCGGCGTGTTCGTTGCGGGTGGTAATGCAAACACAATTGATCATCTCACGGCGGTGCAATTAAGGCACTACAGAATGCCGTTCGCGTCACCGCTAGAGCAACGCGCAATCGCCGCCTTCCTCGACCGGGAGACGGCGCGGATCGATGGGCTGGTGGCGAAGAAGGAGCGGCTGATCGAGCTGCTCCAGGAGCAGCGCACCGCTCTCATCACCCGCGCCGTTACGAAGGGCCTCGACCCGAATGTACCCATGAAGAATTCCGGCATCGAGTGGCTGGACGTGTACCCGCGGCATTGGACCGGACTGCCGCTGAAACGGTGGATAACAGCCAAGATTACTGACGGGCCGCATGAGACTCCTGAACTTGTTCCAGAAGGAGTTGATTTCGTATCAGCCGAGGCTGTTTCAAATGGCCAGATTGACTTTAATAAGAGGCGAGGTTTCATCACTGCGGACCTCCACGAGTTCTACTGCAGGAAGTGCAGGCCCGCGCGGGATGACATCCTAATCTGTAAGTCAGGCGCAACAACGGGCAAACTCGCAAGGGTTGATGTGGACGTTGAGTTCAGTGTGTGGTCTCCCTTGGCGCTTGTGCGCGCATGTCGGTCGCGGGTTCTGCCGAGATTTCTCGAACTTGCTCTCGGTGCTGAGTATGTTCAGAAGCAAATCAAGCGGACGTGGTCTGCTGGTACCCAGCCGAACATCTCAATGGGGGATCTTGAGCAATTGTTCGTCGTGGCTCCGCAAATCGACGAACAGTACAAGATCCTGGATTTCATAGAACGACGGACTGGAGAGTTCGGGCGATTGGGTTCACGCATTCACGACGCCATCGAGCGCCTCAAAGAACTCCGCACTGCCCTCATTTCCGCCGCAGTCACCGGCAAAATCGACGTGCGGGAGGAGGCCGCATGAGCCCCGAGATCTCCGAGCGCTCCTTCGAGGACGCGATCGAGCGCACTCTGCGCCAGGACGGCCCCGACGCCTGCGCAGGAGACAGGCAAGGCGTGCGCGAAACGCCGCCGCCCTACGGTGAAACTCCACCCGGCGGCTACCGCAGCCGCAAGCCAGAAGACTACGACCGCGCGCTCTCTCTTCTGCCGCGCGACGTGGTGGACTTCGTGCTCGCCACACAACCGAAGGAGTGGAAGAAGCTCGAGCAGCATCACGGTCCGGCCGTGAGAGAGCAGTTCCTGAGGCGCCTCGCGAGCGAAATCGAGCGGCGCGGCGCACTCGATGTTCTGCGCTCGGGGCTCAAGGACTCCGGCTGCAAGTTCCGCCTCGCCTACTTCCGCCCCGCGAGCGGGCTCAATGAAGAAACCGGGCGGCTGCATGCGGCGAACCTCTTCGCCGTCGTTCGCCAGGTCCGCTACAGCGCCCAGAACGAGAACAGCCTCGACTTGGTCCTGTTCCTCAACGGCATCCCGATCTTCACCGCCGAACTCAAGAATCCCCTCACCGGCCAGGACGTCGAGGACGCGATCCGCCAATACAAGACCGACCGCGACCCGCGCGAGCCGCTGCTCGCCTACGGCCGCTGCCTCGCGCACTTCGCGGTGGATCCGGATCTGGTGTACGTCACCGCTCAGCTCGCCGGGGCCAAGACGCGCTTCCTGCCCTTCAACCGCGGGAAGTTCGGCGGCGCCGGCAACCCGCCGGTGCCACCCACCCGCGAGGGCTACGCCACGGCGTATCTCTGGGAGGAGACCTGGGCGCGCGGCAGCGTGCTCGATCTCATCCGCCAGTTCATCCACGAGATCGAGGAGGAGGACGAGAAGGGGCGCAAGACCGGCAAGCGCTTCCTGATCTTCCCGCGCTACCAGCAGCTCGACTGTGTGCGCAAGCTCGTGGCCGATGCGCGCGCGCTCGGCGCCGGTCGGCGCTACCTGATCCAGCACTCGGCCGGTAGCGGCAAGAGCTTCACCATCGGCTGGCTCGCCCATCAGCTCAGCGTCCTGCACGATGCGAGCGATCGGCGCGTCTTCGACTCGATCGTGGTCATCACCGACCGCCGCGTACTCGACCGCCAGCTGCAGACCACGATGCGCCAGCTGGAGCAGACGCTCGGCGTAGTGGAGAACATCGACACCACCTCGCGCCAGCTGAGGGACGCGCTCGAGTCCGGCAAGACGATCATCGTCACGACGCTGCAGAAGTTTCCCGTGATCGCGAAGGAGATCGGCGAGCTGCCCGGCAAGCGCTTCGCGCTGATCGTGGACGAGGCGCACTCCTCGCAGTCCGGCGAGAGCACGAAGAGCCTCAAGGCCGTACTCGCCTCAGGCTCGCTGGAAGCGGCGGAGTACGAGGAGGCGGGTGCCGAGACGCCGGAGGAGGAGCTGGAAAGCGCCGTGCTCGCCGAGATGGAGAAGCGGGGGCGGCTGCCCAACCTCTCGACCTTCGCTTTCACGGCCACACCCAAGCCCAAGACGCTCGAGCTGTTCGGCACGAAGCGCGCCGACGGCCAGTTCGCGCCTTTCCACCTCTACAGCATGCGCCAGGCCATCGAGGAGGGGTTCATCCTCGATGTGCTCGCGAACTACGCGACCTACAAGGCGTACTGGCGCTTGCTCAAGAAGGTCGAGGACGACCCGCGCTACGACAAGCGGAAGGCCGAGTACCTGCTCAAGTCGTTCGTGGAGCTGCATCCGCACGCGATCGGCGAGAAGGTCAAGATCTGCATCGAGCACTTCGCAACCCAGGTGCAGGGCGCAATTGGCGGCAGAGCGAAGGCGATGATCGTCACCCGTTCCCGCCTGCATGCGGTGCGCTACAGGCGGGCGGTGGACAAGTATCTGGCGGAGCGCGGCTACCCGTTCCGGGCGCTGGTGGCCTTCTCGGGCACGGTTGAGGACGGGGGGCAGTCTTACACCGAGCCGGGGATGAACGGGTTCCCCGAGGCGCAGACCGCGAAGGCCTTCGAGCGCCCCGAGTATCGCTTCCTGATCGTCGCGAACAAGTTCCAGACCGGCTTCGACCAGCCGCTGCTGCACACGATGTACGTGGACAAGAAGTTGGGCGGCGTGGGCGCCGTGCAGACACTGTCGCGGCTCAACCGCACCCACCCCGAGAAGACGAACACCCTCGTGTTCGACTTCGCCAACGAATCGGACGCCATCCAGGCCGCCTTCGAGCCCTACTACGAGACGACACTGCTCTCCGAGGCGACCGACCCGAACCTGCTCTACGAGGTCCAGACCCGTCTCGCCGCCTTCCCCGTCTACACCGACGCCGACGTGGAGGCTTTCGCCAAGGTCTACTTCGACCGCAAGGCGACCCAGGATCGGCTCTACGCCGCGCTCGGCCCGTCGGTCGAGCGCTTCCGGGCGCTTTTGCAGGAGGAGCAGCGGGACTTCCGCGGCCAGCTCACCGATTACGCGCGTCTCTATGCGTTCCTCGCCCAAGTGCTGACGTTTGCCGACGCCGAGCTCGAGAAGCTCTACGCCTTCGCCCGGTACCTGCGCCGTCTCCTCCCCGCCGACCGCATCGAACTGCCGCGCGAGGTGCAGCAGAACATCGACATGGAGTCCTACCGCATCCAGCAGACCGGTGGCGGCAAGATTGCCCTGGAGCGCCGGCCCGGGGTCCTGGATCCGGTGAGCAGCAAGAGTGCGTATAGCGCCGCCCCGGAGGAGATCGAGACCCTCTCCCGCATCATCGCCGAGCTCAACGAGCGCTTTGGGCTCCAGCTCGGGCCCGAGCACCGCGTGACGCTCGGCCAGATGATGGAGAAGCTCGACGACGATGCGGCGCTCGATGCGGCCGCCCGGGTCAATACGCGGGAGAACGTCCGACTCACCTTCGACCAGAAGGTCGAGCACGTGATCCAGGAGATCGTCGACTCCAACTTCGATCTCTACAAGCGCATCACCGATGACCGAGCCTTCGGAGAGGTGATCAAGAACCTCCTGTTTGACCAGTATCTCCGCGCCCACCGCAGCGCCGAGGAGTTGATCAAGCAGGGCGAGTCGAAGACGCTGGAGTTCAAATCCACCCTGCGATGGAGCCTCAAGGACGACCGGCAGGACGACAAGGGCGTGACGCACGCGGCGCTGAAGGCGATTGCCGCGTTTCTCAACAGCGATGGCGGCGACTTGCTGATCGGTGTGGCGGACGATGGCGCGATCGTCGGCATCGAGCGCGACCAGCTGGACAACGAAGACAAGTTCATGCGCCATCTGGCGCAAGTGGTGCGCAACGGGCTCGGCGATCGCGCGGGCACTTGCATCGATCCGAAGACGCAGATCGTCGAGGGAAAGACGGTCTGCATCGTGAGTTGCCAGAGGAGCCCGGAGCCGGTGTTTCTGAAGTGGAAGGGGATCGAAGCGACGGGGGAGGGGGATTTCTTCGTGCGGAGCGGCCCTGGGACGGTGAAGCTGCCTCCGGAGAGCGCGCGGGAGTACATCAGGACTCGGTATGGAGTGGAGGGGACCGGAGCCGGATGAGGTGCCGAGAAGGCGTGGGCAATTCACTACCAGCCGCCGGTGGAGACAAATGAAGTCATCGGGATACTGGCGAGGACGTAGGACATAGGTGCCATGAAGTCTATTGCCATCGAACAGAACATTTCCAAAGCGTGCGTTCGTGCAGCGTTGGCGGCCCTCGCATTAGCAGTCATTGCCTTAGGAATAGCGGGTAAGCTTACTGCGGTTCCGGGTTTTGAGGCGTACGCCGAGCTCGAGCTTGCGTGGTCAAGTCTCAATTTGCAGCTGACAGGTTTGTTAGAAAGTCAATGCTGGCTTAAATATGCGGCGAGCCTGCCGGCTGACGTCGAAATACAGCAAACTACATTTGCACAGCTAGAGGCAATCCGCTGTGGCTCGGATTCTCAGACTCCCACTTCAGTCCTTGTACAAGGTGGCGCGCTACCGAGCATCGCAATCCCCCAGCCAAAAGCGACGACGATTGTGGCGGTCCCGCGCGGACACATACTGAAGGTTACTGGGGCTAAAGGGGCCGCGCCGGGAGTTGTGACCAATGTACGTCTACAAATATGGGGGCCGCTGGACTATGTCAGTGCCTTAAAGCAGACGCTCGGTACGCTATGGAATGAGCAAGTATTGGGAGAAGCTCAGGGCTTCAACAACGCTGTGGCTAAGGAGGAAATCTACCGCTGGGAAGTGGCACGTTGGAGGGTTGAGCAGCGTACCGCAAGAATACCGCCCGTGATCACGTCCAAGAAGCCGAATGCCCATGGACCCACTAAATTTGATGGCCTTTCGCTCAGCGACCTAAAATTTCTAGTCAACGAAGGGCATCCTCCTCTCGAGAATTTGAACCGTGATATGGCACAGGACTTTCGAGCATCCCTGCCCAACGGGCCGCTGGACGTTGACTTGTTCACCGCCGCGATTGTGGTGGCCCTTGGCGTGGCACTGTTTATGGTTATCCTGTCGGCATACGTACGGGCGGCCGTCGCGGCGGATATCGTCGAGTCACCTGGGACTATTTTCCACGCCCTCTTGGGTATGAGACGGTTTGAATCGATCGCGCTGCTGGTGCTTATTGTGCCGCCTGTATGTTTGGCTCTGTTAGAGTTGAGTATCCGTCAGCTTGACGTCGCCTCGGTAATTGTCGGGCTCAGTATGCTTGTAACGCTTGGCTCGGCAGGGTCCGTAGCGAGGCAGCTTGCGCCGAGAGCCAAACTCTGGCAGTCAATTACCGGCCGCGGTGGGCAGAGCTCGCGGCGGCGATAGAGCCGGCCTACCCGAAGATCAGCGAGAACGGCGGACGTCCGCCGATACCGCTGGAATGGATGCTGCGGATTTACTTTCTGCAGCTGTGGTTCAACCTGTCGGATCCGGCAGTTCGCTCGTCGCTGTACGACCGGCGAGAAGAAAAGTTGCGGGGCGAGCGAAGCAGCGGGAAGCGACGTCGGGACTTGCAGATGTACAAATTCGAGTTGACAAGCAGGAACCATAAAGTCATGGTACCTCGCGATGGGACCGACGACCCGACATCAGCAGGCGATCTATCTCGATCACGACAAAGCGGATCTCCTCGATGAGCTCTCCGCCGAGACGCGCATTCCGAAGGCGGCACTCATGCGCGAAGCGATCGATGATCTGCTGGTGAAGCACGACAAGCTCAAGCCGCCGAGCAAGCCGAAGCCGGGTCGGACGTCCCGGAAGTAGGCGCCGCCCGCCGGTGTTGACGCACCAGCGGACGGCTAACCACCACGCAACCCCAAGGAGGTCGCGTCATGGCTGATCGTCATTCTACCCGCCGGTCGCGTGCGCACTCGACGGTGCGCAGCATCGAGACTCACTTCCGGCCAAAGTCGCCCGGGCTGATCACCGGCCGCGCGATGCCGGTCCCGTTCGCCCCGGATGTCTGCCTGGAGCTCGTGAACGAACTCAAGTCGGTGGCGTGGCGGCTGACGGCCGCCTACTCCACCTGCATCACTGTGCAGGCGGCGCTCGAGGGCCAGATGGCCGACCAGGACGGGGAGTTCGCCGGCTGCTTGCGGAGCGGGGTGTCCGACCCGGTGAGCCGGCAGGTCGAGCGGCTTCATGCGCTCGTGAGTCGCCTCGGCGGGACGACCTCAGACTCGCAACTCGGGTAGTCTTCGGAGGATCCGATCGGTTCCTCTCGAGCAGCGCGACCACTCGGGCGACGGCGCGGTCGGGTCGTGCAGTTCCAGTTGAGCATGTCGATGATCCGCAAGCTTCATGAGCGATTCCAGGTCTCGGCCGATCTGCTGATCCCGCAGGAGCGCTCGCGCGGGAAGGCCGCGTAGCGTAGAGGCGCGAGGGTCGCTAGCATCGGTGGCCTCTGCCGTTCTGTGACCCGCCCCGTAGACTTCTGACGCCCAGACGGTAACGTCGGGCGCCACGAGCGATGTTCGGCCCGATCCGGCGCCGAGAGAGGTGCGGCCGTGGCGAGTGTCGGGGAGGTCATCAAGAACAAGCTCGATCAGGCGCGCCACCAGCTGATCGACCGCAACCTCCGCAACAAGCTCGTCAATTGTGCGCTGACCTCCAAGCGCTCCCGGCAGATCCGGGTCGTTGACGAGCTCGCCGACGAGATTTTCAAGACGCTCTGGCTCGATCGGCGGGAGATGTCCTTCGCACCCGGCCGCGGCGTGAGGGAGGAAGAAGGCGAGGTCGGCGATCGCGACTACGCGATCTGGACTCCGCCGGAGACCGACTCCGTTGACGATGAGGGCGTCGCGCAGCGCCATCGCGATTCGAGCCTGCAGACCCAGCTCACCGCCGAAGGCCTCCAGAAGCGGCTCACGGCGCTTTACTACGAGGCGACCGAGACCGAGGAGGAGCAGGGGGTCAACATCCTTTATCTCGCCCTCGGGTTCGTGAAGTGGTTCGAGGCCGAGCACTCTGAGGTCGAGCGCTTCGCGCCGCTCGTCCTCATTCCCGTCGAGCTCACGCGCAAGGGCGCGCGCGAGCGCTTCCAGCTCAAGGCACGGGATGAGGACCTGTACACCAATATCTCCTTCAAAGTCTGGCTCGCGGAGCAGCACTCGATCGAGCTGCCCGATCTTCCGGACTCGGAGGAATGGCTCCCGAGCGCCTACTTCGACGCCGTCCGGGCGGCCATCCGCAAGGCGAAGCGCTGGGAGGTGCGCGAGGAGGTCCTGCTCGGGTTCTTTTCGTTCAACAAGTTCCTGCTCTGGCGCGATCTCGATCCGGCGCACTGGCCGGATCCGGGGCAGCTCCTGGGGCACGGAATCCTCAGCCGGCTGCTCGCGCCGCAGGAGGAGCATGGCGAGCCCGAATCGCCGCTCTTCCCGGAGGACGCGCGGATCGACGAGCGTGTGAAGGCGGCCGACCTCAATGCCATCCTCGATGCAGACAGCTCCCAGACGGTTGCGATTCAGACCGCCGTCGGCGGGCGCAACCTCGTCGTTCAGGGACCCCCCGGCACCGGCAAGTCGCAGACGATCGCCAACATCATCGCGGCGGCGGTGCACCAGGGCAAAACGGTACTCTTCGTCGCGGAGAAGCTCGCGGCGCTGCAGGTGGTCCATGATCGGCTGCAGAAAGCCGGCCTCGGGGCGCTGTGCTTCGAACTGCACAGCCGCAGCGCATCGAAACAGCAGGTGCACGCGCAGCTCCGGGAGGCGCTCGAGGCGGCGCGGCCCGCCACGCCGCGGCCGGAGCTCTGCGAAGAACTGGATCAGGTCACCTCTGCCCTCTGGGCGCACTCGGACCGCATGCACCGGCCGCTCGCGCCCTCGGGGCACACGCCGTTCGAGATCCTCGGGAAGATCTGCCGGCTGCGGGATCGAAACGTTCCCATCCCCGACTTCGAGGTGCAGGGCGCCGAGACGTGGTCTCGTCGGCAGATCGAGTCCTTCCTCAAGGAAGTGGAGGCCGGCGCGCAGCGCTTGCGGGTCGCCGGGGTCGCGGCGCGGCATCCCTGGCGAGGCTGCGATCGCGAGATCCTCAATCCGCTCGATGCGCAGCGGCTCGCCGGCCTCGCGAGGGTGCTCGCCGCGAGCCATGAGGCGCTTCCGGCGCTTCTGCATACGCTCTGGCCGCTCGTGCGGCCGCGGGAAGAGGCCAGCCTCGCGCTGGTGCCGTTCTCGACCCTGCCCCGGATCGTGCGCGCGCTTCAGCTCGCCGCCGAGCGGCCACAGGAGTCACTCGAGCTTCTGTGCCACCCGCGGTGGGCGACGGATCGGGAGGCCCTCGGGCAGATCGCGGCGCTCGCGCAGGAGCTCGCGGAGATCGAGCGGGCGCTCGAGCCGGTGTTCGTCGAGGCCGCCTGGGAGCACGACTGGACCGTCGAGCGTGCGGCGCTCGCAGCCGGCGGAGAATCCGTCTGGCGGCGACTCGGCAGCGCTTATCGTGCCGCGGTGCGCACGTATCGCGGGGTTTGCCGGTCGCCGCCTCCGAAGCAGCCGGCCGAGCGGCTCGCTGCCCTCGATCAGCTCATCCATGGTCGCGCGCTGCGGGTGAAACTGCAGGCCTTCGGTGCGACCTGTGCCGGGGATCTCGGCTCGATCTGGCCCTCTCTGCCCGGCGGCCATGCGCGCCTCGAGGCGCTCGTCCAGTGGCTCGGGGCGGTCGCGGAGCTGGAGCCGGCGCTCTCGGTCCGACAGACAAGGCTGCTCGGGTCGGAGGCTCCCGCCCAGTGGGCAAATCGGCTGGCCGAGGCGATCGAGGCGGTGGCGAAAGCACTCGAGGCGCTCGTCCGGTTCGTGCGGCTCACGGATGCGGAATTCATGGGGGAGCCGGCGGTCCTGCGGTGCTCGCTCGGCCGATTGTTCGAGCGGGCGCAGGCGTGGCGGAGCGCACCTGAGCGGTTCAACGAGTGGCCGCCGGCGCGGGCGTTCCTCGCAAGACTGCGGGAGACGACGGGGGAGGCGTTCACCGGCCGAGTGGAGTCGGGCGAGATTCCGCCGGGCGAGCTCGCCGAGCGGGTTCACCTCGCGCTTTGCGAGCAGCTCTGGAAGCGGATGTGTGCGCAGGATCCGGCACTCGAGGGTGCCGACGGCCGCGAGCTCGACCGGCTGGTCGAGTCGTTTCGATCGCTCGATCAAGCGCGGGTGAAGGCGGCGGCGCTCGAGGCGGCCCGCCGCCACTTCGATCAAAAGCCGACGGGTGCGGCGGGGCAGATGGGGGTCATCCGGCAGGAGCTCAACAAGAGCCGTCGGCTTCTGCCGGTGAGAAGGCTCGTCGACCATGCGGGAAGCGCCATCCAGGCGCTGAAGCCCGTCTTCCTGATGAGTCCGCTGTCGGTGGCGCAGTATCTCGCGCCGGGGCGGCTCACGTTCGACTTGCTCCTGATCGATGAGGCGAGCCAGGTGCGGCCGGAGGATGCGCTCGGCGCCGTCGCGCGGGCGCGGCAGATCGTGGTCGTCGGGGATGCGAAGCAGCTGCCGCCGACGAGCTTCTTCAATCGACTCGCGGACGAGGGGGAGGAGGGGACGGAGGAAACCGTCGCGGATGGTTCGCCCGCCATCGGGGCCATGGAGAGCATCCTGAGCCTCTGCGATGCGACGCTGTCGAATCGCGCGATGCTGCGCTGGCACTATCGGAGCCTCCATCCCGCGCTCATCGCGGTCTCCAACTACAGCTTCTATGACAACAAGTTGCTGCTGCCGCCCGCCGTCACGCTCGGGCAGCGCGGGGGCGGGCTCGGGCTTTTCTTTCATCCCGCCCCAGAGGGCGGCTACGAGCGGGGCCAGGGGGCGACGAACGTCGCGGAGGCCGATCTCGTCGCCGAGGCCGTGTGTGCGTTTGCGCGTCAGCATCCGGAGAAGTCGCTGGGCGTTGGGACGTTCTCGGCGGCGCAACGCGATGTGATCCGGGATCGCATCGACGCACGGCGGCGGGAGGCTCCAGAGCTCGAGCCATTCTTCGCCAACAGCCGCCCGGCCCCGTTCTTCGTGAAGAACCTCGAGAGCATTCAGGGCGATGAGCGGGATGTGATCTTCCTGTCAGTCGGCTATGGGCGCGACCGCCATGGGCGTTTGACGCAGAGCTTCGGGCCGATCAACGGGAACGGCGGGGAGCGGCGGCTCAACGTGCTCATCTCGCGGGCACGGGAGCGGTGCGAAGTGTTCACCTCGCTCACGGCAGAGGACATCGACACCTCGAGCGGGCGGCCGGGGGTCGTCGCGCTCAAGCAGTTCCTGCAGTTCGCGCAGAAGGGCTTCATCGATGTGCCGCAAGTGACCGAGAGGCCGTTCGACAGCGACTTCGAGGAGTCCGTGGCGGATTTCCTGACGACGCGCGGGTACCACGTTCATGCGCAGGTTGGGATGGCGGGCTTCTTCATCGACATCGGGGTGCTCGCGCCGGAGAGCGCGAGCCGATATCTGCTCGGCGTCGAATGCGATGGGGCGACGTACCACTCCTCGCGCTCGGCGCGGGATCGCGACCGGATCCGGCAGCAGATTCTCGAGCAGCGGGGATGGCGGCTGCATCGGATCTGGAGCACGGATTGGTTCACGCGGCGGGCTAGGGAGGAGGAGCGGATGCTCGAGGCGCTCGAGCGGGCGAAGCGGGGGGAGAGCGGGCCGGCGGAGAAGGCAAAGGGCGGTGCGGACGGACGCGATGTGGCGGTGGCGAAAGCGGCTCGCGCGCCGGCGGAAAAGACGGAGCCGGTGGATCGTCGAGCCGTCGTAGGGGAGGCAGGCTCGAGCGTGTCACCTCGATCGCGGGTCGTGTACGTCGAGGCGCGCTTCACGGTGAAGTCGGGCCTTCCCCCGCATGAGGCACCGAACAAGGTCCGGGAGGCGGCGCAGCGGATCGTGGAGATCGAGGGGCCGATTCACGAGGAGGAGGTGGCGCGGCGGGTGGCGACCGCGTGGGGGCTCAATCGGACGGGCTCGAGGATCCAGGAGGCGACGCGGCGGGCGCTCCGGGGCCTCGCCAAGACGGGGGTGGTTCGGGAGGAGGGGACGTTCTGGAGCCCGGCGGGCGCGACCGAGGTTGCGGTACGGGATCGGTCGGAGACGGCGTCGATCACGTTGCGCAAGGCGGAGTATCTGCCGCCGGCGGAGATCGCCGCGGCGGCGGTGGCGGTCGTGAGGGAGTGTGTGCGGGTCGAGGAGGGGGAGCTCGTGGTGGAGATCGCAAGGCGACTGGGGTTCCAGCGGACGGGGCAGGAGCTGCAGGAGGTGATTGCGAGGGTGGTCCAGGGAGAGGAAGGGAGGCGGCTTCAAGCCGACGGTGGAGCACTGACGCTGAGGGTGTCTCCCGGCTGAGGTCGGTTGCGTCGTCGAGTCGAATCGAGAGGTGGACTGTGGATTATTACCAGGGCGTCGTGACGGAGTACTTGCGTGCCGACCGCGCGATGTTCGTGAATACGGAGTTCAGTTGAACGAGGCGGACAACCCCGACACTAGCGGTCCTCACTGGTACTGCGACGCCGTCGCGGTGGACCTCCGTGTTCCGAGAGTGTTTCTGTGCGAGGTGTCGTACGCCAATGGTCTCGAGGCGCTCCTCAAGCGGCTCTCGGAGTGGAATGCCAGCTGGCCGGCGCTGTGCAAGGCGCTCGTACGGGATTGCAAGGTGAAGGCCGGCTGGCCAGTGCGCCAGTGGATCTTTATTCAGGAGGGCAAGATTAAGAGGGTAGTTGCGAGGCTCAAGAAGCTGGAGAATTCGGAGAGCGGTTTGGCGATGCCGTTGCCGCGGATCACGACGCTCGAGATGGTGGTGCCGTGGAGCTACAGAGCCTGGAATCGCCCTGAAGAGAAAGGCAAGCCGAAGGAGATCCCCGAAAATATGCAGTAGCCAGGCCGTGGCGGCGACCGTTTCGAGGAGAGCCCTCGCCCGCGGGATGCGCTCCACGTCGTCACGCTCTGCCGCTGCTTCGCCATGCGTATTCACGCGATCGATGAGGAGGAAAATTCGGTTTCATAAACCGAATTTTCACGGTAGCGTTGAGACGGGATCGAGCGATCCCGGCATCTCGAGGCCCTGCAAAGGCTGCTCAAGCAGTTCGCGGTCGTCGGAATGCTCGGTGCACGTCAGATGGCCGGGCTCTTCGATACGACGCCTGAGAACGTTCTGATGCATCTCGGAAATGTCTTTACGGTCAAAGAGTTAAAAGATTCTGCAACTACTAAGGATTTCTTACTAGTTCAGATCGAAGCCCGTCGGCACCTCCGTCGCCACATCAAGCACACAACCTGGACGCCATGATCTCGGTCGGCTACCGGGTGAACTCCCGCCGCAGGGGGGCAAGTGGCTGGCGACAACTAGCCGTGGTGGCGGCGGTTGAGGAGACACGGCACATTCTCGATATCACGCTGCGATGGTCATCCTTATGTATCGCGACAGGTGGTACGCCGCAAGCTTGCAATCACTTTCGGTAATCCGAGTCGGCTCGTGCTCGATGAATGTGGGCAAGGCCTTGGGCTCGAGCACCCATGGTCTATCCGGCGACTTGCGCCAAGCCTCAGGCATCGGCTCGACGAACCATCCCGGGTAAAGCACGACTCCGTGCACTGGGAACTGCTTGCCCGTGCTCTCTTCTAGGAGATGAGCCAGCCACCGCGCCCCCGCTTGCGCCTGAATCACCGGGTCGCGATCCGGTCGAAATCCGTTGACGACAATTCCCGACTCGGTCAAGACAACCCGCGGGTTCCCGTGGACAGGTTTGCTCCGCGTTTTGGTTTCGATGGCATAGAACCCGTGAGCCGAGAGCACGACGTGATCGATGTTGAATCCCTCGCCGGGTACGTCATGGAACACGTCGGCCCCGTCCGCACGAAGGCGCTCCAGGTATTGCCCGACAACGCGTTCGCCATCCCGCCCCAATTTCAATCGCTGGACGCGAATCCGGACGCGCCACATCTTCGCGGCGGCGAACGCGCAAGCGAGCACGGCGAGAACGCTGTAGAGCCAGGGCTGCGGCGGGAGATGCCGAAGGACGGAGAACCACTCGAACCCCGCCAGGAGCAGCAGCGCTACAGCGAACGTGACGTACGGCGCGATCTCGTCCCACAGGAGGGTATCAATGGCGTCCTGAACCGACTGTCCCGGCAGTGGCAAGGGCTTGTCTTTGATGGGCGAGCGCGAAAGGTGTGTGGCCATAGGGGCGGCGGCGTTTCTGTGCGGTGATTTGAGGATGACGCGGCAGGCCGAACGACCCCGCCGACTGGATCACGCCGCAG